>JADFGN010000076.1 GCA_022567695.1 Candidatus Poribacteria bacterium | reverse complement strand
TTCGACGGTGTTAGATGACCCCGCATTGCCGTGCGCGTCATGCGATATAACACTGAGGGTATTCGGGCCAATGACTGCTGGCACACCGGTGAAGGTGAAGCTACCGCTGAATTCGTCGGCTGAAACTTCCAATCCGGTATCACTACCATTTTGAATGAGTTTAACACGCACGTCCGCTTCCGGGGTATCAATTGCGCCCGTTACCGTGATTGCGGCATCGCTGATACAGTCAGCCAAACCAAGGAGTGTTGCCGTCGGCCCGGTTGTATCAACATCAAAGGACCATGTCTTCGTGGCGACATTCGGCTGGCTTTCAGTTTGTTGACGATTTTCTGCAAAACCACGGTTTACTTGAACAGGTGTTCCTGCCTTATCCGCAATGCTAACCTCCACCTGGACAGTTCCATCTACCGCAACTTCTGCGGTGAATGAGATTTGACCGTTATTTTCATCACTCGCTGAATAGCTGGCGTTTACCGCTGTTCCGTTGACTGTTGCAGAAACTGTGCTTGGGTCTGGCCCCGATTGTGAATCCGAGACCTGAACGACAACGGGTGTGCTAAGTGTCCGAACCTTTGTCCCATCCGCCGGACTCTCGTCTAAGACAGGCGGTTTGTCGTCTCTAATGGCGAGCGGACTAACGAGGAAATCAAACTGGGCAGTCCCTTCATTGCCTGAGAGATCCGTTGCTTTGGCCGTTACACGGTTTGTACCAAACGGTAAAGGCGTTGTCGGCGTATGTTTCGCAAGTTTAGTGGTTGAGTTAAATGTCGGAATGATTGCACCAGGAAATCCGCTGATTTGAAACCGTATCGTTGTTGCATCCAGATTTGGATCTGTGATTCTTGCCACAATCTCAGGTTGCCTGTCTGAGACAACCGCGTTCGGGGCGGTAAATTCAATCGTAGGTGGATCGCCATCGACAGTTGCGGTGAGTGCCGTTGAGAAAGGTCCTGTGTACTGTTCTTCAAGTGCTACCGATTCAAAACTGAAGGAAACTTCAAAACGCCCTCCTCCAGAGAAATAAGTGAGAGGCTGTCCACTTCCATCCACACGCTGGCTTCTTGCGCCGACCGGGCCATTTACCCGAAAAGGAAACACAGCGGTGAGCCGTGCTTTAATAGTATTATCGGCAGCCAGCAACTCAACGCCATTAAACGCAAAATCCGCGTTTGTATCCGAGGGACCTGTGCCAACTTGACTTCCGTTGACGAACAGTTCGGGACTAAACGAAAATGACGTGTCTTTTTGACCGGTAACATTGACGATGCGCGGGGCAGGCGATGGCAACGTATTGAGCGTTGGTGCACCCACAGTTGCGGGATTAAAGGTTTCTATGGAGGACAAGGATATCACAGGTGGCGCAATCCCGTCGCTGACACTAATTTTTACGGTATGCGTCCCGGTGGAAAGACTGTTTGGGTAAGGCCACTGCAATGTATGAACCGAGTTCGATTGTAGCCCCGATCTCGTGAGGCTCGGCTGCGTATCATTATCAACAAAGATTTGCACGGTCAAATCTTGATCGTCAATATCTTCCAATGCCACGGAGACCGGAACCGTCGTTTGCCCAGCGATTGCCGTTCCACTGAATGTTGGAACGGTGACACTCGGCGGCGTGTTAGGAACGTTGAATGTCCCCGTTTCTGAGGGAGGAGTGTCTTGTAAGCGATTTAGCTGTCCGCTAGGAGTGGCAGTGACAGTGTAGTTATGAGTTCCCGGGGTAAATAGTGCACTGAAACTGTTGTCTGTGAGCTGTACAGGACCGGAATCTATCACCAGCACAACAACGTCATCCTCACTTGGCGGGACAATCGACAACTTAACAGGATCTAAGGAGTTTCCGCCGCCGCTGACCGTTACCGTAAGCTTTCCTAGAATCCGTTGTTCGACCGTTAACTTGAAGGATTTTGAATCCGATTCACCATCCACTGTGACATCGATCGTGAGTTCGTAGTCGCCTACATCGGTAGTTGCCGGAGTCAAACTCAAGATGAATTTCCCATCTCCGTCCGGGTCGTCAATCGATGAAGGGATGAAACTCGCACTAGGGACCTCGGATACGGACAAAGAGGTTCCTACCGGAAGCGGATTTCCATCTGGGTCCACGGCGATAATCTCGACCTCAGAGGTTCCATTCACGAGAATTGTCTGATCGCCAATTGGCTGAATGTCGGGAGGTCTGGGAACGTGAACAATTGTAATACTGACATCAATGCTCACTAGAGCAGCTTGTAAACGATTGGGCTGCCTATTTTCAAGTCCTGTAAACGTAATAGCATCGGTCACTTCAAACGTAACGGTCTTTGTTTCATCAGCGGTGACGACATCAAACCTATCGGTGAGGTTGAGGGTATAGGTAGTTCCCGACAGGTTTTCTATTGCTCCATCGACGGCTCCATTTGCCCCCAGCCCCGCTGTCTGTCTAAATATCAGATCGTCACCATCGGGGTCAGTGGCACTTAGAGTAATCTGAGCACTTTGACCTTCCCGGAGGGATACAGGAGCAATCGGATTAAACACCGGATCACGATTGGTATTTTTGACGGTAATTGTTATCGTCTCTGAATCCTGCACATTCGCCGCATCCGTTGCGATGAATTCTATCGTGACCTCGACATCTTCACCTGTGCTTACATCAAAAGGTACGATACCGGAAACCGTTTGGCTCGATAGTTCAGGGTTCGCATCATTTGGAGACGTAAATGCGCCAAAAGAGAGCCAGGACGGTAATCCGCTTGCGGTAAAGACCACAGGGGTTCTGTCCGGGTCTGTTGCGCTGAGCTTAATGGTCAAAATCTCATTTTCATTGACGGTGTCTGGAGCGGTCACAGCGATCACAGGGGGGTCATTTGGATCGCGTTCAATTGTAAAGGTAACTACTTGCGTCGCTGATTCAGCGGTCTGATTGGGGCCAGGAGTATCCGTTACCCTAATCTCTACCAAACGAGTACCTGCGGGGATGGTCGAAAAGTCCCAGGTGAGACTACCGTCTGCGCCAAGATTGAACCCTGTCGGTGCGTCGCCCTTGACAGCAAAATTGAGGGGAGTCCGATCTTCAGGATCGTTCACGAAGTCCGGCTGATTGAAGTTGAGGTTAAACACATCCTCAGTGGGATCATTGTGTTTTTGAAGCGTTTGCGCCGGAATCGTCAATGTGGGGGGAAGATTTCGCAGTACAGTATCGAGTGCAATCGAAACCGTTCTATCCACAATAGCACCGTTGCCATCATTCGCATGGAATGTGATTTCGAAGATCCGCCCATCGAGTTGACCGTCCCCATCAAGATCTGATAAGTCATCCTGATTAAAGGACAGGTTCAGGGTCTTGCTAAATTCACGGGTAGGGCCCTTACCCGTCTGGGTTTCATCAGCACTGTTAAAAGCACTAATATCTGCGCTAACGGATGAATCGGTGGAGAAGGCGGTCAAGATGACTTCTTCTGCATCTGGGTCGGTTGCGCTCGCGGTCACCGAAGCTGTAACACTTGTACCATCTTGCGAAACCACAAGTGCTAACGGGGAAGGAGCGGTCGTGACCGTGAAAACAGGCAAATTATTATCATTTCTGGCAAAGAGATCGAACTCAAGCGTTGAAGTCTTAACATCACTATCATCATTATTCTTATCGTCAGTGATGGTCAGTCTGATTTTGAAGGTTGCTCCACCGGGGGGAATATTTTCCGGTGTTCCTTTTACGTGAGGATTTGGATCGAAACGCAAGTTGGATATGGATGGTTCGGGTTGGCCGTCAGGCACTTCCGCGGTGAACCCAAGGATTTCTGGAGTTTGCACATCTAAATCATCCGCGTCTTCCGCATCCGGATCGATCAACGTAATTGAAATGCTGAACTCTGCACCTTCTGTCGCACTCTGTGGACCGACATCGGCAATCGCCGGTGCGGTATTGCCGATTGAGACAGGGGGACTTAGTGCAAGTTCACTTGTCCCCGGAGTCGGTTGATTGTTATCTTGTGAACTGACTTCAACCGTAACTTCTGTTCCTTTCTCAATACCACCACTAGCACGAAAAGCATCTTCAAGATCGCTCTGTTCTTGACCATCAAAGAACCACGAAACCCTTGCAGTGACTGGATCGCCGTCCGGATCTGTGCCGGGGATAAAATTCACCATGAGCGCGCTCTCAACAGTCGGTGGCCCATCGTGAGTGATGTTGACCGCTGTTGGCTTCGTCGGTGGAGAATTTATAATCGTGATTTCGTTACTCACTCTTGATTGCTCGCTCACCTTGCCGCCGCTGTCGATGGCGGTCACTGCGGCGGAGATCTTATCCCCTTTGACGAATTGGCCGGTGAGGGTTGTCCCTGTCGCGCCGGGAATCGGTGAGCCGTTTTTCAGCCACTGCACAGAAAAGGCATCCGGAAACGTCAGTGGCCCGTCTTCAGGGTCTGTTCCCGTCGCAGTCACTAGCAGCGTGCTAGTGACAAACGGGTCCCCACCGTCCTGAACGGCGATGCTTGCGCTGTCAACCACCGGTGGCGAACTCAGGGTCTCAATACGCATGTTTAACGCCAGCTTCGCTGAGAAACTTCCACTGAAGGATAGGTCGCCTCCTGCCGCGACATCCTCGGTAAAGACAATAGTAATCGGAATGGTGCTACCGAGGACGCCGGGGAAGTTAGCGCCGCCACTCACCGAACCACTGACAGTTGCGTTTAATTCCCGGACCTCGCCGATGACTTCAATCTCGAAGGTCTGGGTCGCGCCAGCCGGTACGGTGATGGTGCTAGTGAAGATTTTTGAATCCGTAAACTCGGGGTCGCCAAGTACGGTATTGATGATGTTACTTGAGGTGCTCACGCTAAAATCAATGGTGACGGTGGCGGTGTGCGATCCTTCGCCTAACACAACTGTATGTAGACCACTGTTTATCGTCCCGTTGTTTGAGTCAAAATCCACATTCAACGGACCGACTGACACATTTCCATTGATGGATATTTGGTTAAAGTTTAGATTGAGGGTGGTTCCTTTATTAAAAGCGAACGGGGCTTTAGAGGTTCCGCTAGCACTCGTTGAGATATCTGCTTTGAATTCTATCGCCAAAACCTGGTTTACACTAAACATGCAGCAAGCTACAATCAATGCGATGACTATTCGGCAAACTTTCATTATAGATGGTTCTCCTTATGCGATAATGGGATGTTCATAATTCGATTACTTTTAACTTTGCATCCTGTATCTATGTTCACGCGATTTGCTTGAAATTTTTCGGTCGTTCAAAAGTGGATTGATACTCGACATAGAAATGCGAAAATTCAACTGTTATCTCAGAAAGATATTGTAAAGATATAAATTCAGATTGGGAGATTATAACATGTCTCAAACACCAATTCAACACTAAAAAAATAAAGGACAAGGTATTTAATTTTCAGGATTGTTCAGCATGTTGACACTTTCGGAAGTTTAAAATGATTCGATTTTCCGTGTGACAAGCTAGCACACTTTTGGGGTTGAGATGGAGATTAGGAAATTCTTTCCCCTTAAACATCCGGTGCGGGTTTTCTCAAAGCCTAATTTTATTGGATTAACGCTCGTAGATCTTGGACGCTCGCGTAGCGTCGCCCACAGATAGCCGCAGGAACATGCCTCTACGGATAATTTACACCGGGCGTTTAATAGAGTTGGTGTGTATCTTTTATATGTGCTTCTCTTTTCCTAATCGTAGCCTTTTTTATGAAATACGCAATGATTGTGCCACTGCGCAAAAAATGGAAGTTGCCAGTGGGGATAGGCCAATAAGGCAATGGCTTGATGATTCATATTGTCGCTTGCGTGTCACGCATGTTTCTTATACTGGGCTAACCGCCGATTGCAGATTTTTATACCCCTGTTGCATTTTTTAATCAATTACATTTCCGATTGTTGCACTGTGTTTCGGGCAACAAACAAAAAAGGCGTTTGAGAAAATATCCCAAACGCCTTTATCGACAGAATTTGATGAATCAACATGCAATGAGCGGTAAAGCTTATTCACCGCCGCCTGTTATCCGTTGAATCTGCTGAGATTTCATATAAGCTGAGATTGAGTTAATTTGATTCTGTGCATACTTCAAAGCTTTAGCGACCTGTGTGTCTGTAGGAGGCTGTGCACCATATTTACTCCACAGCTTATCAAAGGAATCCAGTGCTTTATTGTAGTATTTGTCATCATTATCTGCCCGTACCATATAGGCTTCTCCAATCTGTACTAAAGAAAGATCGGCGTATTTGGTACCGTCATACATGCTAATGATGTTCTCGAATTCAGCAACAACTTGATTAATTGCTGTTTCCTCAGCATCTTTACGTGCCAATTTTGCCTTATCCAAGTTGGAGGTCGCTTGGATATAGAGATCAGCGGCGAGTGCAGTTTCGGTATCACGCATGTAGAGCGCGGCGGTGTTCTTTGAGTCCGCACCAATCCCCGGCGTATCCATCGCTTGCTGATATTTCTCGACCGCCAACTGGTAAAGTTGGATGCGTTCTGCATTACCAATATCCGAATTGGATCCTTGGTTGTAGAACTTGTTGCCGAGATTGATCAGCGCATCCGCCGTATAAGGGCTGTTCGGATAGTTCTCTATGAGAACCTCGTTAGTCTCATACAGCTTTGAATGCCATTGTGCTTGGGCATCCTGATCGTCTCCCGCCTCTTCCGAGAGGAATTGATAGCAGGTCGCCATCGCATACAGCGATTCAGAAGCGCTTTCATGCTTCGGATCGATAGCTCTGACTTTACCGTACTCAGCGATTGCCTCGGGATATTTTTGAGCGGCGTAATAAGATTCCCCTGCTTGATATTGCCACAGTGGTGCATCTTTCGCTTTTGGAAAACGGCGAACGAGTTCTTTAAAGCCGTCTGCCCCTTGCTCAAAGAGACCAACGGCTTTATCGGTCAGTTCACTATCTATACCGACTTGCATCCGCCCGAGTTCAAAGTAGGAAGATCCAATATACGTCAACGTCGTTTCGACATTCGTGGTCAACTCGGCTGACGAGGCAAACAGACCTTGATCATTATATTCCACGAACCTTTTCAGTGCTGGAATGGCACTCTGTAGGTCTTCGGGGAGTTTAATCCCGGAACCGAGGGAGTACCAGATCTGCCCTGCTTGGAATAACGCATTCTGTACATAAACATTAAGCCGCTCGCCCTTTTTGAGCTGCCCTGCTGCTTCGCTCACGTCAAAATAGGCATTTGCCGCTTCTCGGCTCGCATCGATATATGGCTGTAAATCAGTACCCACTTCAGCTGAGTATATTGAGCGAGCTTTGTCAAAGTACAGGAAACCGAGGTTGTATTGGGCTGACACCTTTTGTGCGCGAGTTTTTGCGACCTTGAGCGCATCCATCGCTTCGCTAACGGCATCATCCAAACGTCCCAATTTCACGTAGAGGTCAGATTTGCGAATTTGACCATCGGCAACCATCGCCTCAATATTGGAATCGGTTTCATTTGAATAGTCTGACACAAGGGTTTCGTATGAAGCCAACGCTTTGTCGAGTTGATTCAGCTTTTCCTGATAAATCAATCCCGAACGATAGTGCGACTGCGCTTTGATAATTGGATCGTTTGACAACTGTAAGGCATTTTGGTAATTCAACAAGGCATCATCATACTGCTTCAGATGCTCATCAAGCGCGTAAGCTTTAGCAAAGTACGAAGACCCTTTGAGGGTATCATCATCGGTATGATCAACAATATATTGATACTCACCCACGGCGGCGGCGTAATCACCCACAGAGGAATTCAACTCCGCGAGACGCGAGTGCGCCTGATAGATGAGTCCCTTGCGGCTTTCTTCCGTTTCTTGTCCTTCATAGGACGTTGTCTGACGGAACGCTTCGATTGCGCCGGCGTTGTCCTTCAAACCAAACTTTGCGAGTCCGAGTGTATAGGACGAGCTTATTGATGTATCAACGTCTGGATTTTTTGCGAGAACTTCCGATGCAGTTTTAGCAGAATTTTGGTACGCAAGTTGTTTGCCACCTTCATCTTCCGTTAGCTGTGCTTGCTGATAGTAGCACACCGCAATTTGATACATCGCATTTGTCAGAAGGTCACTGTTAGGGAACAACTGGACGAATGTCTGGTACTCGCCAAGTGCTGTATTATAGTTGCCTGCTCCGTAGTACAAGTGACCAATTTTCAGTTGCGCTCGCACGCGAGCGTCTTCCGGAGCTGCGTCATTGCTCACAATGCGCTTCAGGCTTGCAATTAAGTCATCCATTTGCTCTTCAGATTCGAGCCCCTGCTTTTCGATCGCCGTGGCTTTGACCAGATCAATATGCCCCAATGTCCTTTTAACACCTTCATCGTCACTGCTGGCATATTTTTCATTTGCTGCGTCAGCGACCTCTAAAACCTTTGCCCATTTAGACTCGTCGCCCTGCTTCATCGCCATGTCCGCCATGTCGCGATAGGCCAGGGAAAGCCCGTAGTAGGCTTCAACGGCATTTGGACTTTCGGCATACTCACTTAGCATTTTTTCAAAAGCTGTGACCGATCTTTCAAAAAATGCGGGGTCGTCTGTTGCGGCTTTGTAGTAGCAGAGCCCAACAAGGTATTGCGCATCGTCTGCATATTCACCCGTTGGATTGCTTGCAACAACGGCTTCATACTTTTCTGCAGCTTCGCCAAAGCGTTCTGCTGAACGCAGGAGGTCGGCAAGCTTAATTTGAGCAAGCGAACGGTTATCTTGGTTCAAGCTATCCATGATTGAGTTATATACACTGATAGCTTCGTCCGGATTTCCTTCTTTAACATGGCTTTGAGCAACCAACAATTGCGCCCGTTCGTAATTCCCACTCGTATCCGGAATTGAGGCGTAAAGGGTACGTGCTTGCTGCCACTGATTGAGTTTTTCATGGGCGAGCGCTTGATTCATCGTGCAAGCTTCTACCTGCTGCACACGTTCGGGAAAGTCATCGTAGCGCTCTTCTTCTATGCCGGGTAGGAAGGCTGAGTCCTTGAACATATCGATTGATTGTTGATATGCGACCACAGATTTTTGAAGCAGTGCCTCGTCAAAGCTCGCATCGGCATCGCCCTCACGGAAGCCTTCCGGCTCAGCGGATTCATAGTATGACCGACCTTCTTGAAATTTCCCGATCAATTTAATGATATGGAATTTGGGCAATGGAGGATAATCCCAGAGTTTCGCATATTCTACTGCCGCTTCTTCATATTGCTTGAAGTCATTAAACTTCATATCGGCAAACTTTAATTGAACCTCTGCGGCGAGGATATCGAAATCCGGATCATTGCGGTTCTTATCGATAAATTCCCGCGCGACCCGCTCGAGCTCTTCCTTTCGGCCGAGGTCATTCAACGCCCAGATCGCGCCATAAAGCGCATGAGGTGCGACAGGATCGGTTGGAAAGTCGTCGATCACTTTTTGATACCAAGTCAATGATTTCTCAAAGTCTTCATTCGCCAGATCTGTTTCACCGCTATCTTTTCGATTGGAACCTAACTTGTAGTAAGCTTCACCAATCTGGTAAGTTGAATAGGGGATGAAATCGGTCTGATCCGGATGTTCATCAATGACCCGTATGTATGCGGCGGCAGCTTCACTCCAACTCTGAAGCTTGAAGTTACTATCCGCCACACCGAGTTTGGCTTCAGCAATAAACTCACTCTCTGGATACTCTTCAAGAAGCGTCGTATATGCCGTGATAGCGTTTGCGTAATCTTCCTGATCGTAGTAGGTCCGACCAATTGAGGCTTGGATTTCCGCTTGCAGGTCGCGGTCTTGAGTATTTTGTAAAGCAAGTTCGTAGTTTACCCTTGCGTTGTCATAGTCTTTCTGCTTCGAGTAGATTGCGCCCATGTCAAAGTAAGCGGCAGTGACATACTGGCTATTGGGGAACTGCGTAATAAAATTGGTATATTGCCCAATCGCCTCATTATCACGGGCGAGTCGATTTAAGCAGTAACCCGCTTTGTACATCGCTTCGGCTTGCAATTGCGGATAGTTTTTAAACTCTTCAGTTGCGAGCTTATCGAATTCCTGGTAAGCTTGCTCGTAATTTTGCTCATTGAGGAAAGACTGAGCAATCAGGTGTTGGGCGTCATCCTTAAATTCTGAGTTGGGGAATCCATCAAGCACCTCCTTAAAAGCACGTCGGGAATTCTCAAACTCTTGCAGTTTATAATTCAACTGTCCGATTGCATACCAAGCATTCTCGACAAACAAGCTGTTAGGGAAGTTTTCAATCAAAGCCATAAATTTAGGCTCTGCCAATTCAAACTTTTCCTGTTTGTAGAGATTATGTCCCCAGAGATAAGTTATACCTTCCTGGTGTTTTGGGACCGTTGCTATCGGAGCCACTTTTTCAATGTATTCAATTGACGTGTCGTAGTGATTAATATCGCCCGATTGTTCAGCTAACTTTGAATAGCTAACAGCAATTTTGTAATTCGCGAGCGTGGAAAAATCTTTGTCGATAACCTCTGTTTTGACACCCCACTTCACTGATTCTCCAAGGGCTTCGCCGTACTTCTCAATAGCTCCTTCATAATCGGACTGGCCATACCTTATTTCTGCTTCGTTGTACAGCCGTTCTACCTTTTTTGAGCTGCCTGACGGCCAAAATAAAACAAAGGCCAGAGCAATTCCACCTAGGGCGCCAAGGACTTTTGGATTCATGAAAATCTCCTTTTAAGTTAGGGATTAGATTTTAGAAAGGTTTCTTGATACCTAAGTACGATTTTAAAGTTTAACGGAATCATAAACTTCCGTAATGGAGAGACTTCGTAAAGGGACATCCATTACTTCGATTAAACCATTCGATTGACGGTTTTCCCGTTCAAATTTCTCTTGAAAAGGATTCTTTACAACTCCTAACGGAATCGAAAAATCCTCTCTTGCTAGGAGCGATTCTAGATCTGATAATTGTGCATAAGGGTGTAGATCTGGAAAAATATCATTATCAATGATAACTTTCCAGAGCATGTTACTGTCGCTGACAAAGTGCGTAGAAATATGACCGTCCAAATCTTCTACTAATATTTCGGTTCTGCCCAACTGACTTGCCTTTTGAGCCGTGTGAGCAAATTGTTCAGAGAACGCTTGCGGAATTCCGGGAATTTTTTCACGTTTGCGCACCAATTCCCGATTTTTCTGAAGCTGCATCAGGTGAACTGGGTATGCCCTCAACGAATTCCGCAACTGACTTGAGCTAAGTTGCCATGGACGCTCTTGAATCTGGGAAAAGTGAGAGACGAAAAAGAGAGTGGTCATCAAAGCAAGAATAAACGTATAAAGTGGAGAGAATCTCGCCCATCTGAAAACGGACTGAACAGGTGTGGTAATGAACGAACTACAGAAGTCAGTGAACCGATCTAACGCATCCTGCCCGTTGCAAGCGAATGTCTGCCACAATACCGTCGATCGCCACCATATCGGACGGGGACGCTCCTCGATTACATCTTGAAATTGTAGCCAAAAGCGGTCGTAATAGCTATTGGGGGCATCTGGCTCGACGTAAAAATTGTGCAACAACGCCTTTGTACGTTTCAAAGATTCCAATTCACGGCGGCACGCCGCACAAGAGCGCAGGTGGTCAGCGACAATAACAGTGCGCCGACCGGACAGCATGCGGTCCATGTAATCAGAAAGGTTGCGTTGGACAGAGGAACACCGAGCTTTCATTTTTTACCCTCTCCCTTTATTTCCTTAGGGGCGGACAGGTGCATAAAAATTACTTAAAACCCCCTCTAACTCCCAAAACCCCTCCCCCGGCCCCTCCCCTACAAGGAGAGGGAGAAAGATGAAAGGGGGAGAACCTGCGTTGTCGGCAGATCTCCCCTCCTTACGAAGGAGGGGTAGGGGGAGGTTGTCCATCCCTGAACCCTTTTTTCAGAGGAAGTTCACAGGCATCCACATAGCGTCTCAAAAATGCCCGAAGTTTTTTTCGAGCGTAGTGCAGACGCGATCGAACAGTTCCTTCCGAGCAATTGAGAATTGATGCAATTTCGGCATGCGTTAAGCCTTCAAATTCATGAAGGAGGACAACTGTTCTATGCTTAAGTGGCAAGCTATTTACAGCCTCAGTTACCCACTTTTGGAGTTCCTTTTTTTCAGCGTTCAAGTGAGGATTATTCGCCAGATCGACCTTTCGCTTGAATTCCTGACGAATTTCAGTTTCACTCGCCGCCGAAAGCGGAGATTCACGACGACGTTCTCGCCGTTTAACGACGTTCGTTGCATGATTGACAACGATTCGATAGAGCCATGTTTCAAAAGCCGACTCATTCCGAAAACCATGAATTGACTCATGCACCTTCAGAAAGGTATCTTGCATGACATCATTCGCATCTTCATGGTTTTTCGTGATTTGGATCGCTACGCGATAAACGAGTCGTTTATATTTCTCGACGAGAATGGCTAACGCCGCCATATCTCCTTCGCGAAGATCTCCGATAAGCAGTGCTTCAGTTCTTTCCACTTAAATCTCTCCCTAAATCGCTGCTTTCGATTTGTTAGACAACTCGGCTTCAAAAACCGTTCAAAAATATTTCAAATCCGACTTTGCTGACAGATTTGAAAGGGACGCTGATTTTATCACTATTCGCCATTCGTGTCAATAAGAAAAAAGGGGAGGCGTGGAAAATCGACAAAAAAAAAGGGCAACATGTGAAATGTTGCCCTAAAATCTAACATTGAAACCTTGGGTGAGAGAACCCAAACTTACTCTTTACCCTTGGTGACGAAGGTGACCTTGACATCTGTCTTGTTACCGGCAGCATCTTCGACACTACCTTGAACTACATAGGTTGTCTCGTTGCCAATTTCTTTACCCTTGACAGGCTCCAAAATGACTTTGGTACCATCGATTTTTGAAAGCCAACCGACATCAGTACCGTCTTCAAGAGTCAGTTTAAGTGACTGTTTGGTAATAGCTTCACTAAGTTCAATCGTGATACCATCGGTATTTAGCGGTTCCGGATCGACATCTTTATCACCGTCTTTCACCGTACCACCAGTGGCTGTTGGTGCAGTTGTATCCGCTACTGTGACGGTCAAAGCAATAGTCGTGCTACCAGCGCTTCCGCCGGGACCATTCTCCCATGCAACTGCGTTAGAAGCAAGGAAAGGCCCACCAAACGTTGCGGTCTTACCCGCAATGGTAGCTGCCGCGCCATTGACAGTCACATTCACTGGCGGATTGTCAAAGGTTAACACCAACGTGCCGTTCGCGGCAATCGAACCACCGCTTGTGGGGACGGAACTGACAAAGGTTGCTTCCACCGCGGCACTATCATCATCGTCGTCATCATCGTCGTCACCGCAGCCAATCATGAAAACGACCATCATTGCTGCCATGACTAAAGCTAAGGTTCTCAACCATTTCTGCATTGTTTCTATTCCTCCTTAAAAGGATCCTGATGTAAAATGACCGAAGTTAAATTTTGAAAACTTCAACTGCTCCACCTGAATCATAAATTCAAATGGGCTTGTAGGAATACGGTCTGAAATTCTATATAGAGCTTACCCCAATCTATCGGAGCACCCCTATGGCAAACATTTTAGCAAAAGACAAAAATACTGTCAAGCAAAAAATGCAACTTTATTTTCGGGCGTGGTTGGGCATACCCAACACCTTGACGCTTGATAGACCAAAGCCCTTATTCAGGACGATGAACTATTTTATCATGAAACGAAAATTATTCCAACAAAAAAAAACGCTGCATTCATTGCACGTTCAAAAACAGCAATGTTAGCAACAGCTTGGTGATTCTTCTAGAGGGAAATCTTCAGATTTTTTCTATTCTCCAAGATTTTCCCACCTCTGTTTGCCTAAAACAACTCCATCTGCTCACCTGAATCATTACTGGCTTGCACTTGTAGGCAATCTGGATTTAAGAGCATTTCCACAACCTCATCCAATCGATCTGGGGAAATTGAAAAAGCACCACTCTGAATGAGACGGTGAGTTCCTTCGCTGAGTTGATGGCGTTTTTGCCAATGACAAGCAAACACCAAGCGATTTTGCTCCAGTGCAAATCTTGCTGTGCGAACGGCACCTCCGCTTTCCCCCGATTCAACAACGATCGTTGCTATCGAGAGCCCGCTAATAATCCGATTTCGGAGAATCAAATTCGCGGGGGTTGGCTGTGTCGTAAATGGGTGTTCTGAAAAAAGTGCGCCGTTTCCACAGATTTGGTCAGCAAGTTCACGTCTTTCACTTGGATAGATCGAAAAAAGATCGCAGCCGAGAACACCGACAGTTGCACCGTTTACCGATAACGCACCAACATGAGCTGAGGTGTCAATCCCTTGAGCTAATCCGCTAACAACTGTAAAGCCAGCACTGGCGAGGAGTGTTGCAAGTTCAAGTGTCGCCAGAATTCCGGCGTCTGTTGGGTTTGTCGTGCCAACGATTGCCACAGACTGCTGGCTGACTTTTAACAAATCACCTTTTTTACAAAGGATTGCTGGAGCATTTGGGATTGCCTTGAGCTGTTCAGGATAACTCTCATCCTCCAAACAAAGGATTTCGATTCCACGACTCTTGAACCACTTAATATGGCGGCGAAATTCCGCAATTCGTAATCTCGATTTCAGAATTCGGGTCGCCAAAAGTGGGTTGAAGAGCGGCACTTGCGCGATTTCAGGAAGCTCTGCGTCGAAAACCCTCTCCACCGATCCAAAGCGGTTCAAAAGCCGCTTGATTCGCATGGGGCCAACTCCTTCGACTGACGCAAGCGCAAACCAAAATTCCCGTCCAGACATAGATTTTATCCTTTTCTAAACTCGATGCTTCAATTTCATGCACAGGCATCAAAGCGTGAAAAAATCTCATGTCAAACAGCGAGCCTCTACCCTTGGAGGATAGAATGGCGGAAGTATAGCACATTTCAAAAAATGTGTCAACAAAAACTTGCATCAAATCAAGAGTTACACACTTAGCTATACGGTTGGCAGCCAAAAGCAGTATCAAAAATTTCACAGGGCTGGCTCTAATGGCCAATAAACTTATTCCACGAGCGCGCACGCTTCGACTCGATCCAACACGACTTTGGAATCTATCCGCGTTTTGAAGAACACCAATTCTCCATGAATATCTCGAAAATCCTCTTTCGTACAATTTAATCGATCAGACACAGCGATAATTATATTGTCTCTCTTCGCTTGCCTCAGTTTCCATAACTTTCGCCTCAGATAATCCGGCGTCCAGAATCCCACAATTTCCATCAATGCCCGTCTTCCATCGGGGTGTAAAAAACTGAAATCGGGAATAAATACCGTTTCCTTGAAATCGATAATTTCTGTTTCACGTTCAAATTCCCACGCTGTATCAAGTTTTTTGAACTGTTCGGCAAAGCGTTGTTCAAGTTTGCTGTCAAATTCGCTAGGCTGTTGGTAGTGGGAGCGCAATTCACATGCGTCGGTTAACTTGAAATGATAGTAAGCATCCCCCCTCATGATAACTTTTGCGTCCATCCACCATCGATCACATTGAAGCAGAGCTGGCAGGAATAATGCCATGCGGATACCGTACTTCTGGGACAATCGAAACATTGAAACCGGCCCATCAAGAGTAATCTGATAGCCATCCGCGTGGTTGCCATTGATGACATGCATCAATTTGAAAAACTTGATAAATTTGAAAATCTGTTTGTATTTCGTTGGAATGTCTGGATAGATTCGGAGGGTCATTTTGCTGGCGCGGTAAAGCACGGCTTGTGCAAGTGCGACGTTGTAACGATCCAGCAGCCACTGAGGTGTTAGCGGGTCAAATTTCATCAGGACGCGGTTTTCATCCAAATCGGCATACATCCCTCGACTCACATCATCGGCTGAAATACCAAATTCATTTGCGATTTCGGTAAGCACGGTTGAGCGCGTATGTTGATGCAACAGGTTTGGCTCAATTACAACCGGATGCCGTTTGCTTGAATCAGCGAAGATTTTTTCACGCAATACCTCTGGTTCGATTGGGGAATGGATAGCAAAATCAGAAAGGTCTTCGAGCAACTTGGCGAGCCCACGAATGAGATGATAATCAGTACCGTCGTCTTCATAGTCCGCCAATGCGTTCGTCAATTCCCCTTTGGACCTGCCAATGTGCGCGGTGTAGAGTTCGATTAAATCGCTTGCGGTTGCTTGGTGGCTTTCACTTTCAGAATCGACGTAAGCAACGTGGATTTCATTATTATCAATTTCATAACGAAGGAGATTGGCGGGAAGCATTGGATTTTTGAGGAGGTTCTGATTATTGCGGGAATGTTTTCTAGCTCGGGCTGGTTCAGCGCATCGTCGTCAAATATGCAAAGGAATTGGATGATCGAATTCTTGGTTCGCGAGGGAATTTTCCATCTCTTCAGGAGTTAACAGAAGAAGCATTGTGATGTTGACAAACACGTCTTCCGGTAGTTGTTTCAATAATTTCCAAATTTCAGGGGCTCGATCAACACGGTTCATTCCTTTAAAATCCGGGTCGACGATGCGAATACGAATCGAAACCGAGTTCCGGCGACGTGCTTCAATCTGTGCGTTTGGATGAACATGTTGGTATTCTACGAGTACATCAAGGATCTTTTGGACCTCTGTGTCGATTTTTTTGATTCTGTCTATTTGAGTCATGATTATAATCTCCCGTCTGCCCATTGGATGATTTCGATGACGGCATCTAAGAAAGCTTTCGCTTCACCTGTTTCTATCGTCCCGGGTGAATATCGCATATCGGTAGACCATGTGTTCACTTGAGTAAAGTGTGGTACCAAGTGTGATGGTATCTGCGCCCCACCGTTTTGCCTGTAGAGCCACATCAGCCATTCATAATCATGAGCACGTCCACTGCGGAACATCCCGAGGATTTCATCTTCTTTTGTACTGGGAACAATCGATAAAGTCAGAGCTTTAAGCATACACTCGACGCTGTAGCCTGCCAAGTAGACTGCTGCTGTTGTACGCTCCAATTCAATCAGCAATAAGGCATCATCAAAACGCTGCTTTGCCACCCGATAGAAGAGTCTGGCATTTTTTGAACTTGGCATCGCCACGGCTTCAGTACTCCTATCGCCAGTAAGGCACTAAGCCAGACCTCGACGCTTGCGTAAAAACCACTCCAACGCAAGTAGCAAAATGACCGTACCAAAAATGAGCGGCATATCCCAGATGTCCACTTCAGTGAGTTGTGACGTTGCGCTCTCGACAAGAGAAATCTGGCTCACCATCTCGGCCGCATTCTCGACAGTGTAATATTCACCACCGCTGATTTTGGCGAGAGTCTGAAGCAATTGGACGTTCAATTCCGGATTCACAAACTCCTCGTAAGATTCCTCGACTTCAAAGAGTCCATGCTGCGTGCCAAGACTTTCGCTTTTCAGAGTCCCGATTACATCCACTTTATACTCGCTACGCTTGGAGGGAATGAATCGTGCCGTGTAAAATCCATCTTTTCCAAGCACCTGCTCAAGATGAAGTTCCTTCTTTTTTCCACTTGCATCTGTGATGAACGCACGGATCTTTGCTCGATTTGTCAGTTCAAACTTGTCATCGTAAGCTCTGCATTCAATAATCACAGGTTCTTTTAAGGCGTAAGAGGTTTTGGCAATATCAAGCTTGAGGTGATCTTTAGGGGCTGTCGTTAGCCATTTCGCCACTTGACGCCAAAAGCGCTCATGGGTTTCGTGATTTTCGCTATCTGTTGGCGTGAACATTTTCCAACGCCATGAACTGTGAGGCGTAAAAACCATGACACGCCCTGCATTGTAGTTGTGGGTTGCGATTAATACACGATTGCCGAATTCATTGCGTTCAGTTGGGTGTTGAGCAAGAATGGTTGTACCTGCTTTTGCCCGCTTCACCTTGCTATGACCAATTAAAGGTGGTAAGTTCTGCCAGCGTGCTATACTCGCCCGTGAATCATCAACCAGAGCCATCAAAGATTCGGATTTGCCTTCCGGGGTCAATTTGAGCTTATAGTTTTTAACGCGCGGCTTAACATTTCTGCGCGGAGGCGGTGAAAATGAGTTTCTCGATTGTGTTGGCCTACTCGGGGCGATTGGAGAACCTAGTTCAAGTTCGACAGGGAGAATTTGGGCAATTGGTGTGTTGATATAAGAATCTTTGAGTCGAGGATTTCCCAATGACGCAGAACCACCGAGCATCAGGAATCCGCCGCCTCGCGTGCGGACAAACTCAACAGTATTTTCAAGCTGCTGTTTGGAAAAATTCGAAGCCGCAATATTTCCAAAGATAATTGCATCAAAATCGAAGAGAACTTCCTTTGAGGTGGGGTAAAGACCAAACTCGTGTCCGAGTGTACTTTTCGTGCCTCCGTAGTGCTGGTCGTCCATGAGCCATCGATCTGTGAGCTGAATACGCGGGTCGTTTTTAAGTGCGCGTTTGATAAAAGCGAATTCCTGCCGCGGATGTCCTTCGACGTATAAAATTTTGACCTTTCGACTCGGCGCGACTTTTAGGAGGAATTTTTTCGTATTGTTCTGTTGGATGGCTTCCTCCACTTCGGTTTGAATCTGCACTTCGTATTTCTGCGTTCCCGGATTGCGCGGAATAAATTTAATCGGTACACGGCGGGTTGGGTGATTCTTATCGAGTTCAACTTGAAGTGTTCTAACAGTACGGTTCTGATTTTTTAGCCGCACTTCGACGGTACGTTGACGGTACCCTTTCCGACGGACAGTTACCCAGATTTCGACTGGGAAATCTTCTTCAGCGGTTCGGGGAGCATCGATCTTCACCACCTCAAGATCTATCATTTCTTCTGCTGAACCGATTCCCACTGTATGCACAGGAAGCTTGCGATCTCGCATCCGCATGCCAAGCCGAGTGATGTCTTCCCCACTTCCATCCGCCCCGTCGGAAAAAATGACAGCACCGGCTAAAGGTACGCCCTGCAAATCATCCAACGCTTCATTTAGAGACGCTGGAATATTGGTGCTCTCGCCAGTCGCTTCAGTCTGTTCTATCGGTGGGATGCGCTTGGCATTAGCATCAAAGGCAAAAAGCCGAACTTTGAACTTTTCATTGAGCTTGTGGATGAGCCCTTGCTCTGGATTAAATAACAGTTGATTCACGCGACTAAATCGAGGTTCACGATCGACTGAATCAGCAATCTGCATACTCTTGGATTGATCAACAAGCAGTAATAAGTAAGAATCATCTGGATTGGTTTGATAAATCATCAGAAACGGCTTGAGCAAGCAAAATGCGATGATGCACAGCGCAACAGATCGGAGGAAGATCAGAAATCCCCGGAAGCCCCGATTTGTCCGCGCTATAGTTGTGCGATATGCCCAAATCGACGCGGCGATAAGCGCAACGAGGATGACGAAAATAATGAGTCCGGGAAGGCGAATTCCATAGGAAAAATCTCCCTTGCGGAAAATATCAATCGGAAATTTCATTAAATATTCAAACATGTTTATACCTCAAATAGAACGTAATGCGTCATGCGTAAATAACCGTTCAGGTTGTCTATGAAACACCGGGATGATAAATGCGTTGCGATGCGGGGCTGGGACACTTGCGCAGTGGAGATTCA
>JADFGN010000075.1 GCA_022567695.1 Candidatus Poribacteria bacterium | reverse complement strand
CAGAAGCTATCATTCGAGCAGGAATTGCCAAGACCTTTGTCGCCCATGTAGACCCCAATCCAAAAGTTGCAGGCAAGGGCATCCGCCAACTCGAAAGGGCAGGAATCCATGTCCACGTTGGCTTATGCGAAGATGAAGCACGGCGACTCAATGAAATTTACATCAAATACATTCAAACGAAACGACCGTTTGTCATACTCAAATCTGCTATCAGCCTTGATGGGAAGATTGCCACAGTATCGGGCGAATCTCAATGGATTACGTCGCAGGCATCTCGGTTAAAGGGGCATGAAATTCGAGATTCGGTTGACGCGATACTTGTCGGCATCGGCACTGTTTTACGCGATAATCCATCATTGACAACCCGCATTCCGAATCAGGAAGGAAAAGATGCGGTACGTATTGTTGTTGATTCGCAGGGGCGCACTCCCCTTACGGCAAAGATCTTCAACCCAAACAGTGAAGCCGGCGTCATAATTGCCGTCACCGAAAATGTATCGGCGGAGAAGGTAGAGAAACTACAGGCAGCTGGTGCCGAAGTCTTGGTCATTGAGGAGCAACAAAATCGGGTTTGCTTATCGGCGCTTATGAAAAAACTGGGGCAGAGGGAGATTACGAGTGTGCTAATCGAAGGCGGCGGAGAGGTTAATGCGTCTGCCTTGAAAGCAGGGATTGTTGATAAAGTGAGTTTCTTTATCGCTCCGAAATTGATCGGTGGGTTAAATGCTCCCGGTCCAATCGGAGGCGAAGGGATTCAACGCCTATCAGAAGCACTTGAGCTTCGTGATTTGACCGTAATGCCAATCGAAGCAGATTTTCTCATTGAAGGGTATATAACCGGCGGTTCGTAAATTTTACGCTCATGTTCACAGGAATCATCGAAGAAATTGGTTTCATCAAACAAATTCAACGGAAACCCCAAGGCGGAACGCTCGCGATTGCGGCTTCACATGTGTTAGTCGATAGCAAAATCGGCGATAGCATCGCAATTGATGGCGCGTGCCTCACGATGACCCAAGTGGATGAAGCTGGCTTCAAAGCGGACATCTCTGCCGAAACTTTGCGTCGCACAACGCTGGGCGAACGAAAGTTGGGAGATGCTGTTAACCTTGAACGTCCGCTGCAATTGGGCGACCGATTGAATGGACATCTCGTTTTGGGGCATGTTGATGATGTAGGAACAATCAGTGGCTGGCAGGACGAAGGAGACTCTTCGCTGATGCGCGTCTCCGTTTCTTCAGAGGTGATGCGTTACGTGGTATACAAGGGGTCTGTCTGTGTTGACGGAATTAGTTTGACCATCGCTAGCCTGTTTGATGACGGCTTTGAAATCGCTCTTATCCCCCACACGAAAGCAGTCACAACGCTGGGTAGCAAACAGATTGGTAATCGGGTGAACATTGAAGTCGATCTTTTGGGGCGTTATATTGAAAGGTTATTGACAAACCAATCCCCAAAATCGGATTCAATCGATCTCGCGTTTTTAGCGGAACATGGATACCTGGGTTAGGCATTCTCATGTGAATTTGCCGCCAAACAGGTATCAAATTGCACAAAGGCATAATTTATGAAGTTTAATACCATCCTGGAAGCAATCGAAGCCATCCGAGATGGCGAGATAATTATTGTCGTCGATGATCCGGATCGGGAAAACGAAGGCGATCTGATTATGGCGGCAGAAAAGGTAACACCACAGGCTATCAATTTCATGTCGAAGTATGGGCGTGGGTTGATTTGCCTTCCTTCTTGTTCAAAACGTCTGTCTGAACTCAATCTCCCGCTGATGGTGACTGAAAACTCGGCACCACTGTATACGGCGTTTACAGTGAGTATCGATGCGAAGGATGTTCGGACAGGAATTTCGGCTTATGAACGGGCGGATACCATCCAAAAATTTATCGATCCCAAGGCAACCGCAGAGGATTTCGTACGTCCAGGCCATATCTTTCCGCTGCAAGCAAAGGATGGCGGAGTTATCAGGCGGACCGGACACACTGAAGCGACCGTTGATCTGGCAAGACTTGCGGGGCTCTATCCAGCGGGTGTGCTCTGCGAAATCCTAAATGACGATGGAACGATGGCGCGTGTCCCAGAACTCTTGAAGTTCGCCAAGAAATACGAGATGAAGATTGTTACAATCGCCGATCTGATTGCGTATCGACGGCGCACAGAGACGCTCATCAAGCGCGTTTCTCAAGCCAACCTCCCGACAGAGTATGGACAATTTAAGCTTTATGCTTACGAAAGCGAAGATGATCAGAAAACACACATCGCGCTCGTCCAAGGCGATATTTCAGATGGCACGCCGGTGTTGGTTCGCGTTCATTCACAGTGTCTCACAGGGGATGTGTTTGGTTCACTTCGTTGCGATTGTGGAGAACAGTTGCGGTGGGCGATGAAGTTGATTCAGAAAGAGGGACGCGGCGTCCTGCTGTACATGCGCCAAGAAGGCCGAGGCATGGGACTTGGGAATAAGATTCGCGCGTACGACTTGCAAGATCGTGAAGGATTAGATACGGTCGAGGCAAATGAGAAGCTTGGCTTCCCTCCAGACTTGAGAGACTACGGTGTTGGGGCACAGATTTTGTCAGATTTGGGCGTCCAGAAGATGCGATTGCTAACGAACAATCCCCAAAAGATTAAAGGATTGTCAGGACACGGACTCGAAATTGTTGAACAGGTGCCTTTGCAAACTGTGCCTCAAGAATTCAACCGACATTACCTTGAAACCAAGCGGTCGAAGCTGGGACATCTATTGCTAAACCCGGTCTTGGAGGACTAAAGTTCTTTCGCACCGGAAGCAGAGTTTCCAAACTCCAAAGTAGAAGTAACGCCTCTGCCTTCCAAAATTGTTAACTAGAAGGGGGAATCTGCGCAAAAAACGAAAAGCGCGGTGAACGTGATAATGCCAAATATTTATGAAGGAAATCTCATCGGGACCGACCTCAAAATCGGAATAACAGTAAGTCGGTTCAACAGTTTTATTACGACCAAATTGTTGGACGGCGCGTTAGACGCGCTCAAACGGCACGGTACGAATCTTGATGATGTCGATATTTTTTGGATACCCGGCTCATTCGAGATTCCCGCAACGGCAAAGCGGCTTGCTGAAAGCAAACGATACGATGCGGTGATCTGTATCGGCGCGGTAATTCGCGGGGCAACTCCCCATTTTGATTACATTGCTGGTGAAAGTGCAAAAGGAATCGCGCATGTCTCCTTCGACACAGGGATTCCTGTCATCTACGGCGTGATAACCACGGAGACCATCGAACAGGCAATTGAACGCGCAGGAACGAAAGCTGGTAACAAAGGGGCTGACGCGGCGGTTGCGGCGATTGAAATGGTGAATTTGTACAAACAGATTGACGAATTGGAAAATTAAGCAAAATACAAGATGCAAGATACAGGGTAGCAAATTCTGTATCTCTGATTGAGGATTTTCTATGATTGCAATTATCGACTACGGTGCCGGGAATCTGACAAGTGTTGAACGCGCTGTAACATACTTAGGCTGTGACGGAAAAATTACCGCAGACGCCGAGACCATCTTGAAGTCAGAGAAAGTGATTTTCCCCGGCGTCGGAGCGGCGCAAGCAACGATGGACAATCTCAACTCAGGTGAGCTTGCAGAGATATTGAGGACGTGTTACCAATTGGGTAAGCCGATGCTGGGAATTTGCATCGGTATCCAGATCTTGTTTGATCACAGCGAAGAAGAGGATACCGAGTGCCTTGGCCTTTTGCCCGGTGTTGTGAAAAAGTTTGAGGCGACGAACATCTTAAAAGTTCCGCAGATCGGCTGGAATGAAGTCAATCAAATCCAGCCGCATCCAATTTTTCAAGGCATTCCAGATCCGGCGCACTTTTACTTTGTCAATTCGTATTATCCGGTTCCACAGAATGCAGCCGATGCGATTGGTAAAACAACTTACGGCGTCGAATTTTGCAGCGTTGTCGCCCACGAAAATCTGATTGCAACTCAGTTTCATCTGGAAAAGAGTGGCAAAATCGGGCTGAAGATGCTTGATAATTTCTTGCAGGGGAACTCAACCGAATAATTTTTACGAAGCGCGTAAGTTCTAATCCATTCAATCCTCAATATTCTATTGCCCATCTTAGATGACAACAGTTCTTCTCACATTTCTTGTCTTACTTATCAACCTCTTCGTCTACGGTTCACAGAGCCCGCAGTACTATGGCGTAGCATCGCATTCTTACTACGGAATCATGATACTCGCGGGGATTTATGATGGGCGCCCGGGCCAGAGAGTATTGCTGACGCTCACAACCTTAGCCAATTGCCTATATGTCCTGCGGTATTACAATCAACCCCAACTTGTAGTGGTCGCAACCGTCGTGGCAACTTTATATCCTTTCATCGCTTACTTCATTGTTCGTACCATTCGTCAACTCCAATCGCAACGTCTCAAAACCGAGAGACAAATTGGGCGAATCAATCAAGCAAACGCAGAGCTCGAAAAAAGCGTTCGCGATCAATCCACCCTTTTCGAGGTGAGTGAAGCGGCAAACGCCAATCTAGACCTCGATGAACTGTTTCAACGAATCATCAGAATTCTTGCGGATCGGATGGGAACCTACCGTGGGACCTTGCGGCTCTGGAGAGATGGTGAACTGGTAAGATGTGTCGAAGCGGTTTTCGGATTAACGCCAGCCGAAATCAAACGCGGTACAGACGCTCAAATAGATGAAATCCAAAGGCAGGTACTGAATTCTGGTCAGGCAATTGGTGTGCCGCATACCCGAACCCCTCTTGAACAAATTAACCTGCTAGATGTCCAATCCGTTCAGTCCAAAGCCCAGATCGCTTTCTGGTGCATTCCGCTGATCGTCGATGAAAAGGTGATTGGCACATTGACAATCGACAAGGCATCCGAAGAATTTTCCACAGAAGACAACCTTCGCATTCTAACAATCATTGCTTCAATTATTGCCCAGCGCGTTAAGATTCAACAGATGATCGAAGCACTGGTGCAATCAGAACGTCTGGTAACACTTGGGAAGCTTGCTACGACTATCGCTCATGAAGTTAGAAATCCGCTTGGCGGGATTCGTGGCTGCGCGCAATTACTTCAAATGGTTGAAGACAACGACTCGACTGACATCCACGAATACACGGCTGTGATTATTAAAGAGGTCGATCGCCTGAACCGTGTTATAGAACAGTTGTTAGCCTTCGGCAAACCGCAAACAACAAACTTTAAGCCTCACGCTGTCGATGAGTTAATTGATAACAGCCTCTCGATTTGTCAACCTGAATTGGATGCAAATCACATTCGCGTTGAACGCCTCCATGATGATTGTCCTCCTGCAGTCCTTGATGCCGATGGAATGACTCAAGTTTTATTGAACCTATTTCGCAATGCAATTGAAGCAATGGACGGTGGCGGTGTGTTGACCATCCATACGCAGCATGACCCGGCAAATCAAACCGTTCAGATTCGTGTTCAAGATACGGGACGTGGTATATCCCCCGCTCACGCCTCACGCCTGTTTGATCCGTTTTATACTACGAAGCAGAAAGGCACCGGGCTCGGACTTGCAATCAGCCACAGGATACTGGAGGAACACGGGGGCACGATCAAGGTTGATGTAACACAACCACAAGGAACTGCGTTTATTATTACATTGCCAGTTTGATATGTGATGTGTAAGGTATTTCACGTTTTACCTCTCGCGTTTCACGTATCATACATGAGACGACAAGCGAGTAACCATGGAACATTCTATTCTTATCGCGGACGACGAAGACAGCATCCGTTTCGTCCTGACGAAAGCACTTGAGAAACAGGGATATCGCATACATACAGCACGCAACGGGGCAGAAACGATTGATTGCCTCCGTGCCGTGCCGGTTGATGTCATCCTTCTTGATATTTTTCTGGGGGACACAGATGGATTAGCGTTAATGAAACAGATCCAAGAGATCAATGAAATCGCATCAATTATTGTTATTACTGGGCATGGCACAACGCAGACCGCGATCGAAGCCGCGAAGCGTCGCGCTTACGACTATCTCACCAAACCTTTCGATATTAAAGTGGTTATTGACTTGGTATCCCGAGCAGCGTATGCCACCGATCAGGCAAAGACCGTAATGGCCACAGTTGCCGATGATACTCAAATTTCGTCAGCATCACAGCCGGAAGAAAAGGGAGTGACAACGCAGATTGTGGGGGAAAGCCCTGCAATGCATGTGGTTTACCAGATCATTGGCAGAGCCGCTGTTAGTGATGAAACTGTACTGATTATGGGTGAGAGTGGAACGGGGAAGGAATTGGTTGCGCAGTTAATTCATCAGAATAGCCACCGCGCAAATCAACCTTTCGTGGTCGTAGATTGCAGTGCGGCGCCTGAAAATTTGATTGAAAGTGCACTCTTCGGGCATATCAAGGGGGCCTACACCGGGGCTGAGACGGCACGACAGGGCAAGTTTGAACAAGCAAATCATGGAACAATTTTTCTGGACGAGATTGGGGAATTGCCGATTGAGGTCCAAATGAAGCTGCTTCGGGTTCTGCAAGAACGAGAAATTGAACCCATCGGATCGGACCAGATACGCCAAGTCGATGTCCGAGTGGTCGCAGCAACCCATCGACAGTTAGATCAGGCCCTCCATGACCGGACATTTCGTGAAGACCTGTATTATCGGCTTAATGTTGTACCTGTCTATCTGCCCCCTCTCCGTGAACGAAAGGAAGATATTCTCAATCTAGTTAATTTATTCATCGCCCGTTTTTGTGAAGAGTATGGGCGTCCGAAAACGCCAATCTCCCCTGAAGCGTTCAAACAGTTAATGGCTTACGATTGGCCCGGTAATGTGCGTGAACTGGAAAATACTATCAAACGCGCTTTGGTGATGTGTGCGGGGCAGGTGTTACTCCCGGAGCATTTTCCGCAGCTTTCCGGAAAGGATGGGTCTTCTATTACACATGGTAGAACGGAGTTTGAAGATCGGCTCCACATCCTTTTGGGCAATTGGATTGATGAGTATATCGAATCGGACGAATCCGACGGCTCCTTGCATGCCAGAATTAGAGCCGCCTTTGAAAAGCCATTGTTTGAAATTGTTCTGGAAAAAACTGGTTGGAACCGTAGTAAAGCCGCGCAGCTTCTAGGAATCAACCGCAATACACTGCACTCCAAGATGGACGAATATGCAATTAAGAGCTGATACAGAAGGCGTGTCGAGCTGTAAGTGAAATGGTCATTTGCCGCGATGCATCGAGACCACCGACCATTGTGATGTCGCTTGACACACCAACTTGGATTTGGTACTATTTGTAAAAGATACAAAAAGGCTTGCACCTCATGGATATTGGAAAAATAATCGGAACTGTTGTGGCGACGCGAAAAGATCCAAGCTTGATAGGAACGCGGCTTTTGATGATACAGCCCCTTGATGAGAGTGGAGAATCGATTGGAACACCCCTCGTTGCAGTCGATACGCAAGGTGTTGCAGGCTACGGCGATGTAATTTATATGGTCACAGGTGGTGACGCTGTCAGTGTGCTTCCGAGCCGCCGGATGCCCGTTGACGTGGCGATTGTTGGAATCGTAGATTCAATCACCCTTTCCCATGCAAAGCATGGAGACGAGTAAAGCGATGTATATTGCCAAAGTAATTGGTAAGGTGGTGTCGGTCATCAAACACCCGGCTTATGAAAACCGAACGTTGTTGCTTGTTCAGCCATTGAGCCTAAAATCGCAACTTGTACGAACGCCAACGATTGCCCTTGATTACGTCGGCGCAGGGGAAGGCGATGTGGTTCTTGTTGGGGCTGGACCGGGCGTGGCGCAAGAGGTATTCGGAATTGAGAATGCCCCCATTCGAGAATTAGTCATGGGGATTATCGATCGATTTGATGTAACAACGACAAATCAAGGATAAGGGAGTTTACCTTGCTAATTCCGTTACGTAGCATCCCTCCAACGAACGAGTCCATCAAGTCACCACGAGCGGTACAGTTTTTAATCCTCACGAATGTGATTATTTTCATCTATCAACTTTATTTGCACTATCACGGCATTTCCCTTGCTCTGAATTATGGAGCAATCCCTCGGCAGCTGACTCACATCGTTCCCTTCTTACCACCATTTCCGAATATTCTAGATCCCAGCCTGATCACTTCTCTCTTTCTGCATGATGTGCGAATCACGCAGGGCGGATTTCTCCACATTATCGGGAATCTCCTTTTTCTATCTGCTTTTGGACCTCATCTTGAAAATATGATCGGTTGTATTAAATTCCTGCTGTTCTACCTGTTATGCGGTGTATTAGCAACGCTTTTTTTTGTGGCATTTCATTATAGTTCTAATGTGCCTTTAATTGGTGCGAGTGGCGCAATTGCCGGGGTAATGGGCGCACATTTTGTCGCTTGTCCAAAACTTCGCATTCGATGTCTATTTCTAATCTATATCATTACGTTGCCTGCAAGCATCGTACTTATTCCTTGGATCTTGATCCAATTATTCAACGCCCACCTTTTCTATCATGAAGCTCCTATAGCTTGGTCAGCACATATCGTTGGGTTTTGTGTGGGCGGATTTCTCATCGGGAAATTCCAACGATCATTACCATCCAATCGGAGTGAGAGGGGATGGGCTCAACACGACTTTTTTCCTGCACGAATCCAATCGCTTTCCCCTGAAAGATTGGGACGACCCAAGCGTCGCCCTGACATATTATGAGGTGAGAAAATGACACGGAAAACATCCATCTTAGGTTTCGTATTGTTGATCGGTTTGAGTTTTTCCGGATGCATCTTATCGTCACAATGGAGCCATAATTTGGCACTGCCGACGTATGGGGCGGAAGGAACCCCGCCGATGCTCAATGATGGAAAACTCGACACAATTGCCACAGTTGACGCGAACAATACACGGGTTTTTACGCTTAAATTTTCGGAAATCCAATCGGTTCAAAAGGTGATTATCCGCAACGGTAATCTGTTTTGGTTTGATGTGAGTTACTTGGATACGGAGACGAAACAGTGGAAGACATTTCATTCGGTGCGTCATAGACGGCATATTTCTAATCCCTACCAACGTGATATTTCAGCGCAACGTGCACAACCCGAATTTGTTATTGATCGCTTAGACTTTCAGACAAATATGATTCAAGTCAACGTATCTCGTACCGTTGATGATCAGATTATACCGAAACCCATGAGGGAACCCGGGGATCAGGTTGTAAATATGAGAAGGGGGGTTGGTGGTCACAATCCATTTTTCCGAATCATCAAGCCCGCACAAGCGAAAATCCGTGAAATCGAAGTCTACCATTTAGGAGTTCAATAAACGGCAAGAGGTTAAGAAAAATGATATGGAAAAAACTTAGCATCTGTTGTGTACTGTTAATCGGTTTTAGTTTTTATGGCTGTGTGCTATCCACTGAATGGAGTGAGAATTTTGCGCTATCGACTCGTGGCGCAGAGGCAACCCATCCCGCACTCAATGACGGCACACTCGATACGGTTGGTGTGGCGTGGATGAAGGACAAAAAACGGGTGTTTGCGCTGAAGTTTCCTACCGTCAAGCCGGTGCGGAAGATTGTGATTCACAACGATAACCTTTTTCGGTTTGATGTGGAGTATTGGGATGCCGAAGCTTGGGAGTGGAAAAGGGTTCATGAAGTCCGCCAAAAGCGGAATATCAAAACAGGACGCGCACAACCTATATATATTATCGATCGGCTTAACTTTGAAACCAAGATGATCCGGATTATGATTTCGCGGACCGTCGATGACCGCGTGGTTTCAAAGCCCACGGTCGGTCCCAATGACAAGGTGGTAAACATGATTCGAGACAACATTGCCGGACGGTATGTCGAATATTACCGTGTCCTTGAACCCGCGGAGGCACGTGTCCGCGAAATCGAAGTTTATCATTATGTATCGGATGAGAAAGAGGAAGAGGAAGACCCGCAATAATAATTGTTAAGTTGTCCTGCATCTTGTATCCTGTATTTTTGTCTTCTGAATCTTGCATCTTTCGTAAAGAATGTATCAAACGTGAGGAGGATAATGAATCGAGAAATCAATCCACAATGTTTACCCTCAAGAATAAACGATTCTGAAAAGCGGAGAAATCGTCGTTTTTTAGTTTTCTGGATTTTTAATTTTTTTGCTTTCCTTGTGAGTTCTATCAATGCCTCGGAGATTGAATTGGTTGCTTCAACGAGTGAAAGGGTAACCGTTCAACTTCTCACTCCAGATTTTCAGATCGGTTGGAAAGATGAAGACGGTAGACGATTTCAAACAATCACCTTTCCGGGATGCCGTTTCACCTCAGTATCCGACGAGCCCCGGCTTCCTACCCAATCAACGCTTGTGGCCATTCCGCCGAATGCTGACTTTCACCTGCAAATCATCGAAGCAGATTATACACAGCGTAAAGTAGATATCATCGAACCAACACCGCGAATAGCTATCCGTGGCATTCCCACGCAGAGCGTAGGAACGAGTGTTCAAGGTAATGGCCTTGGCGAACGTGAATTGTTTCTCAATGAGGTCGCTTACAAACGAAATGGATTCTTCCCTCAAAGAGTAGCAGAAGTTAGAAAGCCGGGTTGGATTCGAGAAACGCGCGTCCTCCCCCTCCAACTCAATCCGGTGCAATACAATCCCGTTACCGGAGAGGTGAAGCTATATCACCGGCTTGTGGTAAAGATTCAGTTTCAGATGTTATCAGGCGCGCCAACATCAACTATGAGAGGGATTCGGCGCCCTGAATCTCGTGCCTACGCGAGGATCTTTGAAGGCGTTTTGATTAACCCACAGAATCGAAAAATGTGGGGGACACGAACTCAAAATCTACCGCCTCGCCGTGGGAACGTCCCATCTGCACCCTCGGCACTGCCTCCTGGCTCACCACTTTACAAGGTTTTGGTGGATGAGGATGGGATGTATCACATTACCTACGAACTCTTAGAAGAAGCCGGGGTTCCGGTAGATGACATTCTGCCGTCTACGCTGAAACTCTCCAACAAGGGCAAAGCTATCCCAATCTTTGTTCGTGGCGAGCCCAATGGTAGACTCGATCCAGGGGACGAACTCATCTTTTATGGTAGGCGGAACGCTGGGGAAAAAACCTATTTTAATCCCTTTTCTGATGAGAATGTGTATTGGCTGTCGTGGGGCAATGGACAAGGACTTCGCATGACAAAGCGAGTTTCTTTCGAGTCAGAATCCTCTCGTTTACATCGTCGTTTCCTTTCTCGTGCCCATTTTGAAAAGGATATCCTTTTCACACGGTTGGCACTCGTGAACGAAAATAGCGGTGCCGAATTTCAAGCATTTCGTGGTGGCGTTTTCAAGCGCACTGGTAATGTACTTTCCCTTCCGCCTTTGCCAAATGACAGTTGGTATTGGGAAACTCTTCCTGCCCCAAATGTGAAGCCGTTAACGTTTGAGTTACCTAATGTCGCCGAAACCTCTCTCAATGCAAGTGTTCGCGTGATGTTGCGTGGCCAAACTAACAATCCTGTAAATCCTGATCACCACACGCAAATTTGGCTTAATGGGCAGAAATTGTTGGAAGATTCTCAATGGGATGGACAAAGTGAACACCTGTTTGAAAGCGATGAAATTTCGCAATTCTTTCTCAAAGATGGAGAGAATGTAATCAACATCATCAGTCCTGGGGATACCCAGGCGGGTCTCATAGATCAGATATTGCTCAATTGGATTGAAATCGATTACTGGCGGAATTTTTCAGCCCAGGAAAATATGCTAGCGTTTTCGATTCCGTATACGTCCAACTTTCCAGATTTTCGAGCGGTGTTGAATAATTTTTCTGATTCAAACGTCGAAGTCTACGGAACCGACGGTGCGCGATATGTTGGTTTGAGCACTTTTCCCGACGAAGAACACCCGGGCACTTACCAGGTCCAGTTCCGGTCTAAACATAGACAGCTACGCGATTCACGGGATACAGCCGTTCAATACATCGCGCTAACTCGAGATCGATTTCTTGAACCCAAGGCAATTGTTGAAAATTTGCCTTCCGATTTGCAAAGCCGGGATAACGGTGCGGATTATATCATTATCACACATGAAGACCTCATATCCGGTGTTACAAATCTAGCCGACTGGCGTCGTCAGCAGGGATTGCGGGTCAAGGTCGTCGACGTCCAGGATATCTACGATGAATTTAACCACGGTATTTTTAATCCAAATGCGATTCGGGATTTTCTAGCTCACGCCTACGAAAATTGGCAACCCCCTGCGCCAACTTACGTCTTGCTGGCTGGCGATGCCAGTTTTGATTACCGGAATGGGAAAAATTTCGTTCCTACGATATTGATTCAAGCACCCAAATATGGCGCAACTGCGAGCGATAATCAGTTCGTCACTTTCCGCGGCGATGATTCGTTCCCCGATATGTTGATCGGCAGATTGCCTGTAGCCAACCGAATTGATCTGGAAATAATCGTTGAGCGGATTATCCAGTATGAACAGTCGCCGGAGATGGGGCCGTGGCGTAAACGATTATTGATGTTAGGGGGAGTTGGGGAAGAATTTACCTTACAGAGCAATAGCCTAATTGCGAATAAAATTCGTCCAGAATTTGAATCTACTCGCATCTATGCCAACGAACCTCGGGATTCTCCAATTTACGGTGGTTCTCGCGAAGTGATTGATGGTTTTAATCAAGGTGCTGCAATTGTCCACTTTATTGGACACGGCGGGGGGGCTATCTGGGCGGATAATCGAATGATGGGGCTAGAAGATATTCCTTTACTAGAGAATAAGCAGCGCCTTCCATTTGTAATTAGTATGACATGCTTTACAGGGTACTTTGACAATCAGCGAGGAAGCAGTCTCTCAGAAGGCGTTATTAAAGCCGAAGACGGCGGAGCAATCGCATTCCTAGGCAATACAGGACTCGGCTGGTTGTTCGGAGATTTCTTCTTCGTTCAGGAGATCTTCGATTCAATCTTCCGGGATGACGTTCGCATCATCGGTGAGATTGTTGCCGACGCCAAGATTCGTTTCCTTACCCGAAATCCCGGTTATATTGATATTGTAGAAATGTTCACGTTGTTCGGAGATCCGGCACTTGCGCTAGGGTTGCCAAGCTCAGACCTCAAGATTTCCTCGACGCCCTCAGTTGATACCAGTGATCCGTTGGTAATTTCAGGACAGTTGACAGATCGGGGATTCACGGGACAAGCGGAAATTACGGTCACTGGCCCGGCAAGTCAACCTGCCTCTGCCCAACCCGACCAACTCTTACACCGAGGGGTCGTCAACGTCGTTGGAGGACAGTTCACAACGCAGGTCGTTCTACCCGCATCTGCTCAACCGGGCCTTGGCCGCATTCAGGCTTACGCATGGAATGAGTCAAGGGATGCCCTCGGTTATGCAACTTTTAGCATTGCCCAACCGCTAATCGATAAAGTGCGCCCTGAACCTAATCCAGTGCCTCCAGATCAAGCTGTCCATTTACTCGCAGAAGTGAAAGCGAAAAGTGAACCGCAATCCGTCACGGTCTTTTGGTCCCTAAATCGCGTGGATTGGACGCCAATTCCGATGGTAAAAGACGCAGATGGCACTTATCGAACTCAACAACCCATTCCTGCTCATCCAACCGGCATCAATGTCAACTATTATATTGAATTTCAAGACCAACGTGGAGTTGCTACGAAGACGCCGATTAGCTCGTATCGCGTAGAAAGTCGCCCAGATCTCATCATCACGGAAAAGGACATTGCGTGGGCGACAGGGCCGCCATTGCTGCTTTCAGCCAGAATCAGAAATATCGGTGGATTTCCAGCACATGGCGTTCGAGTTGGCTTCATCGAAGGTGAAGTAGATATAAACCAGATTGCGTCTTTACAAGCAGGTACACCAATCGGTTCAGAGCAGCTCATTGAGGAAATCCTTCCGCAGGAATCAACGACTGTCAGTGTTCCATGGCAACCCCCTTCAGGTACACATCGCGTAACTGTTGTGGTGGATATACCGTCAGATCGCCGCCCTCAAGGGATAATTATCGAACAGAATGAGAATAACAACATCGTCTCAAAGACCTTTATCAGCGATCGGTTTCTACTTACACCTGACCGTCTGCATATCCCCATTCAAAGCCCTGACGGTAATTTAAGTCTTTCGTTCGCGTCGGGCAGCCTTCAGGAATCAGCGGTCATTTCTCTGAACCGGCTGTCTGATGTTCCCATCGTGAATCAACCAGACATTAGCTACGTTCCGATTGCGGGGGATGAACCACCAGTTGAGCCGGACAAAGTTGAATCGTCGAGTTATCAACTGGACCTGATCAGTGAAAATAATACGACCGACGTACCCGCAACGCTCACTTTCAAGAGTGTTGCAATGCAGGACCGATTGCGGATTTACCGTCGGGATGAGGAAACAAACATGTGGATTATGAGTGGCAACGAGGTCGTTAACGGCGATCAGATCTCGGCTCAAGTGCTTCTGCCGGGCATCTACGCTCTGATGACCAATAATGATTTTACACCACCAGAGCTTACCTTGACTGTTGAACATCAAGGTTTTATTAGTGGCGATTACGTATCGGAAACGCCCGTAATCTCAGCGACGTTTTCTGATGCCAACGGCATAGATCTGCGTGCGGAGCGTATCATCCTGATGAAAGATCAGGAACGCATTCCGCCAAGCGAATATGCTATCTCTGTCTCCCCGACAAATACCAACTTGGCTCTTCTGTCCTACACGCCCACTCTAAATACCGGCGAGCATCAAATTACGCTGCAGGCTCAAGATGCAAACGGAAACGTTGTCCAAGACGAAATGGAATTCCAAGTGGCAGGGGAGTTTGTCATTGAAAAGGCTGCGAATTATCCCAACCCCTTCGAGCCAGGAACGAAGAACCGTCAAGGTACGGATTTCGCTTATATCCTCACTTCCAATGCCGATAAAGTGACTTTAAAAGTTTACACAATCACCGGGCGTTTGGTCGTATTGATTGATACCCTTGATGGCTTCACCGGATATAATGAATTCCATTGGGAAGGCTTCGATCGGGATGATGAGGAACTGTCAAACGGGGTTTATCTTTATAAAATTATCGCTGAGAAAGAAGGGGAGACTGCTAACAAGACCGGTAAATTGGCGATTTTACGTTGAAAAGGAAATAGAGAAGAATGGCACAGAAAAATGGCAACTCAAAACTCAAGCGCATTATCTATCGAATCGCAACGGTTGTTGTTAAAGATTGCGCGAAAGGCAATTGAATCTCACCTTCAGAGTCGGACGTCACCGGCATCTCGGGTCGCCGATGTCGTACTCTTTGAGAAAAGAGGGGCATTTGTATCATTACACAAAGCCGGAAAGCTTCGCGGTTGCATTGGCTATCTCACGTCTGAGAATCCGTTGTATCAAACCGTTCCGGAAGCGGCTGTGGCGGCTGCCACTCGCGATCCGCGCTTCGAGCCTGTCGAGATTGAAGAAGTGGCTGAAATCGAGATTGAGATCTCTGTGTTGACGCCGCTTGAGCGCATTGAAAGCGTTGATGAAATTGAAATCAACGTTCATGGGCTTTACATCACATTCGGCAAACAAGCGGGATTACTTTTACCACAGGTCGCTACGGAGCATAACCTGAATCGCGTCCAATACCTTGAACTGACTTGCAGAAAAGCCGGGCTGCCAAGTGACGCTTGGCACGACCTAGAGATGGCGATGTATGTCTTCGGTGCTCAAGTTTTTGTGGAGTAATTGATGCGTTCTACAACAATTTCAAGAAAAATGATGGTGCCTATAGGAAGCATGAATTGTAGATTAACGGGCGAAGATCAAAACATCCATCCCTTGACCATCACCTTGAATCTGATTTTTCAGCGTTGCTTCGCAATGGAACCCCGCCTCCTCAAGTGCATTTGCCTTACCTTCTGACGCACCTTCGACATAACACTGGACTTTGGCATCTGGTAGGTTAATCGCCGATAATAAAACCGTTGAGGATTCCCAGAAATTCGGGTGGACAAAGAAATCCAATACGGCTGTGTGAGGACGCCATCGCCGGTCCCACGTTATGACTCCCATACCCACAATCGCTCCAGAGCTGGATGCAAGTAATTTGGCGTCGTAATAAGTCTCCCCCGTTTCCAAATCGTGTTTGAATTGAAGAAATCCGCTTTCAAAGTTCGTCGGACCATAAATCCCCCCGGCAACGATGCGCAGGTAATCGCCGTCCACAAGTCCAGTCAGAGCTGTCATCTGAGGCCAATCGTGCCATTCAACGCACTTCGAGTGGACCTCCCCGGGCGCAAAATATTGGTTGTCAAAATCTTCGATGGCATAATACTCCATAAAACCTGACTCTGGAAAAACACTCTTGAAACCGAAGCTGCTATAAATATGATATGGATGGCTATCATATCCTGTACCGAGGTACAATGCCTGGCCACCGCGAGCGCGAAAATCATCCATCTGATGTGCCATGACGCCTTTACAAGCCCCTTTTCGTCGCTGTTCCGGCGTTGTAAATACGTGTCCGAGAATGCCGATGCCGAGATGCTCAACAGTCATAATGTTCGTGATGATTTTTCCATCAACTATCCCGACATAAAAGTGTGTCCCTAGAGCGTCGAGTGACTCGGTAACGCACCGTTCGATATGCCACTTAAAATTCCCCGGTTTGTGGCCCAAGAATTTCTTAATCTCTTCAGCATATACGTCGTCCGGAGCTGAGATAACTCCAACCTCCATGACTTCCCCCGTTTTCAGCGTTGTTTCAGCGAGTCTGTTGTACATTTGTCCTCCGTGATTAGATTGATTTTTAGCACAATTGGTCATCTGTCGCTGCTACGGAAATAACTCTCCCAACAGCATTCCTCATGCTAACGAGATTCCATGCCCAAACCACACTTATGTCAAGATATTTTGAATGTGAACAGCTAAAATGCGTGGGAGGAAGATATGAAGTATGGAGTGCAAAACTGTACAGGTCAAATCTTGCACCCTACAAACTCATGTTTGCAAAGAGTCAAGAAGTGATTACGTTTGGTTTGCCATCAGATCGCTCAACGGCGCCAAAAGTTTGGCACTCAGATGGGCAGTCGGTGTTGTCGGCATAACTTCGTCTTCGTGTACCCGAGGGGCATCCGGGTGTTCCCAATCTTCAAAGCGAATTCCCATCGTGTAGAGGTTCGGCTCGATGTCACTGTCGACAGTGGAAATGGGTTCAATATCGATATATCCAAGTCCGCTTTTCTCGAAGCATTGAAGGGCGTGTTCATTGTCGAGTTCGACCTGAAGCGCGAAAGCATCCACCCTAAATTGTTCAAAAGCGAATAGGACAGCTTGTTTTACCACATCTGTGCCGTACCCTCGATGGCGATAATCCGGACGGATAATGATAAACTCAAGGGTAGCATGCCGGGGCCTCGATCTTCCGGGGGGACACTTCATCAATAGAAAGCCGATTAGTTCACCGGTTGCCAGATCGATTGAAAGCGGTTGCATGTCTTCATCAGCAAGCCAGCGATGCCACTGATTCTCACAAGCGTGGAATGTGGCCGGGCGGGCACGCCAGATTGTACGCACTTCTGGCTCATTTATCCATCGCCAGATTCGCCGCAGATCGCGTTCCTCCGTTGTTCGCAACTTCACGTCACCACTGTGAAGCCGCTCAAGTTCCCGGAGTTGTCGTTCCAGGTTTGACAACTGATCAGAATACGAATCTCGCTGCCCTTCTGCGGCTCTAACCATGCGCTGATTTGGGCGATCAATGAATTGAGCTTGCTTGAGGCGATTCTGAAAATAACCGAGTTTTCGCTCGTTTCTTTCAATGATCTTTACCAGATTCTGAATGGCAACGCCCCATTTATCTGCTTGCACGTTTACGCCTCCCTTCGTTTCGTTTAGACTTTTTCTTGTCCAAATTTCGTTCATATCTGTCGCCCTTAAATCCTGAGATTCGCAGGTAGCTGTCGTATCGCATCTTGCTGATCTCCCCGAATTCTACGGCGCGTTTGATGGCACACCCCGGTTCGTGATGGTGTTTGCATGCCGCAAACTTGCACTCAGGGATGAAAGGACGCATTTCGGGAAAATGGATGTCAAGCCCTTGCTCATCGTCGACTTCGAGCAAACCGAGTGTCCGGATTCCCGGTGTATCCGCGACGAAACCACCAAAGTGAAGCGACAATAAGGCAACTTCTGTCGTCGTGTGCTGCCCTTTGTGCATTCGCTCATCGACTTCACCAATTCGTAACCGGAGCCCCGGTTGGATGACATTGAGCAGCGAGGATTTTCCGACACCAGATGAACCGACAATTGCGGAGATTCTGTTCGTCATCACATCGCGCAATTCAGAAATCCCTGCGTCTGTGACAACGCTTGTATAAATCACCTGATAGCCGATTCTTTCGTACAGTGCCATTTGCGCCTGCAACCTCTCCAACTTGACCAAATCGATTTTGTTGATACAGATGACCGGTAACATCTCCGATGCCTCTGCGGTTACAAGAAATCGATCTAGCATACGTAAGTTGAGTTTAGGCTGCCGTGCGGCAAAGATCACCAGCAGCAGATCTAAGTTCGCAACGATAACCTGTCGCCAACCGTCCATCCGAGTCCGTCCAAATTGCGTTGTGCGCGGTAAAATTTCCTCAATGTAGCCAGTATTCAAGGTCGCATCCGCCGGAGATACGACGACCCGATCGCCGGCGGGCGCGACGCGATATTCGGGCTCGATCGCAGGGCGACCGGGCAGGTGTTGATTGATGGGAAGCCGTTGCCGATGCGCCGAGTGCGTGAGGCGATAGGCGCGATGATCGGGTATGTGCCCGAAGATCGGCGGCATCAGGGGTTGTTTTTTGAGTTGGGGATCGATGAGAACATTGTGATGCCGTTCATGGGGCGGCTTGGTCGGTTTGGTGTTCGGAATATGGCGGCCGAGCGGGATCTGGTGGCCGAGCGTTTGAGTTCATTCCAGGTCAAGACGGCATCGACGAAATCGCTTCCCGGGGAGCTTTCGGGGGGTAATCAGCAGAAGCTGTTGATCGCACGATGGATGGCCGCGAAGACGCGCGTGTTATTGCTTGATGAACCGACACGGGGGATTGATGTTGGCACGAAGGCGGAGGTGTACAAACTGGTACGGAAGGCGGCTGATGGTGGGGCAGCGGTGCTGTTGATATCGAGCGAGATGCCGGAGCTTCTGGCGCTTTCTGATCGGCTGGTGGTGATGTGTGTGGGCCGGTTGACGGGTGAGCTTAAGGGCGATGAGATGACGCAGGCGAACATTCTGCGGCTGGCGACGGTGGGAGATGGCGCGTCGGCGGGAGTTTGATCACCGTTTGGGAGTCTGGGGAAATCTAGTCCAATCGTTGAATCGAGATTGTCAGCGGCTTGCCGTCGATGCCTGATGCTACGGCTTCGCCGGTGTCTGTGATGATCCGTACGCGGAGGTTGCGCTGGGGTCGTTGGAGGCCGCCTTGTTGATCGGCGACGGAGATCTCAATGGCGTTGCCTGTGCGTCTGGCGACGTAACGGGTGAGAAGAAACTCG
>JADFGN010000602.1 GCA_022567695.1 Candidatus Poribacteria bacterium | reverse complement strand
TTGCTTCTTACGTCGAACTTACGTTAACGTAAGTTCGATATAAGGATGCAGACCACGAGCGGTTTTCGATTTTTAATCTCGGCTTACGCCACCCCGTGAGTGGTGGGGGTGACGAAGCACTCGACCACTCACCATTGCCGTTGAAAACGCTAATATCCGCACCAACACGGGATTCTTATTGGGACGTTATTTAACGTGAGTTCGATATAACTTTTGCTGGTGCAGATCAGGATAAAATCGCATCCAAACCACATCGGCTTTGTTCTTAAAGACGTCAGTTCGTTAGGTCGAATCAAGCAATCAAGCAATCAGGCAGTCATCTATCTCGAACCCCTTATGCTGTCTAGATCCTTATATCGAACTGACGTTATTTATTACCTCCGTGCCATTCAAGTCAGTGGCATTCATCCATGAGAGCAAATACCAGTGCTACCCGAGGGAAAACCGACAAACATGGACGCACTTATCCGTGACTATAATCACATCAGTCAACGCCTCAACACATTGAAATGGGATTACATACACTCAGAGATATTAGGTCGCGTAAACGACTATCCTATCTACAGTCTACGGCTGGCGCACCATCACGGACAACACCTAAAGATTCTGCTCTCGGCAGGAACACATGGTGATGAACCTGCAGGGACAGAGGCGGTATTACGTTTTTTGCAACGTGATAACACTCATCTTCTACAGAACTTTGACTTTCTCGTTGTACCATGCATCAACCCTTATGGCTATGTCCATAACCAAAGAGAAAATGCTTCAGGGATTGACATCAACCGCTCCTTTGAGCACGACCAATTAGTTGAAGTCGCCATCATTAAGCGTCTTCTGAAAAATCAACGTTTTGACCTATTCATCGAGTTCCACGAGGATTGGGAATTCGACGGGTTTTACCTTTTTGAAGTCCAACGTTACGGACAATCACTCGCAAACCAGATCGTAACCAACGTTGCCACGGTATGTCCAATTTATCATGGGACAGCCATTGATGAGATGCCAGTTTCAAACGGAATCGTGCAAGTCGACACAAAAGAAGCTGAACAAATGAGCGGCGCTGCGATGCCTCTTTATGTTTTCAAATATCATTGCGACCATATCATCACTTGCGAAACCCCATCGCAGCTTGATTTTGGACAACGCGTCGAGGCCCATCTCGTTGCGCTCGACACGGTTTTAGCCCATTACCGCTGACCGTTATGATGTGGTCCCGCAACGCCGGAGCGATATGGCGAAAGCGAAACTGCCTGAATCCCAATGTCCAGAGGTGGAACCGCACATCCTTCGGTAGCACGTCTGTACGCCGATGCCACAGGTAGCCACGAATTCGACGTTTGTTCGTGGTACCCTCTGACCTGTGGACGATGAGAAGCGATCTCATTGAAGGGCATGAGTGGGGCGCCTAAGTCGCTCTATCGTTGCTCTGTGACGGAACACGGGATTGCCTAAGGGACGCGAGTCCTATGGTAACGGAGTGCCAATATGAGTCGTGGGAGTCACGCCCCACCAGGGGGAACGGGAAAGCCGTTCACAGGGCGAAGTGGCACAGGTGACTTGATGATTAGTAACCGTGAGGTAGGTGAGATGCCCAACGCCAAAGCGGAACTTTTCATCATTCGAGATTTTCACGTTCTGTCCTCGAAATGGGTCACTGGAGAGCGACGTGATACGGAAATCGGTCATGCGTCGTTCGGGGAGGGGCGGTTGGAAAAGGGTCAATTATGATACCTCGCTGGCCGCCTACTCTACCGCATGCACGGTTTAACAGCAGAGCCTGTCCCGATCCATCGGGGGGGAGATGCTGAGAGGCTCTTCCCTATGCTCATACGAAAAACACCATTTCCAGCTAAAGCCAAAAAAGGAATCCAGTCATAGAACGGACTGCTAATTGAGACTGCTCTCCAATTCGTATCCGATAACTTACCGACGAAAAATTCGCTTCCACCAAGACCGTGAGCGCATATCTTCTATCATCTGTCGGGAGTCTAAGAGTTGCTCGGAAAGCATCGTCACGTTCTTTTGAGAGAACGCAGTAATCTGTTGGGAGTGATCGAGCTGTTGAATTAGGGATTCGATTTGCTGATCTTTTAAGTTGAGTTGGTCTCGGAGAAGTTGATTTTCAGAATCTGCCCTTTTTAGTTGCACTTGGAGATGCTTTCCATTGTCCGTCCCATTTGGGGATTCATGAGGGACATCATGACCTTCGATGTGGACATGCCAACGTCCATCTACCATTTCAGCGAATAGCTTGCTACTACTAATCCATCGGCGAATCGTCTTGATATTGACGCCGAAATGTTCTGCGGCTTGAGGGGTGGACATTGTACGGGGCATATTGTCCGTAACGACGGACACCTTGATATGGTTTCAAATCGCCACGCTTAGCCGCTCGTATTGATTCGGCATTGGGACAAACACACCGCATTCATCAACGATGCTGAATCGTGGATGGTTATCGGATGTGATTTTTCGTAAGCGTTACAAGTGTGGATCGTGTATAATATGTGGTCTTGATGTTTGATAAATATCCACACTTTTCTGAGGAGGAATACTGTGAAATTTCAGTTGCTTTTAACGGTTTGGTTGTTTATGTGTTTGAGTTTCGTGTTGGTCACGCCGCCAACAATGGCTCTCCGTTTTGAGTTCGATAATGCCGAGGAGATTGCCGATTGGGAGTTGGGTCCCGACGTTACGGCAGAAGTCAAATCCGGGATGCTTGAATTGATTGTCGGCTCACCAGACTCTGGCATTTATTTTGGTGAGGAAAATTGGACCGATTACAGGCTGGAGGTTCGGGCACGAAAGAAAGATGGCGACCCCTACTTCCACCTTTTTGCACGGGTTATCGAGCCCGCCCAGGATTTCTATTTCATGGAAGTTAGCTACAATTCCAATACCACTTCTCTATTCCTGTTTAGTGGCGCGACCGGTACTGAGATTACTCCTGACCCTCCGGGCCGTCCCCCACGCCCAAACTCAACAGACACCGATGGCGGTGATGCTTACACCATAGTTCTTGAGGTGGAAGGAGACACCATTCGGAGCTTCATCGATGGCAAATTGATGGTTGAGGCAAATGATGGCACTTATAAAAATGGCCGTCCAGGACTCGGGGGACGCACATCAACGGTTTGGTATGAATATGTCGAAATCACGGGCCCCGGAATTGACGAGGGCACAACTTCAGTTGAAAGTACAGGAAAACTGGCTGTCACCTGGGGAGCACTGAAAAATCTCCGATGAATCGCCAACCCGGCAGGGATAGTGATTCATTCGACTTTTTAGACATTTCTAAACGGTTTAAGCCCTGTTATAACATGGGTTTGAGCCGTTTATATTTTCGCCATCTTCGGGCAAAATCACAAGCCTACCCTCATTCGCGCATACCGACACCATTCACACTTTTTACTCGACTCAGGCGGCGTTGAACTTCGTAGCACAGGCAACACTTCACCTAAAGCCTTGCCAACCACGCGCTCATCTTTCTCCACCTCTATCCACTTGAGTGACCCCGCAATCCCCGCAGCGTCTTGATGACGAACTGCGAAACGGTTAGGCATGAACGCAAGTATCCCCAAGCGTTTAACAGGTGCTACGCTAAACACACCATCGGCAGAATGCTCTAAGCAGTAGGCGTAGGTGTTCAACTGTAGGCTATAATTTACTGCCAGTCGGTCAACTTTATCAGTCGTCTTGATGTCTAACACACAGTAGCCGCCTGAGTCTAGTTCGATGATTCCGTCAAGCCGTCCATGCAGAATCACCGTGTCCTGAATCGGCAAAGACTTGACACCCCGTTCGGTATGGATCAAGCGACCCGCAGGCATATCGGGGAGAATATCGGATGTATGCACCGATGCCATGTACTCATAGATCCACGAATGAATGCGATTGAATAGCGGTGGAAAGAACATCGACGGGGCACGTAAGCCAGATACCAGCTTCAGCCAGAAGCATCGGGGGCATTTCGCAAAGTCGTATTTGAGTGTCGATGGTGAGAGTTTATACAGCACGACATATCTCCACGATTCGTTGGGCGGGTTCTTTGCCAAGTACCGACTTCACCATCTCTGCCTCATCACCATGAAAGACCAACGAGAGGCGATAGAAGGCTTTATCCTCCTTCGCGGCGGCTTCTCTGTCCTGCTCGGTCTTGGCAGCCTTAATCTGTTGCTCTCGCTCTCTGACACGGTTCAGCGTCTCAGGCGTCATGCTACGGGTGTGCTGTTCATCAAGTTGCTGTGTGCCCGTCTCGCTCTGTGCAAGCCGAGCATTCGGTTCGGACTCTCTTCGGTGCGGAGTCCA
>JADFGN010000601.1 GCA_022567695.1 Candidatus Poribacteria bacterium | reverse complement strand
ACTCCGAGCTTGAGACGATTGCCCAACGGTTATTGGCAAATGGTGTTATACAGACGTTTGATGTTGAACGGGAAACTTAATTCTCGTTCATAATCCTCATAATACCTCCAACCGAATCAGATTACGACGTGCGGTCAATGGTTGAATATCATTCATACAGAGCACCTTTACCGTTGCTCTGCCAATGGGTGTTACCCCCTCAATTATCCCCGTTGTTCGGTCAAGAATGAAATGTTTTGACCAACTGTTAGTGCGTGGATTGAAAAGTCGAGCCGCCCGTTTTGTTACTGGATCAATGCCTTCTTGCTTTATAGATTTGTGTCTGTTACAATGCGAACAAGCCAAGGCAAGATTTTCAAGCTTTGTCAAGCCTCCTGCTGTTAGTGATTTTATGTGTTCAACTTCAAAGGAAGATGGTGAGAATTCCTCTGGATAATAGCAATATTCACATCGAAAGGTTGCTCTTTCTGCCACAAGTGCTCGGAGGGGATGGCCTATACGCACAAAGCGTTCTCCTTATCAGTCTTTTGTTAGCAACCGTTTCTCCACCGCTTTAAGATTTCTAACTTGCAATGCCTGTTCTTCAGTAAGAAGATTCTCCATTTCTTTTTTTTCGTTTCCTGTTAGAGCCGCTTGATGATTTATTGCCAATAATTCCGCTAGGCGTTCCTGTTTGCGCGGTAGCAATTTCTGAAAACCTAAACTTTGGTGCCCTTTCTTGATCATTTCTACCACATCTCGTTCGGAATTCAACACTTTTCCGGTTGTTGCGTTGATTATAATTTGCCCGACAAAAGTTGCTTGACATGGTGCAACATTGGTAACAACAGGCACAAGCCAAAAGGGCAAATCTATCTCTTCAAAAATCGGTTCTCTAACGGTGAGACACCTTCCAGCACGTCGCCGTAAAAAGTCAATAGCTTGTACTTTAGCTGTCTCGCTATCCAAAAAGCCCTTACCAAATTCGCGACGAAGACCCGCTAACACTATCTCTTCAGGAGTCTTTTTCAGAGATAATGCCCGTTCAGCCAATTGGTTGTATAGCTCATCCGGTAAAGCAATCGTTAAACGGTTCATAGCATCATCTCCTTTGATTTGTTGAAAATCGTAACTGCGCGTTCACGTTTTAATCTCTTGGCAATAAGCGCAAGCAGTCACCGACGCTTCTTCCCCCCTGATCGTTTCAGTCTCAGGTTCCAGATAGCTTTCATGATTCGTAACACAGTTGGGATTATCACACCGGCGATCAGCTACGGCAATCTCTCGCGACGGCGGATGCGTCAAAACAAGCTGCTCAAGCCCTAACAAACTGGCGATGAGTGCCATTCGAACTGGAACGCCGTTCGCCGATTGCTCAAAATAAGCCGCCCGTGGATCTTCGTCCAACTCATAAGCGAGTTCGTTGACGCGCGGAAGAGGGTGCATAATAATTGCATCCGGCTTGGCGTCCTCCATCACTGCGGCATTGAGGAGATAGCTTCCACTCATCTTCGCCGGATCAATGTCCGGTGGAAAGCGTTCTGCCTGAAGCCGATTTACGTAGATAACATCGAGTTCACCGATCACATCCCTGAGTTGAGTCATCTCAGTGGGCTCTTGCCCGTAGAGGTATCTCAACCGCGTGAGAACCCAATCTGGGATTTGAAAACCCTCCGGAGCAATATGAACCAACTTTCCACCGAACCGTGCAACACCAAGTGCAAGTGAGTGAGCTGCCCTCCCATATCGCAAGTCTCCACAGATTCCGACCTTCATGCCCTCCACACTCCCTTTGCGTTGGATGATTGTGTAGAGGTCTATCAGTGCTTGTGTTGGATGGCTATGGCTGCCATCCCCGCCGTTGATGACGGGAATATTGGCATAACGTGCCATGACCCGCGCTGCGCCCGCCCAATTGTGGCGCACAACAATGAGATGTGAGTAGTTGGTCACCATACGGGCCGTGTCGGCAATCGTTTCGCCCTTTGCAACAGAAGCGGCGTGCGGATCTGCAAAGCCAAGTGCGTGCCCGTCAAGCCGCTCCATTGCGCTTTCAAACGACAGCCGTGTGCGCGTACTCGGTTCGTAAAACAGCGTTGCTAGGAGCTTGCCCTTGCAGAACCCGGACCATGTTGCCAACTGTGTCCGCATCTGATCTGCAAGCCGGAAAATTTGTTTGATTTCAAAGTTCGATAGATCGTCAAGTGTTATGAAATGTCTCATGCTTTTAACCTCACGTAAACTGTACTCAACGAGAGCATAAATTGCGGTTTTGGATGATTCAAGGATACAGGATACAGAGAACTTGCATCGTTCTTCTTATATCTTGTATCTTACATCTTAATCTGGCTTCATACAGGCTGGTTCGTTTTCAATTTGAAGCGTGAAACTCCGTATCTGTAGACCTGACAGGTTTGGCAAACCTGTCAGGTCTGATGTGCCAAAATTGAGTCCACCTACTTATGTCGATTCAAGCGTGAATCGAATTTGATTAAATCGCTTAGCCAAAGCAATCACCCGACGTTTTACATCGGCATGGTTCCGCCCGTGCAAAACACCGACAATACAATCGGCAATCTCTGGTGCATCCGTCTCAATCATGCCGCGTCGAGTGACCTCTTGTACGCCGATGCGTAAACCATGTGTTCCTAATTCTGCAGGTAACCTGGACGCGCCAGCGATGATATGACACGCCTCAAGACTATCCGCTATCGCTTTGCCCTCGCCAAATTTGTCAACAATTGGTAGCAGTGTGTGAGATTCTGTGAATCCAAGCCCCTCTCCAGCGAGAGGAACACCGCGCTCATGCAATGCGCCGGCCAACGCCTTTGCGTTGTCGATAATCGCGCTCGCATGTGATTCACCGCAAGTCAACCATTCCAGAAATGTTCCGGCAAGTGCCGGCAAGCGACTGAGGTGATGATTCGCCACGAGCAGCGGTGTAATTGCTGACGCGATTTTCTCTGCGATAGCTCTATCATTGGTTAAAATCATTCCACCTTGAGGCCCGGCAAGGGTTTTATGGGTGCTGGAAATCACCACATCCGCACCCTCGTGCAACGGAGACTGAAACCGCTTACCAGCAATCAGCCCCATGACATGGGCGGCGTCATAGATCAGGTAAGAACCGGGGTTGTACTTTCTCATTGTTTCTTTGAGCTCTCGTACCGGTTGAGGAAAAAGAAACAGCCCCGATCCAATGATGACGAGTTTGGGACGATGTTGTTGAATCAGCGAAATAGTCTGATTTAGATCAATGTTGTACCTCGCGCCATCCCAAGGAATCCGGATGGATTGCAGTTTAACTTGCAAAGGGGAAGACGCCAGTTTGTGTGCATAACGGTGTCCGTTATCAACCTCTAGCACAGTATCGCCAGGGCTGCCGAGCGCGAATATGGCTGCGATGCCCGCGATATTGCCTGACAATGGACGGAGATCAACATACGCTGCACCGAAAAGTTGCTTTGCCAATTGATGCGCCAATTCCTCGATCTGCGCGATAAACCGATTCCCCTGGTAACTTCGTCTATGCAAATCGATGCCGCTGTAGTTCCCATAGCGACGGTCTAAGTCTTCGACGAGTAACCTTTCTACCATTGGACTCGGGATATTCTCAGACGCAATGAGATTCAAACAGTTTTCTCGAAACGAGTTGTGCTTTTCCAGTAGGGATTCAATTTCTTGAACCTTGTGAGTTTCTGTGTTCATATTCGGCTATGGTATGTCCAACTTATTAATCGATATTCCTAAGCAGGTTGAGATGCTTCGGGGATATATTGTGCCAACACTTTATCTATAGCTTCTCCGCAAGAGATTCTACTCTTGCAAACTGTCGGTTTTCGGGGGCATAACAATAATCTCGATTCGACGATTCCGTGCTTTGCCCTCTCGCGTATCGTTTGTGTCGATTGGATGATAATGGGCATAACCCGTAGCAGCCAAACGGGTTGCCTCTACATTAGCATGTTCTTGAAGATAACGCACCGCGGAAATAGCTCGCGCCGTCGATAATTCCCAATTGTTCGAGACGGAGCCTTTGAACGACTCATTGTCCGTGTGTCCTTCAACCCGAATCTCTCGGTCTGGAAAGCGATTTAAAAACGTCTCTGCAATCTTTTTCAGGACACGCTTACCTTCAGGTTTAATCGTTGATCTCCCGGAGTCAAAAAGGATCTTGTCCATCAAATTGACCGTCAGCCTTCCTCTAAGTTCAGTAATCTGGATTTCCTTGTTTTCAATCTCCTGTTGTAGGCTACTAATGAGATCTCGAGATTCCTCCTCACGCCTTCTTTTTTCTGCTTCGAGTTTCCGCTTTTCTGCCTCGATCTTTGCCGCCCGTTGGC
>JADFGN010000600.1:2972-4321 GCA_022567695.1 Candidatus Poribacteria bacterium | reverse complement strand
CAAGACTTTTTTCAAAATCAGAAAATTTCCCTAGCCAATCTCTCTTGGCTGAATGAACTAGGAAAATTTCAGGGCTGTTTTCTAATTGCTCTCAATCAAGATAAGACACCGTTTGATGGAGATTGGATAGACTTGAAACAGCACAGAATCGTCGAATCGTCCGTAGACCTTCTGGATTGGCACGGAATCGCTATCGGTAAAGTCGCAGGAGCTATTCATGAGAGCCTCTCTCATCTGTTACGTGATAAATTAAATATCAGGAAATGCGTTCTCCCAGAGTGCGGAAAAATCTTTGCCCCTTCTGAACGTGGACGCGGATCTGTACGTATCTACTGTAGCACAAGCTGTCGGGTAAGGGCATATCAGAAGAGGCACATTTACGGTTAGAAACACTTAAACCGTAAATCATGCTTGACATTGAACGAAGCGAGACGCTATAATTACAGCGTCGATTTGAAATCGAATCATCTCAAAAAATATAAGGAGAAAATTCATGGCTGGCAACGTTTTTGAAATCACCGATGATACTTTTGAAGGTACTGTTCTGACTTCGGATATGCCAACTGTTGTCGATTTTTGGGCGGAATGGTGCGGCCCATGCAAGATGATCGCCCCCATCCTTGAAGAACTTGCCACTGAGAATGTCGGCAAATTCTCAGTTGGAAAACTCAATGTTGACGATAATCGTGCAACGGCAATGAAGTACGGAATTCGTAGCATTCCAACGCTACTTGTGTTCAAAGATGGAGAGGTCGCTGAGCAGATTGTTGGCGCCCTATCCAAGGACGTACTGAAAAGTAAAATCCTCGCCGCATTGTAGACGTGATGCTTGCTTTCTTTTAATAATATTAGTCAATAAAAAACCCCCGGCATTCATTGTGATTGCTGGGGGTTTTCATTATGAAAAAAGTCACAAAAAAAATTACAATTGAAAATAGATTTGGGTCACAAGGTGGGATTATATTGATAGAAGCTCTCGACTTGAGGAGATTGTATGGAAAACCTCGAACTCATCTTTAGCCGCGCGCAAACGGGCGATTATTATGCATTCGGGAAAATCGTTCAACGATTCCAAGATATGGCAGTTGGCTACGCCTATTCGATTCTCCGCGATTTCCATCTCGCCGAGGACGCTGCGCAGGAAGCGTTCATTGAGGCATATGCAGACCTCTCGAAGGTTTACGGTATTGCCGCGTTCCCGGCGTGGTTGAGGCGAATTGTATTCAAGCACTGCAATCGGTTCACACGGCGTAAGTCGCTTGAGACCGTTCCGCTAGATGACGTGATGGAACCACGCTCAGGTGCCGCTCAACCCCTCGCAGAGATGGAAGCCGAGGAGGAGAAAATAC
>JADFGN010000600.1:0-2962 GCA_022567695.1 Candidatus Poribacteria bacterium | reverse complement strand
TTCTCTGGAAATTCTTCTGGTCGTGTTTCCATTTGGTTCCGCAGGTATTCATACCAATCCCTCTTTCCCCCCTTCTAATAAGTTGGTCTGGTGTCTCACGTGGAACAAGACTTGCGGCTATTGCCGCTTTGTCAGAGCACCATCGCCAAGCCGTTACGCTTTTTTACATCAGTGGCTATTCGCAAAAACAACTCGCCAATTTCTTACAAGTCCCACAGACCACAATCAACAGCCGTCTCCAAACAGCACGGAGGCGACTGAAAGAACTGCTTAGCGAAGAAAGGATTATTCCAATGGTTAAAAAGACACTTCAAGAAAATGCGCCGTCGCAGGACAGCCAGTTTTCCGATAAGGTCCGCCGCATGATTCAGCCCATATCCATGAAAACGACAACGTATGTTCGCGGTGTGGACAAAGTTGATGGGAACGATGCGTGGGAGTTGATGCAAGCCTGCGTTGCCGGGGATTTAACGAAAGTCAATGCACTTCTTGAAAAAGATCCGTGCCTAGTGAACGCACAGTTTTGGTACCAATTCCCAATCCATATGGGAGTCCGCGAAGGGCACGCCGACATCGTCAAACTTCTGCTCGATGCGGGGGCGGATGCGGGGCGATCGCGCTTCATGTACAACTCATGGAATAAACTGCTTGACACGGCACGGGAACGTGGACACAACGATGTCCATACGTTATTAGAATCTGCTATGAAGGATCGCTTTAACTATGCTCCGGAATTTGAAGACCTGAAGGAGGCGATCGTCTCACGAGATAGTGAACGTGTAGAATCGGTCTTGCGCGCAGAGCCCAACCTGGCCTGCGCTGCTGATGCTTTCGGAAACAACACCATCCACTGGGCTGTGATGACTCGCCAACTTTCTCTGATCGATCGATTTCTCGAACTTGGAGGAGATATCAACGCACAACGTGCCGATGGTAAAACCCCCGCACTGCTTTCCCTCACAGGCGATTACTGGTTCAAAGAACATCGCGACCTGACCGATGCTGCCATTCGGCTGACGCCAATTGTTACCGGCTATCTGCTCGGTAAAGGGGCTGAATATAATCTTTCAATTGCTGTGGCGATCGGTAATCGAGAAAGGGTTGAGGAGATTTTGGCGGAAAATTCCGACCTCGCTTCACAGCTTGATTCTGCGCGGCATAGCCCGCTATTCTATGCCGCACGGTCTGGATATACCGAGATTGTCAAAGTGCTACTCGACCACGGTGCTGACCCAAACCGACCGGAAGAATTAGCCCCCTCCGGCAGAGCATTGTTTGAGGCGTGTGCTGGCAATCACCTGAAGACAGCGAAACTTCTACTCGAACGTGGAGCGAATCCAAACGCAGGTGTGGACTCGTGCGGCTGTTGTTTGACCATCGTTGAGTATAACCACCCGAATGCTTGCGCCGAGATGCAGACGTTGTTGCAATCTCACGGCGCCCAAAAGCCACCGTATGCAATGTCGGCTAAAGAACTGAAAGCCGCGTTGCGAAAACACGACCGCTTCGTAATCGAGCACGAAGAGTTCATGCGATGCGTCTTAGAAAAGGAGGACGTGATTCGAGTGCTGGTTGAGACGCACCCCGAGTTCGTCACTCGTGCGAACGACGGCGTATTGTGGAGCAACACCCATCCGAACTCTCGGGAGACGCTCCAACTGCTCGTCGAACACGGATTCGACCCCAACAAATCGGACTGGGTCGGCAAGACGTTTCTCCACGCTTGTGCTGAAAGTGGCGATACCGAATCCGCGGCGGCGTTTCTGGAGTTTGGCGCAGACATCAACGCGATTAAACTGGAAAACGGTGAAACCCCGCTGGCATCCGCATCACGCAAAGGTCATGTCGAAATGGCGCGTTTTCTCCTTGAGCAGGGGGCCGACCCAAATCTTGCGGACGGTGATTGGGCAACACCGCTGGCACGAACAAAGAAAGAGGAACACACGGAAATTGTCGAAATGCTCCACAGACATGGCGCGAGGAAGTAGCAGAAGAAAGTCAGTCTATCCGATCAAAGCCGACTCGTTGGATATGAGTCGGCTTTTTCTTTTTTCGGTGAACGGTGAGTTTCCCCAACACTGAGAATTCCTGAATCGCATTATTCGTTATTGACAATTTTTCCCCAGTTTTGTATACTTTCCTAAGTCTGCCGGTAAGTTGGATAGTTAAAGACTCATTCAAATCTTGGAATCCCCTTTCCACGTAGTTCTGAACCAAATTGAAAAATGGCCAAAAAAAAGAATCGATCTCTAAATATTGCGCATAAACGGGCGAAGCGGAAGCAGGATCAGAAGTCCCGGCGCAAACAAATCGCGATTAAGAAGCAACAGATGTTGCAGAGTGGAAAATCAGATGAGGAACGGTTGCAAGAGAGAATCTTGCAGAGTCGCTTGTTGCTCTATGAACCTGAGTTCGAGTCGATGACTTTTGATACGGATTTGATGCGTCAGTCTATAGTGAAGTTGCTTGAATCGAACTTACCTTCGCTGACAGACGAAACTGAAACTGATGATGAAATCGAATCAATCTTAAAATCGCCGGAAAGGGAGCGCGAAACTCTTGGCGAAAAATTTCGTCAAGAGGTATTGCCGAACCTAATTACTCCAGATTTTACTCATAAAATGTTGCAGGCTTTGAGAGCTTGCGAAACTCGGTTTAAGCGCATCGGACAGCGTGAAAAAGGAGAGGTTGCTCTTGTTGCGAGGTCGCTGTTTGAACTAGCGGATGCAGAAACACTTTCTTTTCATCCACTCGTGTTAAAGGTTGGCTCTCGAACACTTGAACAACTGCTTGGACAACCGCAATTTATGCGTGAAGAGCGTGATGTGGTCGAAAATGTCCTGTCTGATGTATTGGATTTTAATGCCGAAGCCGAAGAAGAAACTTTGGAAATCGGCACGGGCGATCTGGAGGAAACATCTATAGAGCTTGGCGAATCGGAGCCAGAGCAAATTGAGGAATC
>JADFGN010000599.1 GCA_022567695.1 Candidatus Poribacteria bacterium | reverse complement strand
GGTTTTTAGGCCCTCCGCATATTTGTCTGGATAAATGAATTCCTTGCCCTTCTTGTAGGGCGGGTCGATATAGATCATCTTGATCTTGCCAAAATAGGATTTCTGCAAGAGCTTGAGCACTTCGAGATTGTCGCCTTCGATGAACAGGTTTTCCGTTTCATCGAAGTTGATGGATTCCTCACGACAGGGCTTCAGGGTGGCAACGCTGGGCGCTTGAATGACCCTCATGCAGTCTGCCTTCCCGGGCCAATTCAGGCCGAAACGTTCCTTGTCCGCATCGACCATATCGCCCAACACGCGGCGTAGGGCATCGAAGTCTACTTTGTCTTCGGCGAACACTTCGGGGAGAAGTTGCTTCAATTTCTGGCGCTTTTCTTCCGCAACGTCCATGGACGCCAAATTAATTTTGGTGTCGTCGGTCATTTCCCATTCCCTGTCTCCCGTGCCTTCTTCATTAGGTCATATGCCAGCGCACGGTGAAAAGTATTTCATCCGAAACATCTTGTTGCAACTGCGACACAAACTCCGAATACATCGATTCGGCTTCGGCACTCAGCATCATCTCGCCCCGAAACGTCTGGCGAATGAGAGCCAGTTTTTCGACCAGCTCGTCCTCCAACGCCTTGGGTGGCTCTGGTGGGAACGCAATAAACCTCGTCCGCGTGTCAGCCCTAACCCACAGAAAACGTGGCAACAACCCGCCCTTGAGATTGCCCTCCTTCAGCCAAGAGCCTATGGACTCTGGAAATGTCGCCGCTATGATGTTGACAAACGGGTTTTCGATTCGCACCGACCGACGGGTATGCAGCGCGTAATTGAAGAAAGGTGGGCAATTGTAGGTCTCCTGCAAAGTCGATAAAAACCGATTCAGGTTACCTCGACCCTTGAGTTTTCCTTCAAGATGATGCCAACAAAAAGTGCCTGAATTATGCTCGACGAGCGTGTGAGCAAACGCGGCCGCCGTGATAGAATCCGCAAAAATATGGTGGTTATCGATTCTTTCCAAAATCCGTCGTGCGATTCTTATCGATGTGGATTTCCGACAGATGCCACTCGGTGCAACGAGCGAAATCCACAGATTCGGACGAATCCTTTCCTCATCGTACACAAGGAAAAGATCTTGACATCCCACCGATAGCACAGAAAGCCCATTGGCGATATGAAATTGATCCGGTGCATCACAGATAGGATAAGCATAGTCGAAATAGCGGCGAAGCCATGATGAATTTGATGGCAAGAAATCACCAGCGTCCATAGGTTGACTCTGTGAAATTTGCATGTTAAAATTTTCCTCCTTTTAAGTGAAGCGTATCAAACGTGAACTTGGCAAATTGAAAAAGTGCTTTGCCCTCTTCGTTATGGCGTTGTTCGAGTTCGTCTGGTTCCTCAAGGGGAACGGAATCCGCCCAAGTGTTGTATTCCGTGATTTCAGCAGGGATCAGTTGACTAAAATCGTTGATAGTCGATTCGTCGTGTGGTAAAATTCCGAGTTGCATCGTAGTTACCTCATTTCGTAATAATTATGATGTGAATGCCTCGGTGATGTGTCCGCATCATCGTGGCTTTTTTATGTCTAGGGTTGAAACTTACTCACTCTCGATTGCCTTCGTCTTGTGTCTTACACGCCCTACGGAAACCGTGTTCAGCGTATCGTATTCCTGACTTTCGGTGAGGAACTTTGGCTTTTTAATGCGGCTTTTCACATCACCTTCCGCTTGATGTCTCGTTCCTTGATTGTGCTGGTATTATAACATGTAAACTTCCATTTGTCAATATAATTTCCACTTAGTTGTAAATAAAAGTGTGTTTTTTAACTTGGAATACCGATATGTGATTTTCATTGACAAAACATAGAGCAGGTGATATAATTCACATCTAAACTACACTGGGAGTTGATAAGCATGAAATATATACGTATAGATCTCGCTAGAGTCAGAGGGCATATTCGGCATGGACAAAAACGGAAACTCGCAGAGCATTTAGAAATCTCGCATCCGTTTTTGGCAAAGAAGCTGGAAGGTGAGGCGTGTTTTACAATCGACGAGATTAATAAGGTTGCAGGTTTTTTGAAACTTGACCTCGACGAATTTATTCAAATAAAAAAAGCCGCCTAAGCGACTGCCCAACAGTGTGTCGGGTAGTCAGCATAAACGGCACAAACCCAAAACCGCCTGACATGGCGGAACTGCATCAATCGTATAGTCTTTTGTGGGGCTTGCGATTGGTGCATAAAGAGAGGATATTGTACTATGAGTGAACCTATTACTGCAAGGAAGAACCGATTCCCTTATACTTTTTCACCCTTACCAAAAGACAGTCATCTGGTAACGCGAAGGTTATCCCCATCGGGTAAAGACATATATTCTTATATCGTGGGACGAGTTGATGGCAAACAAAAGACGGGGTGGACATTTAAGGTGTCTGATAGAGATATTCGGGACACTTTCGGGTATCGTCGAGAAACCATCAGCCGCGCACGACAAGAAATCCAGTCGCTCGGACTTGCTATCCAGCTTCCCCATGCCCATCGTCAGTGTCGTATGTTTTATATCGGCACTCTTGAGCAAGTGCGATGGATGCATGTTGCGCTGATTGTCGCGTTCATCAAAATGGCGAAAAGACATTCAGCGATGGAGGCGATTAAGCGGCTAAGAGCGCGTGATGCTGAAACGGCTTTGAAATCACAAAACTGTGAGCAAACGGTCACAAGTTTGTGCGCGGATGGTCACAAGACTGTGAGCGTTTCGTCACAAGAATCCCCTGCCGAAAATCCCCCAAACCCACGTCCCCAACGGGTTTCAAGCGACGACTCGCAAACGGTTCAAGAATCTTTAAAAGAATGTATACAAGAATACCCTCCCCCTATATCCCCCTCAAATATAGAAATGTTGTCATTAGCATGGAACGAGAGTCACGAGTACGAAGAAGGTGAGGGGGAGGAGTTTGATAAATATTTCTCAAAAGCGATAAGAGCGACGATGGCTCAACACGCCGTTGACGAAAACGTTGCGACTGCGGCATTGATACGTGCGTTTCATAGGACTAAACGCAACCCCGCAGGACACCATCCTTACGACTACCCAACCGCTTACACTGGCGATCCCGACCACTCTGAATCGAACGCAACACCCAGAGGGAAGAAGATTCTCCGTGGTGCGATTCATGCTGTGAAGTCAGGTGAATCTTTTTCTTCCCATAAACAACCCTCTTCTGAATCCAACGATTCAATGGTCGAAGCGCCGCAAATCGAGAGGCAAAATCCCATTCATGAGAATATGGATAGTGGAGACTCCGAAAAAGGTTCCGCTCCGCCGCCCAAGCCGAACCAAGCCGAGCCAAGCCGCCCCGACACACCAAAAACGTCACTGGCGACAGTCCGCCGTAACCTCGCCGGACGCGCCGCCATGCTGAAAGCTGGCATCATTTCACCGTTGAGCCGTGATGAGGTGCTTTCTCATGCACAGCCGGGGCTTGATGCGTTTGACGATACACCCGGCGATGATGTGATTTTGGGAGTGTGGAATGAGCTTGCGCCGACTCCTGTGGAACCTAAAGACACGCCACCCAACCCCGTTGAACCCACTAAACAACCCAAACCCGACGCATTCATGGAGTTAAGCGAGATTCAGGCGAAAATCGTCGGACTCGATGAGATGCGTCGTTCAGGTACATTGAGCGTGGACGAAGTTGCGGAAGTGACGCAGGAGATTGCTGATTTCAAACGCAAAAAGGTGATGCTGCAAAGGGGTCGGGGTAACGTTAGGGTAGAAAGGGACTCTGATAAATGTTCCCCGTCCGTTGCTCAGGACGCAGATAAAGGTGTCTCAGACGCTTTTGGTTATCTCGAAACGAAAAAAGAAGGTTCTACCACAGAGGCATTCAAACACACGCCTACAAAAGCGGATTTGCGGCGACTTCAAGTCGCCGCAAAGTACCCCGAAACGGATGAGCAACGACTTCAATGGATAGGGAATCGAATCAGTACCGTGTCACCTGATGATAAACACGTTTCAGCCACCACAGGCGCGAGTGAAGGTTCTACCACAGGAGATTCGTTAGGACGGCGTATCGCTAGAACCATCAAGTCCTCGTTGATGGTAGATAAGGACTATTCTGACGAGCAGATTGTCACGATTGTCCAACGCCAAGAGCGAAGCATTGATTCATCCGCCATCTTGGAGGTGTGGCACAATTGGAGTGACTGGTCAGCGTATATGAACGATTTTGTCGATCAACAGATTCAGTCGGGGTCGCTGATGCCCGACGAAGTGCTCGAAGCGCGTTCGTATGCCGCTCGGCTAAGGGACTGGGAACGGAAGAATGATCA
>JADFGN010000598.1 GCA_022567695.1 Candidatus Poribacteria bacterium | reverse complement strand
CGGGTTTAGTGATTTGAGGACTCCCACTCGAATTCTTAAACTTGCTTAACTAATTTTCGATTGAAGATTGAAGATTGAAGATTAGAAAAACCCGCATCAATGCTACCATTGACGAATCAGGAATGTATAGTTTTTTATTGAAAATTAACTAACTAAATTTCTCTATTAAAGTATATATTTTAAACCACAGGACCCGCATGATAACTGATTTCTTGCGGGAACTTATTCACGAAAATTAGTTAAAGACAACCGCGGCAGAAAAGGTGGAACGGTTAATCGTAGCAGGATCTGAAGATCGGGATATCCGATTCTTTCACAATAATCATTTGACTTGATGTCGGAAGATATCAAGCCGATTTCAGAATAGTCATGTGGACTTGTACATTGATGGTAAGCGGCGGCAATCTCCTCGGGAGTTGCTGGTCCAAAAACCTTGACTCTCTTGGGCATAAGAACCTCCAGATAATATTGAGTGGTTTACGCGAAATAACACCCTTAATTTTATCACAAAATAGGTGCATCCGGAAGTCCAAATGGTATAATTAATTTCGGTAGCGCAGCCATCCTGCCTTTGGCGAGGATCTGTTGCTTTGTGTCTCACCCTCTCCAGTGGGTTACCTTTATCGACTACAGAAAGCAACCTATACGGTGTTGGAAGGAACTTGGTAGGAAAATCTGTAGTGAATTGAAGTGTATAAAAGCAATGATCGTGCCAGTCTGAATCGGATAGGTATTATAGAGTCAGAAACTCAGTTGGTTACTTATTTTAACGACTTTCTTGCCGATCGCCTGAGATTAAATTGCCGACATATTCACCTAAAACTGTGCGTATTTGTCACACATAGCATGTCTTCTTGCCCTGACGATATTACATTTTACGGTAACGCTTGGTGTGGATTATTCCCGCAAACCCTGGTTGTCTTTAACACTGGGTGTTTGCACGTCAACACGCCCGATGTCCAAAGAAAGACAGCTGAAGTGTTGTTTTTCAATAACTCGCACCAAGCGTTTAAGAAATCACTTGACAAGTTCACCCGACTGTAATAAAGTTATGTCCGTTGAAAATGTTCCATTCATCTGAAAACTGATGTGCTAATGGCAACAGGAGGTAATTTATGGGTTTCAAACTTGGCTACAGCACTTTACGATGGCAAACACCTGATTTCGAAAAACTTCTAACGCAACTCAAGGACGCCGGATGGGATGGTTGGGAGATGCGGCAATCTCTCGATTGGGTAGGAACGCCGAAACGCATCCGACAGATTTGCGACAACGCTGGCTTGCCAGTCGCTGTTGTAACCGCACGGGGGCTACCGATCGACAAAGATCCAAATCAAATGGAGCTTAATAAACGGCGAATGGACTTTGCCGCTGAAGTCGAGGCGGACTGCTTCATGTTCATGGGGGCTGGCAAGCCAAAAGACCGTCCGCTAAATGACTCGGATATCGCAGCGCTGGCTGACGTTTCAGAGGAGTGGGCGGAGTATGCGGCACAATACGATCTAGAAATCTGCTACCATATCCATACCAACACGACCGTCGATTCGATCGAGGATTGGGCAAAGTACATGAGTTTGCTCAGAAAATGTAAGCTGTGTATTGATGTGTCACACTCAGCACTTTGGGGATATGATCCCATTGAGTCAATACGCCGATACCGTGATTCTTTGATCTACGTCCACCTTCAGGATTATGGTCACACCTCCGGTGGTGGTGATACACCTTATCAAGTGGATTGGGTCGAGGTCGGGAGTGGGACAACGATGGATTTTCCGGGAATCATGAGAACTTTGGAGGAAATCGGCTATGATCGCTGGGTGACAGCGTGTCCAGGACAGGTCGAAAATCGCTCTGATGAAGAGCGGATGCGTGTGAACCGGGAATATTTGCGAGAGTTGGGATATTGATGGGGATACAGAATATGCAGGGTACAGGATTCAGAAGAGCATTCCTTGTCAATATTTCGCATCTTGTATCTTGTATCTTCGTGCCATGAATAGATATTTATAAAGAAGCTGTTCATATCTGATACGCCCAATTAGGAGAAGGAACAACATGGCAGTTGAATTGACGATGCCCCAAATGGATCAAACCATGACGACGGGGACAATTGGAAAATGGTTGGTCACAGAAGGTGATACGGTTAAGGAAGGCGATCCGGTTCTAGAAATTGAAACTGACAAAGTGGTACATGAAATGGAATCTCCCGCCGATGGGATTATTGCACAGATCCTCGCCGAGGATGGAAGCACAGTTCCGGTGAACGCGGTCTTAGCGATTATCACGGCACCAGGTGAAAAGGTCGAGAGACGCGATTCTGCCCCGATACCCACTGAGAAAAAAGTTGAGAAACCCCCGCCTGCGTTAATGCCGGATAAGCCAATTTCAACACCATTAACACCCATCAAAGCTTCCCCTGTAGCACGCCATTTAGCCGAAGCACAGAATATCGATCTGGCTCAAGTAAAGGGTTCAGGGCCGGGGGGAAGGATTGTTGAAGCTGATGTGCAGATCTATATCGAAAGGCATGTGCCTGAACCCGTCGAATCAGGTCGGCTTAAGGCTTCACCGTTAGCACGGCGGCTAGCAAAAGAACACGGATTAGAACTTAAAACTCTTGCAGGTTCTGGTCCAGACGGACGAATCGTGCGTGATGATGTGCTCAGAGCCGTTGAAGCCGCGAAAATTATACCTCCCGAACCAGTTCCCGAAATTTCACCTGAAATCGCCCCAACTCAAGTGATTCCGATGACGGGTATGCGTCAGATCATCGCCGATCGGATGACTCTTAGCAGCCAAGCGGCAGCGAGCGTCACACTAAACACGGAGGTTGATGTCACAGAATTCGTCGAATTGAGAAACCTGCTTAATCAAAAACTGAGTGCGAAAGCGGTTAAACTCTCTTACACCGATCTCCTTGTCAAAGTAGTCGCTAATGCGCTGAGACAGTATCCACGCCTTAACTCGACGCTCAAGGAGGACGGGATTCACCTGATGGAGGAGATCAATATCGGCATTGCTGTTGCGCTGGAAGATGGGTTGGTTGTTCCCGTTATCACCAATGCTGATAAGAAAGGGTTATCGACGATTTCCAACGAGATTCAAACGTTCGCAGAAAACGCTCGCAATAACCAACTCAGCCCGGCTGACCTCCGGGGTGGCACGTTTACGATTACCAATCTCGGCATGTTCGGCATCGATACCTTCACGCCGATCATTAATCCGCCGGAATGCGCGATTCTCGGCGTGGGGCGCATTGTCAAAAAACCGATTGTCCATGAAGGTGAAATAAAGATTCGCAGTATGATGGGGCTTAGCCTATCATTCGATCACCGAATTGTTGATGGCACACCTGCCGCTCAATTTTTACAAACTGTGACGGAATATATCGGAGAGCCGTATCTGCTCCTAGTTTAACTGCTGAAATATCACGGTGCTGTGCTCTACCAAAACGCTTATAATCAGGTGTTTAGAGTGGCACATTTCCCTAGATTTGGGATGCAGAGCGCAGGCTGAATTCTTCTGCCGTGCCCTAATATGCCCTTAGATTTTTTATTGACTCCCTTTCAATATTTTGCTATACTTACGTTTAGTATTAAACGGCTATGTTTTTCGATTCGCTGGAAAGGGCAAGTTATGAGTATTTTCACACGCTCTTAGAAAGGAGAATGTCGGTGAAACTATCTGAGGTATTTAATTCATGTCAAGAAATTGAACTCCGGCATGCAAAATTATATGCCACATTGTCTCTTCTTTTGGGGGATGTGGATGAAAGGGTCGCGCGATTTTGGGAAAAGATGAGTACAGAGGAGTGGCAACACTACATCCTTGTCGATTTTGGGCGTTCTCTGTGTGCTAAGACATTCGGGTTAGATGAGCCAACCACCGAAGTCCTCGATGCGTCTATTCAAAAGATCCTTCAGGGGTTAGAAGAACATGAACGAAAAGTCAATTCCGGGGAAATTACACTCAATGAAGCTTTTGAGATTGCTATTGAAATTGAAGGAAGTGAGGCAGACGAGATCTATATGTACTTGCTCTCGTGCATTCGGAAAGCGATTTACCAAAGCGATCAAATCTATTTGATAAGCCGCATCTCGCAAGTTCAGAAAGATATGGTCGCTCACATTGATCACCTGATTGATGCCACACGAAAATTCGCCAAAGATCCAGACCTTGTACGGAAAGCACACAGCTTAAAAAACCACCACCACCACTAAATAATTGAAGGATAGGTAGAAATTAAAACCACCTTATTTGTCGGTGCGTCATTAACTTCTGCTTGGTCTCATTTATTTTTACATTAGTAATGGCTCTTATTGCTAATAACTCAA
>JADFGN010000597.1 GCA_022567695.1 Candidatus Poribacteria bacterium | reverse complement strand
ATATGGTTTGAGCCTGAGTCGCAACCTTATCAACGGTTATCTCCTCTTCGCCCTGTTTCCCGATCAGAACCACTTCATCGCCGACAGCAACGCTTTCATGGGGATGTATCTTCGCCACCGCTACATCCATGCAAACCCGTCCGACAATTGGTCGCCGCTTCCCGCCGATTAAGACTTCCCCCTGATTCGACAATGAGCGTGGATACCCATCCGCATAGCCCACGCGGAGTGTCGCTAGCCATGTCTGATGGGTGGTTTTGTATGTGAGACCGTAGCTGACGCCCTCGCTGGGCTTTGCCTCATGCGTGCAGATTACTCGCGTCTTCCAACTCAAGGCGGGTTTCAAATGGATCTTTTTAGAGAAAACAGACTTGAAGTCCGGTGATGGAAAAATGCCATACAGAATCAAACCGATTCGGACAGCATCAAAATAGGATTTGGGAATTGCGATTGTCCCCGCGCTGTTGGCGGCGTGAACAATCGAGGGCTGAAGGTTCAGGCGGGCGAGCTCTGCGCATATCGATTTGAACCGTTTTAGCTGAAGATGCGCATAGCTTCCATCCGCCTCATCTGCTGTTGCAAAATGTGTGAAGAGTCCTTCAATCTCAATGCCTTCCAGCGATGTCAGCCATTGGACGAAACGAACGGCTTCCGTATATTGTAGCCCGCTACGATGCATTCCCGTATCCACGTTGACATGGACCTTCACTCGCTTATTTAACTTCCGGCCAATGTCAGACAACGCTTTGCAGAACGTGGTTTCACAAACTGCTGGGGTGAGTTGGTAGCGGACAATTGCTTCGGCTGAATCGGGGAGTGGATTAAATAAGACAAGGATTGGCGTATCTATTCCAGCTTCACGGAGTTCGATTGCTTCCTCAACGGTTGCGATGGCAAACATTGATACTTCTGCCTGTAATGCGTGGGCAACAGGAATCGCGCCGTGCCCATAAGCATCTGCCTTAATCACAGCGATTAATTCTGGTGAATGTTGCGAATGGCTATGTCGCCGAATATACGCTTTGACTGCCTGCACGTTAGAACGCACCGCTTCGATGTTAACCTCTACCCATGTTGTTGCTGGATATGACATGTGACACCGATTTTTAGTATCATCTCAATATTTCGTGGAACCCACTTTTTGAAAAGATACAATTTTTGATTATTCAGTCCTCATACCAACCTGCGTTAATCAAAGTCACATCCATGGAGTGCAAAAACTCTGTTTTTGCACTCCGAATCAGATTACCCTTTTTATTTATTGCAAATTGGTATCAGCCGCTTCTCATTGCCGAATGGCGGACCCTTGGGCACCGATGAGTTTGGCATCTTGTAATTGCCAACCCTGTTCTACCGCTTGGACAACAACCAGAGTGAAAATTATCTCATATCGTCCCAGCGTTGTCACTACCTCTGAAGCGTCAATTTCACCCTGAACGATCTGTTTTTCTGCCGGGCGCACGGAGCCGATTGCCATGTCCTCGACGAGCGGTGTATTGTTGATGTGGATACTTAAAAATGCCCCGGTCTGTGCCCTATCTTGGAGGATTTCGTATCGCAGTTTCACATCTGGACGGAAGAGTTGCGTGACTTCCACTTGATATTTCAAATTCTGTGTGAAGTCCTCGCCCTGCCAGTATGCCCCCGAATCAATCGAGAGCGAGTGAGTCTCCACAACTTCTACGATAATCGAATGCTTCTCTACGACGAATCCATCCGTCAATTCCAACGTAATCGTATCAGTACCGGGGCGATCGGGCGCGAGGTAAGCGACACTCGATGCTTCACCGAAGATCTTGCCGCTGGTCGCCTTCCATGTATAGATCAGATCGACTTCATCCCCGGAATAATTGATCAGTGCAGTGACAGTTGCTGTGTTACCCACTTCGAGAGGTTGATCGGTGATACTCAACTCTTTAATTTCAAGCACGTTTTGAATAGGTTGGGTTGGATTTTCATCATCGCCACAGCCGCATAGTATCAAAATGAGAAGGCAAAAAAGGGGGAGGAGTGCCCGGCAATTTGAGTGTTCTTGGAGGGATTGGATCGGTTGATACCAAATTTTCACGGCTTGGATATTGGAGGTGGGGTATTAGGAATTAAAGTGTAGAATAACCCTAATTCCTAGTGCTGTACGGCGTAAATCCTTAACCCCCTCTAACTCCCCCTTCTCAAGGGGGAGAACTTCTCCTCCCCTTGAGAAGGGGAGGTTGGGAGGGGTTAAAAACTTCTGACTTAAAGCATTAGCTAACTAAGTGCTTCTTCAACCGCTTCTGGTAAAGTCACTGTACTTGGATCGACATCTATCGGAAAGTCTGTTCCATAGGCGGCAACAAGTTCATCAAATGATGTATTATCTACGGCCGCAAGTTCTTCGCCCGGATTGTGGAGAAAAACACCCTGGCAGCCATCACAACTATATAAATCCACCCCCGATTGTTGGATCGGGAACTGTGTTAACGGACTGTTACAACCAGGACAAGGTTGCATAAATTTTATCCTTTCCTTTCAGGGACGATATGGGTTCATGAAGACTATAGTTCTTCGCTTAATCCGCGGCAACGTCAATTTCCCCTTCCCAATACTCATCGTACCATCGCACATAATCATCAATAAGTTCGGTAATCTCTGGATTATCACCGCAAATCGGGCAGCTTTCATCTCGATTCACTTTCAACTCACGGAACTGCATACGGAGTGCATCGTAAAGCACCAAACGACCGATGAGTGGCTTGCCGATGCCGATTATGAGTTTGATTGCTTCCGTTGCCATCATCACGCCAACGACGCCTGGGAGCACGCCCAGGACACCTGCTTCACTTCAGCTCGGGACCATGCCTGGTGGCGGTGGTGCGGGATACATGCAACGATAGCATGCCCCTTCATGCGGTCTGATTACGGTCACTTGCCCTTCAAACTCTGAGATACTACCGTGTACGATTGTTCGATTCGCTAGCACCGCAGCGTCATTTACCAGATAGCGGGTAGGGAAGTTATCACAACCATCGATAATCAGGTCGTAGTCCTGAATGATGTCCATAATGTTGTCGGACGTCAAGCGAAGATAATGAGGGACGACTTCGATGTCAGGATTCAGGGATTTGATTGTCGTTGTTGCAGACTGAACTTTGGGCGTACCAATGGCTTCCGTGCGATGAAGAATCTGGCGTTGAAGGTTACTCAGTTCAACGACGTCGGAATCCACAACGCCAAGAGTGCCAACGCCCGCAGCCGCGAGGTAGACCGCAGCTGGTGAACCTAATCCTCCAGCGCCGAGGAGTAATACTTTAGATTCAAGAAGTGCTGCCTGACCTTTTTGTCCCACTTCACGCAACGTGAAGTGGCGGCTGTATCGCTCGTACTGCTCGTGGCTCATCGGTTTATCCTGCATTGTTGGGTATCCAGCAGATGCCCAATCCCTGTAACCGCCTGCCATCGATGTAGTGTCCATGTAGCCCATCTCATTAAGCGACTTTGCAGCAAGGAGGGAACGCAGTCCCGCAGCGCAATAAACAATGATTTTTTTATCCCGTTCTGGCACGTAATTTTCAATCGAGAATTCGAGCATACCGCGAGTCACATGAACCGCGTTGGGAATGTAACCCGCTCGATACTCATCGTCGTCGCGAACGTCAAGGAGCACAAAATCTTCACCCCTATCCTGGCTATCCTTAACTTCGTCGACAGTGACTTCCGGGATTTCTTTTTTGACTTCTTCAATAATATCCCTGTACGATCTCATAATATTGGCTCACCTTTAATTTCAGTTTAGAGAAAGCAGAATTTCAGAGGTCTCGAATGTTGATTATATCACTAACAGGATGGGATGTCAAAGCTAAATTTTTGCTTCATAAGAAGTTGAGAAACTCTGTAATCCTGCTCGGCAAAAACGTCGGTCATGCCATTTATGGCGTGGTCTGCTACGTTTCAATGACCTCCATCCAAACGCCGGGTACAAATCCCGGATACTTCCCTTCACTAAAGGCAGGATAGTAGACATCTTCACCTGTGAAATCATGTATAATTTCGCTACCTTTGTCGTCGGGAATGTGTACTCGGCAGGTCCGCTTTCTTTGCCGATACAAGTTCTGGGGCGTCGGCGTGTCTTTCTCAACACGGTAGTTTTCAAGAGCGGCTTCATCAACTTCGATGCCGAGTCCCGGTGATTCCGGCACTTGGATTGTTCCATCCACCACCTCTAGCCGTTCCTTCAAGAGATCACGTTCCCATAGTTCATGGCAGGTAATCGCTGGCAGTTGGGCGTGTGAAAGGACGGCACCAATATGCATAGCATAGGCTGTCGTGATGCCCGTCCCGACCATCTGTAACCAG
>JADFGN010000074.1 GCA_022567695.1 Candidatus Poribacteria bacterium | reverse complement strand
CCCGGATAGAGGACGACTGATTCTGGGATGGCCCGAAACATTGCGAGATCTTCTAGTCCCATTTGGGAGGGCCCGTCTTCGCCAATTGATACACCGCAGTGTGAGCCTACATATTTGATGTTCGCACGGGAGATCGCCGACATGCGGATGTGATCATAAGCGCGAGCGAAAAACGCTGCAAATGTAGAAACAAAGGGAATCTTCCCGCGCTTTGCTAGACCAATTCCGGTGCCGACGAGATTCTGTTCAGCAATGAACATTTCAAAGTATCGTTCCGGATGCTTCTTCATGAACTCTTCGGCATACGTCGAGTTTTTCGTATCACCATCAAGAGCCACAACTGTTGAATTTGCGTCACTCAATTTGGCAAGCCCCGCGCCATATCCACTGCGACTGGCGATCTCCTCACCAATCTGATAATCCGGCGGCGCGATTTCAACAATCTCTGCCTTCGTGACAGCGACGTCGGACGGCCTTTCGATCTGGATCTCCCCATTGTGGCTCAATGGACCTAGCTCTTTTAGTGCTGCCTCCAGTTGTTCCTCGTCAGCAATCGGTTTCCCATGCCAGTTATCTTCGTTTTCGAGAAACGAGACCCCTTTGCCCTTGAAGGTCTTTGCAACGATCATCGTCGGCTGATCGGTCGATGCTTTGGCTTTATCTATCGCAGGCAGAATCTCGTCAAAATTGTGGCCATCAATGCCGATGGCATTCCAGCCAAACGCTTCAAAACGGCGACAGTAGGAATCAATATCAAACTCGTACATTGTTCGCTGGCTTTGTCCCAAACCATTGACATCGACGATACCGATTAGATTATTCAATTTGTAGTGGGCCGCCAATTCAGCGGCTTCCCAGACGCCGCCTTCAGCCGTTTCGCCATCACCCAAAAGGACGTAGACACGGTAATCAGATTTGTCCAGATATTTGCCGTTAAGCGCCATCCCGACGCCGATTGACAAGCCCTGTCCCAGCGATCCTGTTGCGACTTCAGCCCACGCAAAGCGAGGGGTTGGGTGACCTTCAAAAATACTGTCGATTTCACGCAACGTCATCATATCTTCGTGGGAAATGATGCCCGCCTCCGCATAAGCTGCGTAAAGAATCGGCGCTGCGTGCCCTTTTGATAAGATAAACCGATCGTTGTTCGGATGATGCGGTTCGTCTGGATGGTAACGCATGGCATGAAAGAATAAGGCGGAAACAATGTCTGCCGCCGACATGCAGGTCGTCGGATGTCCAGAACCAGCTTTCGATGTCGATGCAATCGAGTGGATGCGTAAATTATTGGCCTTCTGCATAAGAACTGTTTTTAAGTTTGTCATATTTTATTTTCCTTAGGCAACTGCTAAGGCATTTTCATCAAAAGCAAAATTGATATTAACTTTTGGCAATGCCTTAATAACTGGTTGCTGTTTCTTCAGTGAATCAAAAATAGGATCTATCAGCGCATCAAGTGATTTAGCGAGTTGAATTGAAATCAGTTCAAAGCCACACTCCGTACAGGCTAACGCTGGAATACCAGAAATTCTGATAATAATACTTAAATTCGAATCTTCATAGTTCATCGTGATTAACTTAAATTCCATTACTCCCTTGCACTCAGGGCACGATCGCATTTGGGGTAACATCTTGATTTTCCCTTCCTTGTCTTTTTTTTAGATCGAGATTTCCTTTGTCTGTGCTTGGATTCGCTTCCTATTTTTCAGACAGTCTCTTAGGTTTCTATAGAAGCGACGAAAGCCGCCAGTTCTTCTTCAAATTGTTCCCACACCTTCGGTAAATGTTCAGCCAAAGGAGATAACCGAGCTTCATCCAACATGACTCCATATCCATGCACGAAAAAATGCCGAAATGCTCGATACTCATCAAGAGTTCTCGATAGGTCTAACGTAATAATGTGTTGATCGACCGCTAAATCTAAAAGATCTTTATGAATCAGGAATGGACACTTTTTTGAATTGAAGGACGCGCTTGAGAAGATTTTCGATTCCGTTGTAGAAATTGTGCAAAAAAGTTGCTATGGCTGCTAATTCGACAATCGTTCTTTTCTGTCGGTTTAGTGCTTCCTCCAACGCCGTGAGGGTCTGGGAAATCTGTTCTTTTTCAGCGGCAATTTCACGTAACAACTCATCCATAAATTCTGATCCCTCGTTCCTCAACTAAATCATTAAATAAAGATTTCTTGGATAAATCGACAAGGTCAACATCTTTGGAGAGGTAACGCAATAATTCGCCGTAAAACTTGAAGAAGAATTGCGGTTGTAGTCCTTTGACGCCAAGATCAAGATCCCGTGGTTGAGCCCCCTCATTCAGTGATGAACCAAAAAGATAAACCGCAGACACGTTATATTTTTTCGCGCAGGATATGATGATATTTAAGTCGGTTTCAGGTAGCATGGCAGTGTCTCCCAATTGCTTGATTCGACACTCTCACATTTTGGGGTTATGTTTTTTCAAGTTGTTTGAGTAATTTCTGTGCGGGACCGTAATTCTTATTTCTCAAAATCAAATCTTCAAGCACACGAATTGCCTTCATTGAATCTCCTTGCGCCGCAAGTGTCTCAGCGAGTAAAGTCGCAGTTTTATCATTCCTATGATTCAGCCCGTGGGCCTTTTCTAGGTATTGCCTTGCCTGAATTAGATCCTTACGTTTTAGAAAAATGCCGCCAAGTAATTCGTAGGACTTGAAATGTTCATTCAATGCCAGCGACTCTTGAAGTAATGCTATCGCTGAAACTTCGTTGCCTTTCTCAAGTGCTTCGCGTGCTAAACTGAATTTCAAATATCCCAAATCCTCCATGGGACTCCTCCTAAATATTTTTCTGAATATGCCTTACGAGCTTGTTGAGATTACGTCGAATGCGTTTCGGTAATTGGGAAGGTTTTTGAAGAATTCGCCCACGATGTCTCACAATATAACCGCCCCGCCCATTCAATTTGGCAACCTCGATTTCGCCCTTGTAAACGTGGATATGGAATCCGCCTTCCCCAGGTGATATGTTATTTGTATCTATTCGAGCAGTGTATCTTCCTGAAAGGTCGACCTCAATCCCTTTGGGAGACCTTACTATTTTCGGAAGACCAATCATCCCTACCATACTTGGTTGGAGTCCTTTTACGCCAAGATCTATGTCCCTAAATCGCCATTCGCCTCTACACAGCACGATTCAGAATAGACCTAATCAGATCGACCAAAACCTCCGCTGCATATAACACATCCTCACGGCTGGCATCATGGTTCGTGACCAATCGAACGGTGGTTGGGCCATAAACAGAAACCCTGATATTGTGTTGAGCCGCACGCTCTGCAAAATCCTCCGCAGAGATCCCCAGGGGTTCGGTATTTAGAAAAACCATATTGGTATGGAAATCCTCCCGACGCAGGTCAAGTTGATCAAATTGCAAGAGTGCCTTGGCAAGGAGTTTGGCGTTATCATGGTCTTCGATAAGCCGATCTGTCATTTCCGTCAGGGAGACGATGCCCGCAGCGGCAAGCACACCCGATTGACGCATCCCACCGCCGAGTTGCCTCCGTGCTAATCGTGCCTTCTGTATAAAGTCAGCATCCCCTGCAAGCATTGATCCGACCGGAGCACACAAGCCTTTTGAGAGGCAAAACATCACGGAATCAACGTGAGCGGCGACCTCCTTAACTTCAACCCCCAACGCCAGCGCGGCATTAAAAATACGTGCCCCATCCAGATGCACAGACACACCGTAGCGTCGCGCCAATTCGCAGATTGCGCCCATCCGATCCAATCCAATCGCTCGCCCACCCCGACGGTTATGCGTATTCTCCAAACAGATGAGGCTGGTTTTGGGATAACGGGTCGGACTCCGTTGCAGGTACGGTTCGACGACATCAGCGTTCGGACATCCATCTGAACTGTCTACGACGATTGGCATGATGCCGCCCACTGATGACATGGCACCGTTTTCATAGTAATAGATATGGCACTCGATGTCCATAATTGCGTGTTCACCCGCGTGCGTGTGAGCAAGAATCGCTGTGGTATTTCCCATGGTCCCGGTCGGGACATACATCGATGCTTCTTTTCCAACCTTTTCGGCGGCTAACGTTTCCAGGCGTTGAACGGTTGGATCTTCACCATAGCAATCATCACCGACCTCAGCATTCATCATCGCCTCGCGCATTTTGAGGGTCGGGTGAGTAACGGTATCGCTCCGTAAATCGATAATCTTGTTCATCATACGGTCTCGCTTTCGGCAAGGCGTTGGAGACTCTCTTTCAGGGAAACTATGCGTCGTTGAGCAGCTAGCGCAAGGTGATTTTTATCGAAATCGCTAGCTAATTTTTCAAACACATCAATTGCTTGATCAAGCTGCTGAATTTTGACGTAAGATTCCCCCATCCAATACATGGATTTAGTAATCACTTCATTCCCGGGTTCTTCAGATGCTTGGTACCCGGGGTCTTTTTCAGGTTCTTTTGTTTCTTGAATCGGTTCAGCATGTTCTTCGTATTTGATAGCACTTTGAAATTTTTCAATTGCCTCTTCGTAATTTCGATCGTCGTGGTAGGCTTTGGAAGCGAGGTAGTAGTCGAGATTATCATTTTCACCGCGAAGAAATGCCAAATCATCTCCGAGTTCTTCTAAAGCATCGGATGTTTCCTCCATTGGTTCATCCGATTGAGTTTCCTGAGTCTCAGCCATATCTCATATCTCCTTTTAGCTGTTGAGAATTTTAAGGGCAACTTTATGTTACCAGCAGTGGATTGCGTTCAAAAACTTACGGTTTAGTATACCAAACATTAAACAAGATCGCAAATGATAAAAAGTGTCCCGATGATTCATTTCCCCTATGCCGTTACTTTTCATATCCGTACAATTCAATCTCACGCACGCGGGGCAGTTTGGCTTCGATTCGATTCAATTGACCGAGCAACTTCGCCTTTCCAACGAGTGAACTTAACCGTTCAACAAATGTCTTCCCTTCAGCGACTCCCGAGTCGCCCTTGAGGATCTGTTCAACGACGTTTCTTCCGCCCAATATTGCGATTGTATTGACCTTGAGTTTGATGCGCTGGGTTTGGACGTGGGTCTGAATTTCAATTCTTGATTTTCCACCCCCTTTGATCTGATGAATCAATTTCCACGCATCGGTTTCAGCTTCGTATGCCCACAGTTGGAAATCCTTCAATTCGCTACTATGAACAACAATTCGGCGGATGACTTTCGGTTCGGGGAGTGAAATTTCTGTCTCGGCGGGAGGGTATCCGTAGGTCTTTTGGGGATGGATTTTTAACAGAAGAGGAGCGGATGTATTGAGATCGCCATCAATTACGGCTGGCGTCGTTGAGCGTGTGCCGGGCTGGAGAGCGTAATTCTCACTCCATTTTTGCTCTATCACAGCCGCGCAACCTCCCACTGTCACCAAGAGTCCTATCACAAGGACTCGCTGCAAATGGGAATGAAATGGGGATATATGAGTCATGTTCAACCAATCGGTCATCAAAATTGCCTCTGCGCTAATACAGGGGTCAACTTTCACTATTTCGGGGTTTGTTTTCCTGCAATCGGTTTCTCAATGCAACCCGCCTTACGATAATAAATGATAAAAATAAAACAAGCAGTATACTGGGCCCAATGACTTTCTTCATAGCATCAAATGCATATTTTCTTTTGACATAGTTCAAGTTTGCTTTGGCTTCATCATAATCGGCATCCAGGGAAAGTGCTGTCTCAAAATGAGCTGTGGACTGGTCATATTCGCGCTTCTTGAAATAGATAATCCCTAAATTATTATGAGCTTGAGCGTTATCTGAGTTAATTTCCAACAACTTTCTGTACGTTCGGAGGGCCGTGTCCAAATCCCCAGTCTGATTCTTCTCCCAGCCGATCAACAGCAACACCTCTTCGAGATTTTGACGTGCCGGTGAACAGTTGGGATCACGTTCCAGCGCCTGTTGGTAAAGTGACATTGCCTCATCCCAATTTCTTTCACGGGCGTGTTGCGCGCCTAAACCATTCAACGTTGTTGCAATGCCAGTCCGGGCGGCTGTATACTGAGGGTTGATTTTAAGAATGCGCTCATAAACTTCCAAAGCGCTGTGATAGTCTTCAGCAGATTCGTAAGCGGCAGCGAGATCGAATAATAAAATTTCAGAGAATGGAAATCGCACAAGTCCACGCTTGAAGCACTTGATTGCTTCGGTCGATTGATTCGCTTTCAACATTTGAAATCCCCAGCGATGATGAGCCGCCAGGAGATTGCGGTTGAGTGTCGCGGAGTTTGGAGCGAGCCTGAGTGCTTGTTGGAGAAAATCCACCGCCCGGTCAAATTGTTCCTGAATCAATGAGAGCGTTCCCAAAGCACCGAGCACTTCAGGGGATGGGTGTCTTCGGCGCGATTGCATGTAGTGCTTTATCGCCAGGTTATACAATCCTTTCTGCTGGAAAATGTTTGCAACTTGTGTTGCGGACGTTTGCAGCATCGGATTGATTGCGAGTGCCGTTTGAAAAGCATCAATTGCAGACTGATAATCACCAAGGTCTGCATAAATTGTCCCAATCAAATAGTGGATTTGGGCGGCATCCGGTGCCTTTTGAATCGTCTCCTGAAGAATTTTAATGGCCTGATTGTGAAAGGGCGTATCTACAGGGGTTTTATCTACCTTCAACCAGGTGGCAATATCTCGTGCTGTCGGCTTTTGCGCTGTGGCTGCGAAATACATGACGTCATTCGCATCCTCGCTATGTCCCCATAACCCAATCGCGTGACCAATCTCATGAAGTAATGCCGTTTGCATGACTTCAGGTTCAAGCAATTCCAGTGTTGCGCTTTGCAGAAAGAGCTCGATTTCAACATGAAATCCGTTTGGGTTTCGGACTAGCACAGTTTCACCAACATGATCATACATTCCCTGTTTCCGACGCTGGTTTGTCCATCGGATACGAATGTCCGCGTCAACCGCGATCGGCGTGGATCTGAATCGGAGTTTCCCACCCGTTGCCTCTCTCCATAATTCCAGCGATCGCGTTAAGGCGTGTTGGTAAACCTCCGCGAAATTGTTCTCAAGTGGGACGGCTTCTGCGTGTACCATGATGACATCTTGCTGAAACCGGGTGAGTCGTCCATTGGAAGCCGCCGTGATGCGATCGAAATAATCATCCGCATAAACGCCGTTTCCGATTAGACTGTATAAAAACCAAACGACCAGAATTTGCCATCTCCGCCTGTTTTGAGATAGTCCGCAAAGTGACATTATTAAAGCACGATGCCAACGCTTATTTTTTTTATCCTTTCGGTTCATACCTTATTTTCCCTTTGCTACGGACTACCAAAAATTATGTCCAACTTCTTATGCCTGAAGTGGCATTGGAATCAATGGTATCATTTGCGATGATTTTCTGTCAATTATCTTTTTTATTTGTCTACCTTAGCCTTCGAATTTTTCAATGCATAGGCAAACTATCAATCGTCAGCAAATCAGGGCTAAAGACTATACTTTACTGTTGCAGCGTTTCAGAGGTCATGTTATAATTACGACAAATCACACAATCACACCATGGGGGCTTGTCATGAACCGTACCAACAAACATGCTTTATCTATCATCGCCTTGACCGCAATTTTAGCGGTTTCACTTATGCTTGTGCTTGGGGGAGAGAAAAATGCGTTAAGCGACCGTGAGGGAAGAAATAGTTACGTCCTGAATAAGGCTTTAGCCGAAACCATGAAAAAGGTGAGAGACTTCTACTACAAGGACGCCGATCTGGAAGAAATGTATGAAGGTGCTATTAAAGGCGCCCTCGCTGGCCTAGATGATCCGTATTCCTTCTACCTCTCGGAAAGAGATTTGAAACGTGAATCTGAGAATCTTTATCATGGCGCATTTGGTGGACTGGGCATTCATATCTATGCAGAGAAAGGTTTTATCCGAATCTACCGTCCTTTGCCGGATACCCCTGCGATGCGGGCGGGGCTTCAAGCCGGTGATGATATTATTAGAGTGAACGGGAAAGCCATCCACATTGGGCCAAACGGACAAACCCTTTACGATATCGTAGATATTTTGAGAGGGGAAGTCGGAACAGAGGTAACGATTACGGTGCGGCGTAGAGTACGTTTGGAACCATTTGATGTCACATTGACGCGGCAGAAAATTAAACCGCCAAGCGTTGAGAAAACAATGCTAGATGACGGCATTGGTTATATAAAAATTTGGCAATTTACGGGTCGAACCAGCGGAGAGTTTCGGGATGCTGTAAATGAACTGCTTAACCTCAAAGGGAATGAGATGAAATCTCTCATTTTGGATCTCAGACACAACCCGGGAGGTCTCCTTGAAGCGGCTAACTATGTAGCAGATGCCTTTATCTCCGACGGAACTATCGTTTCAACGAAAGGACGGAAAAGCCGATTCAATCAGACATATCGCGCAAAATCCAGTGTTATCTGTCCCGCTCATATTCCCCTCGTTGTTATGGTGAACGAATTTAGTGCGAGCGGTTCCGAAATTGTCGCCGGTGCTATTAAGGATACGAATCGGGGTGTTATCCTCGGAACCAGAACATTTGGAAAGGGCCTGGTTCAACAGCGGTTTCCGCTGCAAAACGGAGGCGGTGCCATTTCGCTGACCATCTCAAGATATTACACTCCCAATGGAACTTCTATCAACGAAAGATTACTGTTTAGCACGGATTTATCCCTACAGAGTGATTTAGATAATGGCGAAATCCCGTCGGATAATTTGAGACAGGTATTTGAAAATCATGGACTCACCCTTTCTCAAGATGCAACCATTTCGGTGGAAGAGAAAGATAGCAAATGGATAGTCGCATATCAGGGCAATCATCCGGAATACCGCATCCGGAGAGAGGATGGAAAACTCAAGGTTTACAACGAAAAGGGAGTCACTCCAGATGTTATTGTCGAAGCCGCCAAGTTAGATACGGCGGAGGCAATGATACGGCAGAAAATGCGTAAGGACGAATACGCCAAAGATTTTGTCGAAAGATGGATTGAAGCAGAAGAGAAGATAACAGGCAAGCCACCTCAAGACTTTTCTAAGCTTGAAGAAAAACTCCCTGAATTGGTGGAGGTCCTTGAGAAAAACGAAATCACGCTGAGCCCAGAATTGATCAAGCTTGAGATGCGTTATCTTTTCAATAGAAACGTTGGGATTTATCAACTTATAGATTTGGAAACTGATAATCAATTGCAGGAAGCAATCAAGGTTATCAAGTCGGGTGAGATTGGGCAAATCCTTGCCTCAAAACCGGGCATGGCAAATCTGTAGGATACTTTCTGGTTTACGCCCCTATCTATCAACGGCTGCGATTTGAATTCGCAGCCGTTTTTTTTTCGAGTACGATTTCATAGTGACAAGATACATAGATGATGATAAAATTAAAATCTCACAGCCCACGTGATATTATACCAACACTCGTTGATTCTGGAGGACCGTGGATGAACCAAAAGAAGATTAAAGAATTTGCGTTTGTATTTGGCGGGTATACGCTCCTTACTTTGATTCTGACTTATCCTGTTATTTTTCGATTATCGACCCACTTTATGTGTGATGGCGGAGATGGCTTTCAGAATGTCTGGAATATGTGGTGGATTAAGAAGACGTTGACGGAACTGTTCACTCATCCATATCACACGGATTATCTGCATCACCCCGAAGGGACAACCCTCCTATTCCAAACATTGAATCCATTCAATGGGCTAATTTCTATTCCCCTCCAATTCATCTTCAAGATGGAAGTCGTTTATAACCTCATCGTGCTATTTTCATTCGTAATGTCCGGGGTCGGAATGTATTTTCTGGTGCGCTATCTAACGGGTCACAGACCCGCCGCATTTATCTCGGGAATCATCTATACCTTCTGCCCATATCATTTTGCACACGGGCTTGGACACCTCCAACTCATCGCGATGGAATGGATACCATTTTACGTACTCTATCTTCTGAAAATGTATCACGAAGGGGAGTTGCGAAACGCTGTGTTGACAGGCGTGTTCCTGATTCTGACCACGTTGTGCTCATGGTACTATCTCATCTACTGTCTCCTCCTGACAGTAATTTTTGTCGCCTATCTGTTGATTGCCCATCGCAAGGAACTTATTGAAAGCGATTTTCTCAAGCATTTGGGAATTGCATTGCTCCTGTTTTTCGTCTGCATGTCTCCCCTACTTGGCCCAATGGCTTACGCGAAGCTAACGATGGCGTTTGAAGGGCAACACAACCCTGAAACGTGGTCTGCCGATTTAACCAGTTTTGTTATTCCAAGCGGGATTTCAACATGGGGAAGGATGTGGTTTGAGGGCATCTGGTCAGAATGGTCAGGCAATACAGCAGAGAATTCTAACTATCTGGGATATATCGTTTTGGCACTTTCAATCTTTGCTATTGTACGTATCCCCGGCTCTCGTTTCTGGGCAATCGCAGGCGCAATTTTCTGGATATTCGCGCTGGGTCCTTACCTGCGCGTGATGGGAAAACAGATCCAAATTCCGTTGCCCTATCTACTACTTCATAACTACGTACCCTTATTCTCATTCACCGGTGTTCCTGAACGATTCGATGTGATGCTTAAATTTTGCATGTCGATTTTGGCGGGCTATGCTGTGTTAGAACTCATCCAGATCTACTTCCCCGGTATCAATGATTGGTTAAATTACCAGCACGACGCCGAAGTCAATCCTGCACAAGCCGTTGAGAAAAATTGGCAAGTCTCAGGAATCGAACTCGTCTTCGTCGCTGTTGTTGGTCTGCTAATTTGTGTTGAATATCTTGCGCTGCCCTATACAACGACCCAAGTCAATGTTCCGCAATTTTACCGCCAAATGGCAAACGAGTCGGACAAGTATGCAGTGATTGATGTCCCATCCAATGCACTGACGCTCTACTACGCAACAATCCACCAGAAACCAATCGTTGGGGGATATATCTCCCGCCCCCCGCGAAAAGCGTTGGATTTTTTGGACGAAACGCCTATTATTTCTACACTGATGCGTGGTAAGCCTGCCCCGCCAAGCGATCAAATCAACGATGCCCTTCTGCAACTCACGGAATATAACATTCGCTACATCATCACTCATAATGACCGGCATCGTGCTTTTTTGGAAGAGGTGTTGTCGCTTCCCAAAGTCTACGATGCAGAAGGAATCAAAGTCTATCGTTGTGTAGGGCCGGTACAGCAATAGACCGAGATTAACTGGGGAACTTGTCAGAATCCGTACGATAACCATGAATATCAAGACACCGACCAACGCTCCCAACGTTATCACCAAAAAGGCGATAATCGTCGGACTCATCCTTGTTATCGTCAACGCTTACTGGGTGGGAATTGCCAGCGAATTGTGGTATGCGGTGTATACACTGGTTTCGCCATTTTCCAACGCCGTTTTTACTCTGTTTGTACTCCTGCTCGTCAACACACTCCTCAAACGCGGTGCGCCACGTCTTGCCTTTACACCTGCGGAATTGTTGCTAATCTACATCATGGTTACAATGGTCTCCACCATCTCAGGGCACGCGATGATGGCTATCCTCATGGGGACGATGGCACACCCCTTCTGGTTTGCTTCCCCTGAAAACGAATGGGAGCAACTCTTTCTGCACTACATCCCCTCCTGGCTCACAGTACACGAAACGCACTGGCTCCAAGGCTATTACGAAGGTGAGTCGAGCATCTACCTGATAGAACATCTCCGCGTCTGGTTAGTGCCAGCACTAATTTGGTCGAGCTTTATCTTTATCCTCTATGGCTCGTTATTGTGCATCGGTCTACTTTTACGCAAGCAATGGATGGAACATGAAAAGCTGAGTTTTCCGCTCACGCAGTTGCCCCTTCAGATGACCACCAATCGAAGTTTTTTTCGTTCACGGGCACTCTGGATTGGCTTCTCACTCGCTGCCACCATCCGGGTGCTTGCGGGCTTGCACGACCTATTTCCGGTGGTGCCCACGTTTCCCCCCAATTATCGGCTCGATCGCCACTTTACGGAGCGTCCGTGGAATGCCATCGGTTATACCTCCATGTCCTTCAATTTGGCAATTGTGGGATTAACCTACTTCATGCCGTTAGACCTCGCGTTCTCGACCTGGTTTTTCTTTTGGCTCACTCGCGCCGAGCGAATCTTCGCCAGCATGGTAGGATGGCAAGAACTTCATCTCAATGACCGTGCATCGGGAGCGTGGATGGGCATTGCCCTGCTGACGCTGTGGACAGGACGTCGCCATCTTACGATGCTTGTTAAACATGTGATTGGGCAAAAACGTGGGGATGACGCCAATGAACCGTTATCATATCGCACGGTTGCCATACTGACGGGACTCAGTATCAGCTTAGTGTTTGCCTTCTGCTATGCCGCAGGGATGTCGTTGTGGGTAATCGGCACGTTTTACGCCCTCTTTTTGGCTTTTGCACTGGCTATTGGTCGTGTTCGTGCAGAGCTTGGACCACCGTATCATGAAGTAATCGGTATCAATCCCCGTCAGATGATGGTGGATATCTTTGGCACTCGTCGGTTGGGTGGAGCGAATCTGACCATCATGACCTTTCTGTATGCCTTCAATCGGTGTAACCGCTCGCATCCGATGCCGAACCAGATCGAATCGCTTCGGATTGGCAGCCGTGCGGGTATACCGGGGCGGATGCTTCTGAGTGGGATGGCACTTGCTATCGGAGTGGGGGCATTGGCAACCTTCTGGGCGTATCTTCAGGTCGCCTATCACTATGGAGCACTTGCACGTTGTCGCGGACACCTTGGTCACTTCGGGTGGGAAAGCTTCAATCCGCTACAAAACTGGTTACAACACCCCAAAGGAATAGAAGTGGAGAGTATTATTTTCATGACGGGCGGGCTTCTATTTGTATTTTTTCTTCATTTCATGCGCTCGATGCTGCTGTGGTGGCCCCTACATGCTTCGGGGTACGTGCTATCGGGGGCAGCGTGGGGCGGACTCATTTACTTCTGGTTCCCTGTCATGGTGAGTTGGCTGATTAAACATCTCATCCTCAAATTTTCTGGTTGGCATACCTATCGGCGGATGGTGCCATTCTTCCTTGGACTTGTGCTCGGTGATTATATTCCTCGAAGTATTCTCAGCCTGATTAGCCTTGTTTTAAACGTCTACATGCCTTCCTCTGGTGCTGGACACACGCTTTGATAGTGCGGGTTTAATGCGTAGCTTTCCTATGGATGGATATTCGGCATCGATTGTGGTATACTACCCTCGTTCAGTTTTTAAATATCCTCGGCAAACACGAACTTAACATGGATGCTGAGAGCGGGACGTCATATTGATGACGACAGCCGTACGTTTTTATAACTATACTTAGCGTGACGAGAGGTGCGCTCTTAAAATGGAAATGCGTTGCCGAGCATCGTTGGAAGCCCGCGCGTTAGGCACTTAATTTTGTTAGCTGTTCTTTGTCAAATTACCCGTATGATATGGGGTTGGTCGTTGGATAGGGATATGTCCGTCAAACTCATTGACACAATTAACCATACTCCGAGGAGATTACAATGCAAGAGAGCACGAATCAATATGATCTAGTGTTTGAAGGCGGGGGCGCCAAGGGGATCGTGTTTGTCGGTGCGATGCAGGAATTTGAGTCCCGGGGTTATACGTCCCGCCGTTTAATCGGGACGTCAGCCGGTGCCATCACTGCGACACTTTTGGCGGCAAGATACACCGCCGAGGAACTACTAGACGCAACCATGGAAAGAACGCCCAACGGCAAACCACGTTTTTCGACATTCATGGATACACCAGAGGCGTTTTCTGAGCGGGCTATAGAGAACAGTTTTACGTTTGATGTTTTCAGGAGCATAGATATCCCTCTCGTTCCGGAATGGATGGAGAAACAATTGGATCAGCGAATTTTCAATCAGCTCATGAAGCTGGACATCTATCGGGAGATTTTCTCCTTTGTGGAGCGCGGGGGACTGTATGCAGGCAACAAATTTCTCGAGTGGATTCGTGAGAAACTTAATGCCAAAGGCACAAACTTAGGAAACGCCACGCTATCTGAATTTTACCAACAAAACCAAAAGGATCTTTCGGTTGTTGCCTCCGATACCACTGCTCAAGAAATGTTAGTACTCAACCATCGTACTGCTCCTCAATGCCCGGTGGCGTGGGCGGTTCGCATGTCCATGAGTATCCCATTTGTTTGGCAGGAGGTTTTGTGGAAGCGCGAATGGGGAACCTATCAGAACCAAGATCTCACCGGCCACACCATTGTAGACGGTGGAGCCCTGTCAAACTTTCCGCTCGATCTGGTGATATCCAGAGACAAGGAAGTTCTCGATGTCATGGGAAATACAGATCCCGATGGAGCCGACACTTTGGGGCTGCTGATTGATGAATCCGCCGAGGTACCCAACTCCAGAGCCCCTGCGGATGACGATGAAGAAAGTGGTCTAGCTAGTCACGTCCAACACCTCAGAGTTGTTCGGCGCATCAAGCGACTGGTAGATACGATGATGCAGGCCCGCGATAAACAGGTTATCGAAGCATATCAGGATAAAGTCTGCCGTCTGCCCGCAAAAGGCTATGGCACCACCGAGTTCGACATGAGTGATGCCCGGATGGAGGCGTTGATTGAAGCCGGACGCAACGCCATTCAAAAGTTTTTCAGTCAAACGCCCCCGGTGTAGGCTACCATACCTTAACGCAACTTTTGCTCCTATGTAGGTCTTTCCCTTGAGTCAATAGCTATCGATTGTTACTTAACCCAAGTTTCGACCTATTGGGAAGTGCCGCTCTGATTTGAGATGGCGTTCAAATATAACAGCCAATTTTGCGGCGCCCCGACCATTAGCGGATTTAACGAATGGGATGATAAAATCATTCGATAAATCCTTGAATTCGTTGTCATATTTTTAATGTTTCTCGATAGGTCCGAACTTGAGTTACTTATGAGATTGTTTACTCCCATTCAATCGTACTCGGCGGTTTGGAGCTAATGTCATACACCACACGATTGATGCCACGCACTTCGTTGATGATGCGATTGGAAATTACGCCCAGCACGTCATAAGGAATCTTCGCCCAATCCGCTGTCATGCCATCGGTGCTTGTAACTGCCCGCAACGCTGCAACATTTTCGTAGGTTCGCTCGTCGCCCATTACTCCTACACTCTTGACGGGGAGAAGCACTGTCAATGCCTGCCAAATTTCGTCGTACAATCCCGCTTTTTTAATCTCCTCAATGAAGATTTCATCTGCCTCTCGCAAAATATCGAGTCGTTCTTGAGTGACCGGACCGAGTACACGCACGGCTAAACCGGGTCCCGGAAATGGATGTCGTCCAAGAATAGATTTCGGGATGCCCAGTTCTAATCCAACTTCCCGCACCTCATCTTTGAAAAGCTCACGGAAAGGTTCGATGAGTTCAAACGGCAGATCTTGCGGCAACCCACCCACATTATGGTGCGTTTTAATTGTTGCTGAAGGGCCCTTGACGGATACACTTTCGATCACGTCCGGGTACAGCGTGCCTTGCGCCAGAAAATCGATATGTCCCAGTTTTTCCAATTCATCTTCAAAAACCTGAATAAACTGCTTTCCGATCTGCCTGCGCTTCTCCTCTGGACGGGCAATACCTGTCAGACATTTTAGGAAACGCTCGGTGGCATCGACGTAATGAACATCAATTCCAAGTGCTCGAAAACTTGCCAGTACATCCTCTGCCTCGTTTTTGCGCAACACGCCGTTGTTGACAAAAACACATTCAAGCGCATCGCCCACCGCCTGCTTGAGCAAGATGGCAAGCACCGTTGAGTCAACTCCACCACTCACAGCGCACAACACACGATGCCCTTGCGTTCTGGCTTGGATCTGTTCCGTTGTCTCAGCGATGAAAGATTGCATCGTCCATCCCTCGCTGCACCCACAGATTTCATGAACAAAATTCGACAGAATCAGATTGTTATCTTTCGTATGGACAACCTCCGGGTGGAATTGCAGGGCGTAGATTCCCGCATCCGGATTTGCCATCGCTGCAACCGGCGAATTGCGCGTGTGAGCAATCGCACGAAAGCCCTTTGGTAACACATCAATTCGGTCGCCATGACTCATCCACACGTTGATTTTTTCCGGCAAACGTTCAAACAGCGGAGTCGGTGAATTGATAATTAAATCTGCGGAACCATACTCGCGTTCAAGAGCGGGATGGACTTTTCCGCCTTCCGAGAGATGGGCAATGAGTTGCATACCGTAGCAGATGCCAAGGATTGGCACGCCGAGTCTCATCAACTCGGAATGGGGTAGCGGTGCCTCTGGCGCATAGACACTCGACGGCCCGCCGGAGAAGACGATTCCCTTCGGATTCAGCGATTTTATTTCGTCAACGGAAATGTAATAAGGATGGATCTCGCAATAGACTTTGCGTTCGCGGATGCGCCGTGCAATCAACTGTGTGTACTGTGATCCAAAATCTAAAACGACGATAGTTTCGCGGTTCATTAGCTTCACCCTTTTGATAAAGCAATGGCTTGTCAAGAAACCTATATTATAAGCAAGCGTAGACATCCACGCAAGGAAAAATTTGCAAACCCCCGCTTAACCTTATTTAAACTTGCTTAACTAAAGCAGCATTGTCGAATTTGACGTTTGAAATTTGCACTTTGCAATATGATACTAGAGGTCAGGGGTGCAACCCCTTCCCAACCGCGTCATCCCGAAAAATGCAATTTCAGACGGCGCAGAGTATAATACAGGAGGTAAAAATCGATGTCAATCCTTTTTTCATTGTGCAATTCGTCGGATTTTGTTATGATAGCAGCGAACTTAAAAATATCTTCCATTGCTGGACAAAGGTTACGACAGAAAGGGGTGCAATCATGTCCCAACACTACAGAGCCGTGCTTATCGGTTGCGGCAGAATGGGCGCAACCATTGATGATGAATCGTCGAGCGATCTGCCATCTTCGCACGCCGCAGGTTACATGGCGGTTGACAATGTTGATTTAGTCGCCGTATCAGATGTCATTGCAGAAAAGGTCGAAACAATTCAGCGGCGATACAATGTTCCGGCTGGATATACCGATTATCGTGAAATGATCGAAAAGGAAAAGCCAGACATTGTGAGTATTGCAACCCGTCCGGTAACTCACGCCGAGATGACCATCTTTGTTGCTGAGAGTGGAGTTAAGGGAATTTACTGCGAGAAGCCGCTCTGCTGTTCGATGGAGGAGGCGGATGCAATGGTTTCTGCTATCGAAGCGAACGGTGCTAAGTTCAATTATGGTGTGAATCGCCGTTATACGCCGCTCTTTTGGAAAATGCGTGAGCTTATCGAAAGTGGCGAAATTGGCGAACTCCAGTGTGTTATCTGCCACTGTGGGCCGGGCGGTGCCCAATGGACACATACACATACCTCCGATCGGATGATGGAACTTGCGGGTGATGCAGAAGTTGAATTTGTTCAAGGAACAGTGATTGCGAACGATTCTGATTGGGAAGGGGTTCGTCTAAACGCCGATCCGGGGATACCGATGGGATACGTCAAATTCAAGAATGGTGTGCACGGCTATCAATTGGCTGCCTCCGGCTATGAATTTGAGGCAAGCGGTTCAAAGGGTAAACTTCGCACGATGAACAACGGAGCGATGTTGCAATGTCGCATGGCTGGGAAACAGCCATATCCCGTTGAAGGCATTCCACGCGAAAGTGGTACCGTGAACTGTATCAAAGATCTGATACAGGCTATCTCGACGGATGGAGAAACCCGGGGCAACATTCAACTTGCACGCCGCAGCCAAGAGATTATTATCGGTTTCATCGAATCTCATCGGCAGGGCGGGAAACGGGTGACACTACCGTTGGAAAATCGGAACCTGTACGTGGGACGGAAGGATTGGTAATAGCTTCCTCACGAAATCCGCGCCAACGAGGTCCGTACAATAAACACCCCCGGACCGCCGGGTTGATTCTGTTCCAAATCGTAAAAGACCGTGCCTAGGGTTTCAGCGTCAATCTGTACCGTGCGTGGCCAACCACGCCCCATAATTCGGCGTCTCGGATTGTGGACTTCGACAGCACCATCAAAGTCCCAAGTTTTGCCATCATCACGTGACACAACCACTTCATAACTATACTCGCCATCGTGTCCGATACCGTAGACGATGTAGGTCAACACAATCCAGTCGTTGGTCAACACAGTCAGATCGTACCCGGCGACACCGAAGTGTGGAAAGACACCCAATGCCTGCCAAGTTTTGCCACCGTCTGTCGAGCGAAGACCTCGAACCATGTTTCCCGGCACACCGACAGGGACGGGCGCATTGGTCTGCGGCGCGCCACTGATAAGGGTTCCCTTAGAGGTCTGAACAATCGGTACCATACCGTGATTCCGTTGATCGCCGAAGGCCGCCATCTCGTGTGTTTGCATTTTGTAAAGAACGGTGCGATCATAGAAGGGGCAGACCCACTGATCTGTTGCCCATTCGACCACTGGATGCCGCATACAGGTATAATTGGTGTGATCGACAATGGGATAGTTCTGCGGTTCAGACCACGTTTCGCCTTCGTCAGTGCTTATCGAAAATTGCGGTTCACGCCAGAGTTTCTCTGCTGCTTGATGGTAACAGGACCAGTTGAGCAATATTCGTCCATCCTTCAGCGTCGTTAGCGACCCGGGATAGATCGAGCAATCGCGGATGGTGGGGATGGACACTGAGTGACTCCATGTCGTTCCCCCATCGCTAGATCGGCTCAATAGGAGTTCTTTCCCGCCGCCTCCCTCTTTGTTATAGACCACGAGTATCATACCACCACCGGTGACACAAGCCGCCGGATGGACGTGCCCACCGATGACATTGGCAATTCGTATTGGTTCACTGATGCAATTTTCGATCATGGCTCATTGCCTCTCTTCTTCGTGCAAAAGATGTTAGAACTCTGCTCTTCAGAACTTGCCGAATTTGAAAGTCACATTTGCGGATGCCGCTCGCAAATCACGGCTTTCAAGTCCCGGCAAACGCTCAATATCGGAGACAAATCGATAACTCACCCCAAGCCCAATTCGGAAGAAATCTGTGATGTTCAACATGACATTTATGCCGGGCTCAAAAATAACGGTCCCATCCTCAATTAGAACCGTATCCTCTCCCCTCCAATATTGTGCACGCCCGCCACCAAACAACGTATGAACTGAAAAGTGTACAGGGCGGTGAGGGGCGAAGATGTATTCCAAGTCGAATCCGAGATAGTCCATATCGAAATCAAGCTTTCTGTCAGAAATACTTTGAGTTTCCTTTGGCGCGTCAATGTCACCGACCAACCTGTAAAAGCCTGCACCGATGACAAACCGATGGTCTAAAATGACACCGAGACGCCCACCGAACAGCACGACCGATTCATCATTGACTTTAGTAAGTTTGAAGACGGGGGCACCAAAACCTACCCTTTCAGGGTTTTCGTCTAGTAACGGTTGAGCTATGGCCTGTGTGACTGTCAACAAATAAAACAACAGCAAGAACTTGTGATTTATCATAATATCCTCTCGATTGCCCACTTGATTTGGGACATTTGCAAATTAAGGAACATCACCTCAAAACGCTTGTTCAATCGCCTCGGTTAAGTAGGCTTCCACCTGTGCTAACGCCTTTTGGCCAAACTCTTCTGAAGTGTGCCTACGAACATCTTGACCCCGGTAGTATCCGACTTGTCCGGTGCGTTCGTCGTGGATGGCGTTGAGTCTTACCTCATCGGGGGCAAGCGCAAGGTAGATGGACGTTTCCCACTTTCCGGCA
>JADFGN010000596.1 GCA_022567695.1 Candidatus Poribacteria bacterium | reverse complement strand
CGTGGTGCCTTTACCGGTGCAACAGTACAGAGAATTGGAAAATTTGAGAGTGCAAATGGAGGAACGATCTTTCTCGATGAGATTGCGGACATGCATCCTTTTCTTCAAGCTAAACTGCTCCGCGTACTTCAGGAGCGAGAAATCCAACGTGTCGGTGGGACTGCCAACATCCCCATCGATGTCAGAGTTATTGTCGCAACGAATAGAAACCTAGAGGAAGCCGTGAAGGCAGGCGAGTTCCGCGAAGATCTGTTCTATCGCATTTCGGCATTTCCTATTGTTGTTCCCCCTCTCAGAGAACGGCGTGAAGACCTGCCATTGCTGGCAGAATATTTCCTGAAAAAACATGGCGAAGAGGCTGGCAAATCAATTAAGGGGATTGCCGCCGAAGCGTTACAACTGATGATAAGCTATGACTGGCCCGGCAATGTCAGAGAGCTTGAGAACATAATTGAACGTGCCGTCCTATTAGAGACATCAGACCTATTACAAGAAGATAGTCTGCCACCGCAAATTTGTTTGGTTCGGGAGCAATTTCATGCACTTCCGAATCAGAAGGAGGCCCCGATTGGCACAGAAATCCTTCCCCTCGAAGAGGTTGAAAAGCAGGCGATTGTTCAAGCGTTGGAGATGACAGACAATAATATTACCAATGCGGCTCAAGCATTGGGCACTAATCGAACAACCATTTATAGAAAGTTAAAAAAATATCATCTGCTTGAAAATGATTCGGCTTCATGAAAGCCCACAAGCTTTTCTTTCATAAAATCCCTGACCTTGCTTGACGGCATGTTGCAATATGTATCACGTTGCAATATGTAACACCCCTTCCCTATCCCACGTATCATACAAAATCACACGCTTTCCTTTTGATGACTCACTCCGCCCTTCTAAACTGTCACACTTTGAAACGTCTCACAGTCAATTGACATCTCAGCTCCAATACAGATAATCTCCTCAGAGATCAATCATATCATAGGTTTGTACTGTTTTTCAATCGCGGAACTCTGGTTGGCACAGTTTATGCTTGATCGTCGCCGTTCATGGAATCATTTCATGATATTATCCCAATGAATCTTTGAAACTGTGATCATTTAATCCTGCAATAATATAGGTCTAACCAAGGCTATTAAGCCGGGAGAAGGAACGATGAATCAAACAGCTGAACCGCTGATTTCACCACCGCCGATTAATTACATCCATACCCTTCACGAAGCCATGAAATATCGCCATGGAGAAATTTCCTATTCCTATCTGATGGGTATTTCTGGTGAAGCCTTCCGTTTCTTTTATAGCCGCCTTGAACCCGAGGCGGGTATGAATGTCTTTTTTCACAATCCATTGCGCGCCGCCTGCAAGGCGTTAGGCTTCCGTCACGAAGTCTTATACGACGAAACCTATCAAGACGCTTATGACCGGCTTCAAGAGAACATACGCGCCGGAAAACCCGCATTGCTTCCGTTTTCAGATTCCTGCCCATTTTTAATAGAGGGAAATCATCCAGAGACTTTAATTTGCCAAAACGGTTCTCGGTACAAACTCGAGCCTAAGGAGGTCCGCGAGAAATGGCAACCGGGTGGAGGTTTCCTTGAACTCGGTCCTCATGGATATTACCAATTTGTGATTGAAGATCGGGAGCGTGAGCCGAAGGGGCGAGAAGTCGCATTGGGAGCATTTCGAGGTGCCAGCAAATTGATGCGAACTCGTCGGAGAATTCGCAATTGTGCCGTAGGACTCGCGGCGTATGACGAACTTCTCGCGCATTTAAATAGTCTGATTGATCGAAAACGGAAAAAGGAGTTGACGGAACGAGAAATACATAAAATTGCAACGTGGAATGGACCACCGCTCTTACAATGCATTGAAGCGCGGAATGCGGCGGTGGCATATCTACAATCGGTTCGGGAACACTTTGAGGATGAAGAACTGAAGCATCTTGATAAAGCGATTGTTGCATACCAGAAGGTTGTCAAACTCTTAAGAAAGCTACGGCTGGTTTTGCCCTCGATGTCACTTCTGTCGGGCTGGAGCGCGAAGGAAATTCCCGGAGATCGAGGCGGAGTCGATGATTTCTCTGATAAAACGTCGAAGTTCCGATTTAACCTAAGCTCGTCCCTGATTCTCGCATCGAAGTTAGACATGATTGACGATATTGAGACAGTTCAAGAGCGTGCCATGAAACGCTTTAAAATGGACTGCCGTTCGGCTATCAAATTGCTCAAGAAGGTTTTCGAGGCCGAAACGACCGGGATTGGTGAACTCGAAAATGTCGTGAAAATCAGCGAGAAGTTGAAAATGTAACCCGACAAACTTTCGAGGCGAGGGTAATCCCATGAAGCAATTTCTAAGACTCCTCACATACGCCAGACCTTATCTGCCCAAACTCATCTTTGGTTTCGTGTTGATTCTTATCGTCGGTCAATCGGGCCTGTTCATGCCACTCGTACAGAAGTTTGTCATCGACGACATCATTTTCAACGCCAAAGAGCCAGAAATTACGCGCCGTTTTTTGGGTTTTTTAGGTCCGGAATATACCTTCACGCCCGTCGAATGGCTCGTTGTTATCTTGGGTGCCATCATCACCTTTTACGCAGTTTTTGCTATCCTCTCCTACATCCGCACCTACGTGATGACATGGGTCAGCCAACGTATCCTGTTTGATATGAGAAACAGTGTGTTCTCGCACATGCAAAAGATGTCCATGCGTTTCTACGACGTTCAGGGAACGGGACAGATTCTGTCCCGCGTGAGAGAGGATGTCAGTTCACTTAGCTCTCTGGCCACTAGCACATCGATTGACATTATTACCGATACAGTGATGCTCATCGTAATGCTCTTCATCATGTTCACCTGGAATTGGAAATTGACGCTCATTTCGCTGATGGTGATACCGCTAATGGTTGGGAACTACTTTTTCTTTGTCAACAGAATGCGTCCAATTTGGCGCATCTGGCGACACAAGTGGGCGGACATCTCAACCGCATTATACGAATCGGTCGCCGGCGCAAAGGTTGTCAAGGCTTTCCATCGGGAACATCACCAGGAACGCAAATTGTTCCATAGCATGCGTCAAACCCTGAAATGGCAGATCGACATCGCTAAAAATCGAACAGCCATGGAGCGTATCTCAGTCTTTTTCCGACGAACCGGCAGTTCGGTTGTGCTCTGTTATGGCGGTTATCTTGTACTCGAAGGGGAATTTACGGTTGGCATGATGGTCGCCTTCTACCAGTATCTGGATCGGCTTTACGGTCCAATAATGCAGCTGATTAACATTAACGCAACCATTCAAGAGGCGATGGTGTCTGCCGAGCGCGTTTTCGGCCTGCTCGATTCGGAACCGACCGTTGCAGAGGCTCCTGACGCCGTAGACCTCCCGGCGATTCGTGGACACGTCAAGTTTGAGGAGGTTTCCTTCAGCTATGAACCTGAAAATCCTGTACTACATAAGATTACATTTGAAGCAAAACCGGATATGATGGTCGCACTTGTTGGCCCTTCAGGTTGCGGCAAAAGCACAATCGCGAACCTCATTGCGAGATTCTACGATCCAACGGATGGGGCTATTACCATCGACGGCTATGACCTCCGCGAGGTCAAAATCAAGTCACTGCGGAAACAGATGGGGATTGTGTTGCAAGATAACTTCCTCTTTCAGGGGTCTATCGCTGAGAACATTCGATTCGGTCGTCTCAATGCCACAGATGAGGAAGTTGTGCAAGCTTCGCTCGCTGCCAATGCCCATAAATTCATCGTCGAACAACTTCCCCAAGGCTATGAAACGGAGGTCGGTGAACGAGGGATGCGCTTGTCCGGGGGACAGAAACAGCGTATCGCTATTGCACGTACAATTTTACGAAATCCGCGCATCTTGATCTTGGACGAAGCCACGTCCGCATTAGATTCTGAATCCGAAGCACTGATTCAAGAAGCGTTGGATCGAATGATGAAGGGACGGACATCGTTTGTTATCGCTCACCGACTTTCAACCATTTTGAAGGCGGATGTCATCCTCGTGATCGAAGAGGGCAAGATCGTCGAAACCGGAACTCACGAACAATTGCTGGACGCGGATGGAAAGTATGCAGAGATGTATAACAAACAGTTTAAGATTAAACAGAGAAATAAGGATGACTGGTTCAAGTAGAGAGGAAATGGAAATCGAAACTCAACTGCGGCGATGGATGGCGTTGGTAATCTTCAGCCTAATTGCTATTTCATCTACCGCAGTTTTAGCTAATAGTCAAACTGAAACTCTGCACGGATGAATCCGGCAGGTTCTAAGAAGTTATCGTCCTCTCTCAAGCTCTCCCTCGCTTAAAGCGGGTACAATATCTTGAGTCTTAGACGGGTT
>JADFGN010000073.1 GCA_022567695.1 Candidatus Poribacteria bacterium | reverse complement strand
CCTACACAAAGAGCAATCCCAATGCATTACTACACTTTAAGTATTTTCAGCGGGTCAAGGAGCGACTTGAGCAGACCGGGCATATCCGCAGCTTCGAGGCATTCCTAACTGCCTTCGTATAACAGATCTGATGGCAATGAAGTACCATCCACAGCGTGCCAAAAACTGATCGATGAGTTGATCAATACTGTCCCTTACCACAAAAACATCCGGTGATGATAAACTGGTACAGGTAGATAGCCCCGCTCGAACCTAAACCTAACCCCCAGGTGATAAAAATCTATGAAATCCATCTACTTAGATCACAGCGCAACAACCCCGCTTCACACCGACGTGCTGGAAGCGATGATGCCGTATCTAACCAATCAATTCGGGAACGGGTCGAGCATCCATTCCTACGGCCGCGAGGCACGCAACGCTATTGATACTGCACGCGAACAGGTAGCAGACCTAATCGGTGCGAAAAGTCCAAGCGAGGTTGTTTTCACCAGCGGCGGCACAGAGTCGGACAATCACGCAGTCAAAGGACTTGCAGAACTGCAAAGAGACCGCAATGGTAACAACCACATCATTACCTCTTCGATTGAACATCACGCGGTTTTGCATACGTGTCAACATCTTGAGAAGCATGGCTTTGAAGTTACCTACTTGCCTGTTAATCGGTATGGGCGAATTCGGCTTGATGACCTCCGCGAGGCAATCCGTGACACAACGGTTCTGATCTCGATTATGCACGCAAACAATGAGACGGGGACGATTGAACCCATCGAGGCGATCTGCGAAATTGCTCAAGCGCATCGTATTCCAGTTCACACGGATGCTGTGCAGAGCGTCGGGAAACTACCCCTCGATGTTCAAAAATTGGGCGTCAACCTGCTGTCGTTGTCAGGGCACAAGATTTATGGCCCCAAGGGCATCGGCGCATTGTATATACGGCGTGGAACACGGCTAGAAAATCTCATTCAGGGAGGATCGCACGAGCGTAACCGTCGCGCAGGCACGGAGAATGTCGCTGGAATCGTCGGACTCGGAATGGCGGCAGCGCTTGCAAAAAAGAATCGGGATGCCTATGTTGAACACCTCAATCGGCTTACAGGCAAGTTGCGCGATGGTCTGTGCGAAAAACTAGATCATATCTATGAAAACGGAGACCCCGTTCATTGTCTACCGGGGATTCTCAATATCTCATTTGAGTTCGTCGAAGGTGAAAGCCTTATCCTCAGATTAGACATGGAAGGTATCTGTGTCTCAACCGGATCTGCCTGTACCTCCGGATCAATGGAACCCTCTCATGTCCTAGCGGCACTCGGTCTTCCACCACGATTAGCCCAAGGTACGGCGCGGTTTTCGCTCGGCAAGGATACCACAGAAGCGGAAATCGATGAAGTCCTTGAAAAGATTCCCAAGATTGTTGAGCAGATGCGGGGGCTGTCTTCAGCTTATAAGAAGATGATGAAACGTGAAATGTGAGAAACCCAAGACGCTGAAAGTTTCCTCCGAGAATCAATGGTTTCAACGCGCTGAAGCTCTCAAACGAAACCGCAAAAAGCGTCAGCAATATCGGCAATTCTTCGTCGAGGGGGTTCAGTCAATTGATCGGCTTGTCTCCAACGATGAGTGGAGCATAGAAGCCTTTCTTTACTCCACCAAACGTCGCTCCTCCAATTGGGCACAGGGAATCTTACATGGCTCTCGTGCACGATGGCACTTGGAAGTCAAAGATAGGCTTCTGGAAAAACTCAGCGACAAAGAAGAAACCTCAGAAATTCTGGCGATTGCCGAGATGCCCACCGATGACCTCCAGCGCATTCCCGTCCAGAAAAATGCGCTTATCCTCCTGATAGACCGTCCGCAAAGTCCCGGAAATCTTGGAACGCTGATCCGATCGTGCGATGCGCTTGGGGCTCAAGGGATTGTGGTCACGGGTCATGCGGCAGACCTCTACGATTCACGGACAATTCGAGCGACCGCCGGATCATTTTTCGCAATTCCGGTAGTGCGGGTTTTCTCACATGAAACGCTGGTATCTTGGCTGCACAATCTGCGTCAAAAGCTCGCTGAACTGCAAATTGTCGGCACGAGCACTCATGCACAAATCCACGTATCTTCCTGCACTTTTACCCGCCCCACAATCTTAGTCGTCGGCAATGAATCCAGAGGCTTGAGCCGTTGGTGCCTCGATCTCTGCGATAGCCTCGTCGGGATTCCGATGGCTGGAACGGCATCCTCACTAAACGTAGCGTGTGCAGCAACCGCAATTCTCTATGAGGTTCAACGGCAGCGATTGGGATGGAAAAATGAAATTTGAGATTGTCGGGAGAATTCATCATCCTAAGCCCCACCACCTTTGGAGTGGAAAAGCCCTGTTTTTATCGTCACCCCGAGATCGCCTTGTGATGGAGACTTGAATCACAGCCTCGTGTAACCAAGTTATACGAGGCTTTTTTGTTGCTCACAGAAAGTGTCCATGCCAAAATAAAAGTGCTGTCATCATCTCCTCGAAGAAAAATCGAAAAAAAAATCCATGCTTCGGTTAGGTTTTAGGTATTTCCGGTTTCTTACACAATGAAAGCCAGAATTAAATGAGGTAAAAGGCACGGTGAGAATCGAAGACCAATGTATCATCTACAAATGTCTCAACGGTGAACCCGAAGCGTTTGGGTTTCTGGTTGATAGATATAAAGAGAGTGTCTACGCATTCGTGTATTCGAAGGTTGCTAATTTCCACGATGCACAAGATCTCACACAGGAAATATTTATCAACGCCTATCGGAAGTTGAGGACATTGAGAAGTTGGGATACCTTTTACTCATGGCTTTACGCGATTGCCTCAAACCTGTGCAAAAACTTCCATCGGTCGAAATCTCGCTCTCCGGATATTGATTCCGTCGAAGACTATGATGAACCCACTCTGGAGAAACCTTCCCTTGATGCTTACCGCCAGCAGTTGCAACATGAGTCTCTTTATGAAGCACTGCAATCACTGCCGGAGATATATCGCCAAGTGTTAAGCCTATACTATCTCGGAGGCATGAAGAGTAAAGAGATTTCTCGATTCTTGGGCGTATCGCCCCAAACTATCGACATGCGCCTTAGCCGCGCGAGAGCGAAACTGAAAGCTGCTTTGAGTCCCGATTCTATCGGGGAGGAGATGATTACTATGATGACGACAACATTTGATGAAATACGTTTACAGCCCGGATTTACCTTCCATATTGTGGAAGCAATTAAGCGAACCAAAATTCAAGCCCCACCAAGCAAAATGACGCTTCCGTTTGGCGTTTCTGTTGCTGCGGGGCTGATTGTGCTGATGTTGAGTTTTACCGTTCCGTACAGTCCGCTGTATCCGATTGGACAGTTAATTGGTTCTGCGTTGCCAAGCCAAACGCAGGTCAAAGAAGACAGTGTCATTCCTGTGGATACGATAGAAATCACGAAAATTGTCAGCTTGTCACCTGAGATGGCCGATGGGGATTTTGGGAAGAAGCCGATGCCGGAGCCAACGCCAATGGTCGGTGCGGGGAAGTGGGAGCGGAAGGCGGATATGCCGACAGCAAGAGAGAATCAGTCTACAGCCGTAGTTGATAGTACTATCTATGTCATCGGTGGTTGGACAGGAGGAGGAGAGGCGGGTGTTGTATCTACCGTTGAAGCATATAATACAGACACGGATAAATGGACGAAAAAAGCACCAATGCAGTTCAGCCGAACTGTGCCAGCAACAGCTGTGGTCAATGGCAAAATCTATGTTTTTGGTGGTGACCATTTCCATCGACCAAAGCATTCAACTATTGAGATGTATGACCCACAGAAGGAGACTTGGACGCGGAAAGCCGATATGCTCTCAGTTCGATTTACTTTAACTGCTAGCCTGTTAGATAACAAGGTTTATCTGATTGGAGGGAGCAATAGCCTTGATGAAGGCAGCAATTTCACGAAAATCGTAGAGGTGTATGACCCGGTCGCGGATGCCTCGAATCGAAAAGCGGATATGCCGACCACCCGTGGGTATCACACCGCTAACTAATTTTCATGAATAAGTTCCCGCAAGAAATCAGTAATCATCTGGGCTCCGTGGTTTGAAATATATACTTTAATAGAGAAATTTAGTTAGTGTTGTCAATGGGAAAATCTATGTGATTGGCGGGTGGGATACACCATGGTGGAATGGAGGTGGAAAACTCCTTGCCGAAGTCATGGAATATAATCCCCAAACAGACGTATGGGTGCAGAAAGCTGCCCTGCCCACGCCAAGAGCCGGACACTCAGCAGTTGTAATAGGAAATCGGATTTACGTACTCGGCGGAACAAAAGTAGGCGGTGGAGACCCCGGCCTTTCTACAGTAGAAATCTATGACCCATCTACAGATAAGTGGGAGCAGGGAACAGATATGACAGAAGGAAAATGGGTTTTTGGTGCAAGTTCGGTTGATGGAAATGTATATGTCTTTGGTGGCTGGAATGGGAGAATTATACCAACTGTAGAAGAACTAGACACGGGATTCGTCCCATCCCAAAGTGTCAATCCCGCCGGGAAACTCACTACCACATGGGGCGAAATCAAAGCGAGGAATTAATCGACCTCCCCATATTTTGCTCACCTAAACCATTATCCCAAAATGTCAAGCATTGAATTCATTCAGAAGCCGCATCGAGATTGAATTATCCTGATGCGGCTTCGGTTTGCGTGGGGGCCGCAGGTGTTTCCCCTGCTTTCTGTGTCAGATACGCTTCGATTTCCCCTTCAACCTTCTCGATCATAAACCGTATTCCATCTAAACAATTTGGATCGGAGTCGCGGACGGCTTCATATCCTGCGAGTGCTCGTTTAAGCTGTGCGACAGTCTCGTGAGAAATTTGTAGCTCAAAATTATCTTTAATCTTCGTCGCCATAACAAGACACCTCCACAATACAACGTGGGCACCTCCGCCGATCGTGGCATAAAATGTCCATAAGTTCTATGTACGATTCCAGTGGATATTCATACAACATTAGATAGCTTGGGTCAACACCATAACGTAATCTGGCAGTGAATGGAACAAAAAAGCGTTCATCTTCTGGTTCAATTCGGACTGATCGGTGCCGTGGGTCAGCGACAATCGAGTAGTCCAAGTCTCCCGGCTCTGGTTTGGAGGACACAAAGCTACCCCAAAGCAAAACCCGTTTAATTGTCGGATACTTTCTCGCGCTTTCGACGATGAGACTTAACAGATTGCCCTGTTGTTCACGTGGCGGTGAACCTGCACCAAACCGTTCTAACACTTCCTCCAGCGAAGCCAAGTAGATTCCCGGGGCTAAATACCCGTCGGTGTTCAACTCAGGTAATCTCAATGAATCTCTCCTTTTCGGGGCGTGTTTGCAGTCCTTTCAATCCTTCGGCGTTGGCACGATTAATTTCAAGGTAGCTCACCAGCCTCCTCGTCAATTGTGATGATTCCCTTGACAGCGAACCTTCGAACCATGCTAACGACCGATTGTCGGGCGGTATCGGCGATTTGCATCTGTTCAAAGGTTAAGGCGTCCATCTCTTTTTCTACGCCGATCGCAGATTCGGGTGACAGGTTGCGAAGGAATTTCTCCTGAATTTCTGGCGCGGTTTTGTGGAGGGCGAGGGCAACTGTGCTGGGATCGAGCATCTGTAGAATTGTACGCATGGCGTCATCATTCAAATTTTTCAGGTCATCGAATGTAAAGATTTGCTGATTAATATCGTTGACGAGATTCGGCTGTTTCTGCTCCAGAGATTCTAGCAAACGGTCCTGATCGCCCAAGGGCATGTGAGACATCAGCTTGGCGAGATTGGACGTGCCATCCCCGAAAATGGTTGTTCGGTTTGTGATAGTCATAATTCGATCAACTATCCGTGTGTAGATTTCCTCGACCCTTTCTGAATCGTCAACTTCCGTAACGGCAATCTTTTCGGCCACAGCGACCTGTTTATCAAGCGAAAGTTGAGCGAGAATTTGAGCGGCGTGTGCTTCGAGATTTTTGGAAATCTGTTGGAGCTTTAGTAGAAAAATGGCGATGTCTGCGTTGTCCTCGTCTGCAACTGCGCGGAGGAGGACGCGGGGATGTGTTTTATCAAGGAGATCGCTTAGTTCCTGAGTTGAATGTTTTTCGATGACTTCAGACAATTCGAACCTGCCTTTCTCCGTGGCTAATTTCGCCAATTCGGAAAGGGGATTCGCCCATTGCTTTGAGCACATCAACGGCCATACCGACCTGATCGGGTGGGAGTACCAATATTAAACCGATTCCCATGTTGAAAACGTGGTACATTTCCGTCTCTTCAACGCCACCTGTCTCCTGCAAAAAGGGGAAGATTGGTGGCATTTCCCACGTTCCTTTCTGAATCTCTGCGCAGCAATCTGTCGGCAAAATGCGAACAAGATTGTCTGGCAATCCGCCACCGGTGATATGCGCAATTCCCTTGATATTGCACTTTTGCCGAAGATTCAGAACAGATTTTACATAGCTCTTGTGATTCTTGAGAAGTTCTTCGCCGATCGTGCCGTCGAGAGCGGAAATATATTCGTCCGCCTTGTAACCGCGGCGATCAAACACGATCTGGCGGGCGAGCGAAAAGCCATTCGTGTGCAATCCGAGTGAAGCTAAACCGATCAGCACATCTCCCGGCTGTATCCCGCTGCCTGTGATGATTTGGGATTTTTCGACCACGCCAACAATCGTGCCGACAAGGTCATACTCTCCGTCCGCGTAAAATTCCGGTAGCTCCGCTATCTCGCCACCAATGAGTGCGCATCCGATTTCTCGACAGCCTTCCGCGATTCCGTGAACGATCTGTTCCGCAACTTCAGGGACGAGTTTACTTGTTCCGATGTAATCCAGAAAGAAGAGCGGTTGCGCGCCTTGAACGAGTATGTCATTTCCACAATGGGCAACGATGTCAAAACCGACCGTGTCATGTTTGTTCATCATAAAAGCGATCTTGAGCTTGGTTCCGACGCTATCTGTGCTTGACACCAGAACAGGCTGATTATACTCGCCGAGCGCAAAGAGTCCGCCAAAACTACTGAGATCGCTCAAAACTTCGGGCCCATGGGTCGCTTGAACAATATTCTTCAAGCGTTTCATCGTCTCTTGCTTTGCATCAAAGGAAACACCTGCACTGGCATAAGTCAATCCCTTTTCAGCCATCTGTGTTGTTAGACTCCCTTCGTTCCTGCAAGCGTCGATTGAATGCCTCCAAACGGTATTTTCCAATCTTTGCACCGATCGTTTTCATTTTCAGCAGAGAAATAATTAACAATACCCCAGTGATTCCAAAAGCGATTAGAATCGCTAAATCGGAGGACATGAAAGTAAGCAAGATCCGGTTGAGCACTATGCCAATGATTGCGGATATCACAAGGGCGTATAGGGTGTACTGACCTTGTGCTGTAGACAGGTTCTTCGCAGCATTTCCAAAGTGAAGAGAAACGCCAATTTGAGTATTCCTTCTCCGTCGGCTTTCCATAGGGCTTCTCCTAAATAAAGAGGTTTAGTGGAAAACATGAGTCATCCCGAATTTTGGATGGAACGTAGCTGAACTTCCTAGCGTAAGTTATGTGCAACTGAAGGGAGAATCGTTGCCAACGTGGTTTTTGGGAACAGGCATTTTGGGTAGAAGGGGAGGAAGCGCTTGCCAAGTCTGCTGAATGCAGAACACCGCCGATGGTACGGATTGACAAGAGATTTGCCCACCTGCTTGTGATACAATGCTGTTGTGAGAACCAGATAAAACCAGGAGGGCAGTAATGAATATATCACAAGCACAGACCCCAGTTCAATCTTTCAATCCTTTGTTATCGACGAGTTCAATGGGGTACTCGTCGAACCCATCGGCTCAGTTGGTTTCCTCTACGAATGGAGCCTTTTTTGACCTGACTTTCGAGACACAGTTTCTGGGGTATATCATGCCAACATTCCCAGTGGTGCGTGTTGGAAATCTTTGGTTGCCAAGGAAGAGTCTCGCTGATATTGAGTGTTTCTCCGCATCCCAATCGCCGCTTTCAATTGCACGCAATGCAGTCGCGAGAGGGATAGAGCAAATGAAAATTTGCCACCCGCAAAAACTCACCCAACACGCAATGCTCATTGGATGGGGCGAGTATGCACAACAGATCGGGTTGATTGACAAACTCAAGGCGATCGAGATTCCAGTAAAAGGTGTGGTTCATGCACCGCAGGCAAAGGTGCTGACCTTCTTAATGGGGATACTCACCGGCATCACTCACCTCAAGGATCTCAATGAAGGTCCTCACCCACTCGCCCATGACTTTTGGGCAATGAGGGCATGGGGACTTGTGGCTTTGCCGCACTACAGCGGGGTGAGCCGCACACTGGCTGGATGTGACTCGAAGACGGTGGCTGCCATCACTGAGGCGTTGCATTCAATTGTCTCTCCCTTTATTGAGCAAGAGGTACGTTTGATACGAGAGCAAAACCAACCGTTGATTGTGGATTTCGATCTCGCCCCCCGTCGGGTCAGCAATACCAGCACAAGCTTCCCAGGTGCCGAGTTCGGCTGGCAAGGTTCTCAGGTCGGGCTGGGATACGATGCGGCTCTGGTCGCCTTGACCTCACCGACATATGGACGATTGTTTGTTGCTGGCTTCCACTACCCACGAAATCCGCTTGGTTTGCCACGTATACAGCAGATGGTTCGTGCCACAGAGGCATCCCTGGGGGTGCAACCCAGAAGACGGACGTCCTTGGTAAAAAAACGAATTAATCTCCCCTCGAAAAGCAGATGAAAAAACGCCACCAGTGGATGGGAACCCAATTTCAAAAGCAGCAAGCCCTTTACAACCAGAGTCAAGCGCTTGGTGCAACCTTGGCTCAGCTTCGAGCTGAAATTGAGGAGTTCGAGTCGAAAGCCAGGCAGACCGCCCACACTGGAACACCCAACGGTCAGTTGGCCAAAACACGAAGCCGATATCAAGCAACGGGCAAAAAGCTGATGAAAGTTCCCCTTGCGATGCAAAAGGCACAACAGGCTTTGGCCACTCATCAGCAGCGACTTAAAACGCTTTCTGCTGAACAAACCCGCTTGGTTGAACATTTTGAACAATTACGTGAAGACAATAAAAACAACACCAACCCGGTTGCTATTATTCTCCGGATGGATGCCGGCTTTGGTACCGATGCAAACATCACCTGGTTGATTGAGATGGGATATATCATCTATACCAAGGCTCACAATGCAAAGGTGGCAAACAAACTCAAGGCAATGATTCCCTCAAAGGCTTCATTTGCCCGGGTCGGAAAGAATGCCGAGATGATCGGTTTCGATAACCAATTGCTGAACAACTGCCCCTATCCTCTGACCATGGCGCTTGAGCGGTTTCACACACCCGACGGGTTAAAGCACAGCACACTTCTCGTCTACCGCGATGACGAACAGGCTAAGACACTCGAACAGTGGTTTAACTTCTACAACAGCCGGCAACTGATTGAAGCTGGGATTAAGGAAGGAAATGTCGTGTTCAAGATGCACCCGCTGAAAATGCGCTCTGAGGGTGGTATTGCACTTCAGGAGCAATTTGCCCTCTTTGCTGCCAATTTCGTCCGATTCGCTGCCGTCTGGCTCAAAGACCGAGTACAAGGCGGATGCAACAGCCGCTTGTCCAAGACACTCGGGCAGGTCAAGACGATGGTACGGGTCGTGGCCAACACCAGCGCTTGGGTCATCAGGGAGGACAAATCTCTGTTGATTCGGTTCGATGAGACTTCTGCCTATCCGGGAGCTGAGATTCGCCTTCGAGGAACTTGGCAAACTCATCCTCCCCTTCTGCCCAAAACGTCTGTTTCCAAAAACCACGTTGGCACGATTCTCCCTTCAGTTGCACATAACTTACGCTAGAGTTTAGGCATCCCCGAATTCTGGCGAATTGCGCGAAGTCTGACTCATCTCCGGGCTGGACTCACCTACCCAAAGGGTCGGCGACGAGGGGCGAATCCTGCTTCTTATTAGATCTGACGAAAATCTGGGATGACTCTTTTTGAAGGTGAAGCTGCGAGAAAATTTACGTCAAAAATTCAGAGGGAGTTGTGTCGTGGGTTGACCGCTAAATTCAACGGGATAGTTCCCATCGAAACAGGCTGTGCAAAAATCTTTGGGAGACTTCATGCACTTTAACATCCCCTCGATAGTGAGGTAGCCTAAGCTATCCGCCCGGATATATTTACGGATCTCTTCGATAGTATGTGAACTCGCGATGAGTTCTTTACGGGTTGGTGTGTCTACACCGTAAAAGCACGGAAATTTATTCGGCGGCGATGCGATGCGAATGTGAACTTCTGTCGCGCCCCCTTGCCGAATCAGTTTCACAAATTTGCGGGAAGTCGGGCCTCGCATAATGGAGTCATCAACGACAATGACACGTTTTCCTTCAAGCACATCTGGGAGGGGGTTCAATTTCACTTTAACCATAAGCTCACGCATTTCTTTGGAGGGATTCATGAATGAACGACCGACGAAAGAATTGCGGTACAACCCCATTTCAAACGGAATACCCGATTCCTCAGAGTAGCCGAGTGCAGCGAGCGTTGCTGAATCTGGCACGGGAATTACGATGTCCGCATCAGCGGGAGATTCACGCGCTAACTGCCTCCCAAATTCGCGTCTCGGACGGTTGACCAATTCTCCAAAGATGACACTATCCGGCCGCGCTAAGTAGATGTATTCAAAAATACATTGCGAGAGATGGGGTAATGCGGGATGAAAGTGGAATGACTCCGGCTCTCGATCGGTTGAGGTGATTATAATGAGTTCACCGGGGGCAATTTCGCGGATAGCTTTCGCTTCGATAACGTCGAACGCACAGGTTTCGGAGGCGAGTACATATGCGTCTCCCAGACGTCCCAACCAGAGTGGTCGGAAACCGTGAGGGTCACGGGCGGCGATCAGGAGCGACTTCCCCATAAAAAGAATAGAGTATGCCCCCCGAACTTCCTTTAGGGCATCGAGAATCCGATCTTCGAGATAAGTTTGCTGTGAGCGAGCTAGTAAGTGGGCAATGACTTCGGTGTCTGAGGTCCCGCGAAAAATCGAGCCTGCATCTTCCAGATCGCTCCGAATCCGGGGCGCATTGACAAGATTCCCATTGTGTGCAATCGCTAGAGGGCCACGTTTATACTGGCAGATTAGGGGTTGGGCGTTCTCAAGATTGCTATCTCCAGAGGTAGAGTAACGATTATGACCGACCGCGATATTTCCCTTCAGTTTCGATAACGTCTCTTCGTCAAAGACAACTGTGACAAGCCCCATTCCACAATGATGGTGAAATGTCGTTCGATCTGACGCGACAATTCCAGCACTTTCTTGACCGCGATGCTGAAGCGCACGCAGTCCCAAGTAAGTTAGTTCGGCAGCCTTGGGGTGTCCAAAAATACCGAAAACGCCGCATTCTTCTTTGGGCTTATCATCACTAAACTCACCGCAATTTGGCATGATGTGGCGACTCCAATTCTTAGGAGGAAGTTCCCTCCTTAAAGGTTAAAATCATCCCTGATTTGGCTAAATGATAGGGGGCGTGCCGTGGCTATGGCTCCAATCAATCCTGTACCCCAGAATTGCTCCAATTGGCGCGGAGACGATGTACAGCAATTCAGGTGGGAAATTGAGCCTAGTATCAATTAAAATGTGTATTGGTAAGGAAATTATGTAGGCAATCAGGTGAACGACAGGTAGGATGAGGTAGATCAACGTATTGGGTGCAACTATTGCGTCCCAATGAATGTTAAGCAACGATATCACGGCGACTATCGCTGGCGCGCCAAGAAATGCGCCGCGGTAGGCGTTCTTGCGATCAATGTCAACATTGAACCGAAGACCAGCAAATCGAACACCTTCACCAACACCAACAATGGCACTCCCATAAACGACTCCAAAGGAGATCAACAAGAACAACCCGATCCAAAAACCGTGTTGCGCGCTATTGCCAATAAGGCCTTGTCCGATCAGGTTTGAAAAGATGAATAGACTTACCCACCCACATACTAAGCCAATAAGACTTCCCAAACCAATCTGGCTGAGTGTCAGAAAAATCGCGTTCTTTTTAGACATACTATATCCTTAAAATATCAAATTTGCTCTGTTTAAGTGTGGAGATTATATCACGGTGGGATACCACTGTCAATTTGAACTGAAACGTGTCGGACGCCTTTGAATAGGTACGTCCTTTCGCTACAGCCGTTTCAGCTTAATGTTTCGGAACCAGATTTTTCCGCCGTGATCTTGTAATCCGATATGCCCACAGCGAGGCATGTCCTTCAGTGAATCTCTGAATTTATTCTTTGTTCCATCGGGATTCATGCCCGGCGTTGTCCACAAATCGAGGTCGGCTTCAACGATTTTTTCGTCATTCATTTCCACAGTGATGATATTTTTATCGCAAGTAATCACTGTATGATTCCATTCGCCTGTAGGCTTGCAGACGTTCCGAGTCGGTGCCAAAGCGTCATAAACGGCACCGCAATCATGAGTTCCGGTGGGGGTCTTTCCGTGGGTGTCAAGAATCTGAATCTCAATTCCTGTGTGAACAGCATCATTGAGGTCTCCCCACCGCACAAAGATTCCACTGTTGGTTCTGGGAGTTATCTTAAAATCGATTGCCAAGATAAAATCATCGAACTGTTCAAGCGTATAGAGATACTTTCCTCCCTGAAGGGTACACAGGATACTACCGTCATCGACCATCCATCCCTTTGTTTCGCCAGTAGCTCTCCAGCCATTTAACGTTGTTCCGTCAAACAGAGAAATCCAACTTTCAGCTTTTTCTGATTCGCTTAGCATGTTCTGCTCCTGAGACTTGTATTTGAAACGCAAAAGCCCTGCCCTTGCAAAGAAAATCAAAATAAAAAAGGCTAGGACTTCTCATCCTAGCCGGATTCCATAACGTCTTGATAATGAACTTGGTATGTACGAAATGTGGAATAATTCCCAATTTCATAATCTTCCATTCATCAGTTTGAAATTGATGTTACTTTTTTGGTTCCAGCCTTATCTTTTGACTCTTGGGGAGTTGAAATCAAAGGTAAGCCATAGATATAATAATCGAAATGACCTAAAAAATCAAGCAATTCTTCATGATTTTATGCAGTCGTCAAAACTAAGCGGTTACATCGCACATGAAGATTGGCGGATAGTGGTAGTACGTAATCTCTGGCGATTTGCTGTCGCTGAAGCTCGTCGCCATTTCAATTGCTTCTGTGAGATTTTTCGCGTGGTCGAACCCCATGCGACGAATTGCCTCGACACTCCTAGAATTTCGCGGTTTGACGAAAATCACCTTTCCCAAGTAATCGAGTGCGTAACAACCCCAATACCACATATAGAATGGATGCACCCCATGATACGCATAGGAGTTGCGGTAAAGATTAATGTATTTGGGGTTATGTGCAAACGAATCCTCGAACTTTGCCTCTAGCTCCGCCGGATCTGTTGTCTCCGTCAAAACCTGCTCGAAGAAGTCAATATATGAGGGGTGATGCATTTTATGGAATTCGTAATCGACGGGATGGGTGAAGATTGCCACGCCGCCTTTGCGGACAAGCGGCAGATTGTTATAGAAATTGAACGTATAGCCAAGTGTCATGCACATCACGAGAATTGGATTCATAATCGAATTCACATTGTAAGGCCCCAAGTAGGGAACACCCGAGATCAGAATATCCGCCTGCCCTTTGACGGGAACGAGTTGTTGTTTGTAAACATTCTCAAGTGTCTTTTCGTGGACAGGTTCGGTATGCCCCGCATGCACACCTGTCAATCCATAAGGCGCACGCATGCTTTGCATAATGGAGCGCGCCATCCCATTCGGTACGATATCAAGAAATCTCCTGTTGATACCGAAACTTAGCCGATCAAAGGGACTATAGTTTTTTTCGCGTTTTTCGAGATAGCCAAAGAGCTTGGGAAAGGTTGCGTTATTCAGTGTCGTTTCAATCGTGAAGAAGTTCACATTCTCGGTGATTACCTTCCAGATCCGGTGGCAGGAGTGATGCAAGGCGGATTTCGGTGGGTGCATGTAAGACAACGAATGCATCAAGGTGTGTGTATTGTGGTGATGGCGAATACTGCGATAACTGCATATTCCTGTTGGGAGCGATTTATACCCCCCATCCATCGCAACCAGATTCATATTCACATAAATGAGAAGGTCGGACTCTGCAATTCTGCGGTTGATTTCTACCTCTTCCCCGATTTCTGTTTTTCCCAAAAAAACCAAATTGTCTTTGTCTTCTGCATCATGGTTGTACAATCGGTCCGGATGAAATTCATTAAAGACCTTTGCGCCCAACGCCCGTTTAAGTTCGGCGGGTGTCATTCGACGATGGAGGCCCAACGCTGCAATCAGGTGAATATCATCAATCCCCGCCGTGGCAAGTTTTTCAATTAAAATCTCAATGGTACGCTGACGTATATCAGGCGTTTCCATCGGTGGTAGGGGCAATGAAATATCATCGAACGCGATGGTAATCTTCATGCCGGGACGAAGTTGTGCCGAAAGCGCATCCTTGCCCAACGGGTTCTCGATAGCGTATTCAATGGCTGCATTCGGATCGGCGATTGGTTCTAATGGTGGAGGGGGATAGATTACGCGAGTGCCTTTGGGAAGGCGGTCGTAGAGGAACCCATCTCCATAATGGAACAGGTATTTTTGGTTTGGGTCGTCTACATAGGTGGTGAGGTGACTCCTGTCAATATCTGGTTGTTGGATTGCCATTTTCGTTTTTCCTTTGGATCTCTGGTTTTCACCGGACTTCTGACACCCTCTAAGAGTTGCAGATTACAGGACAAAAGTATATCATATATCTCGTGACGAATTAAGAAAAAATCTCGCTCACCTCCCAAGTCCAACACGTAGAACAGGCATGGTTCAAAACTGGAAGGAATCGCAATGAAGTTACTTTCGGCATACAAGCGTACGGCACAGATTATCAATTTCACAATATTCCTAATCTGTTTTGCGCCCTTCAACCTCTCCGCCATCACAGACATCGAAATCGATAAGCTCATCGATCAGATGACAATTGAGGAAAAAGTCGGCCAACTGATGATTGTTGGTTTTGAGGGAAAGAAGGTCAACAAGACCATTAGAACTCACATTGACCAGCGATTTGTCGGAGGTGTTGCGCTTTTCGGCCGGAACATCCAGTCACCTCAACAGGTGGCACGATTGACCAATGAACTTCAGCGTTTGGCGGGGGAAACCAAGCATCAAATTCCACTGCTGATTGGCATCGATCAGGAGGGCGGGGCAGTTACTCGCCTGAAAAAAGGCGCGACAATTTTGCCCGGTAATATGGCACTAGGTGCGATTGGTTCATCAGAATTGGCGGAACGGGCCGGCGAAATCACCGCAATCGAACTTGCCGCTGTCGGTGTGAACTTGAACTTTGCTCCGGTCATGGATGTGAATAACAACCCAAACAACCCCGTCATCAATCGCCGCTCTTTTGGCGAATCTCCAGAGCTTGTTTCCCGGCTGGGCACTGCTTATATCCGGGGATTACAACGGCATGGGGTGCTTGCAACAGCGAAACATTTCCCCGGACATGGCGACACAATCGTTGATTCACATACCGATTTGTCAATCATGAAACACAACGTGAAGCGGATTCACGCCATTGAACTGAAACCATTTCGCGCAGCTATTGACGCCGGAGTGGCTGCCATTATGACAGCACATATTCTCTACACCTCGTTGGATGCGAATCTGCCTGCCACACTCTCGCCAGCTATCTTAACCGGTTTACTGAGGCAAGAACTCAGATTCGACGGCTTAATCATCACGGACGACATGGAGATGAAAGCCATCACGGATTGCTACCGCGCAGGCGAAGCAGCGGTGATGGCAATCGAAGCCGGAGCGGATATCATACTCGCGCTCTGGGAATCAGCTGAGCAACTTGAGATTTATAACGCTTTGCTAAAGGCAGTGAAGCGTGGGAGAATCTCGACAATCAGACTTAATCAATCGGTCAGACGTATCTTAAAGAGCAAGCAGGCATGTGGAGCGTTTGATCGATCTTTCAGCAATTCCAGCACCGTGGCAAAGATTGTCGGGAGTCAATCTCACAAGCAAATCGCTCACAAAATCGCATCACAGGCGATAACGATTGTCCAAAATGACAATGGCATTGTTCCTTTGAAAATGAAAAAGGAAATGGCTGTACTGATCATAAGTCAGTCGAGAACGCTTTTTAACTTGCTCCACCGACGTCATTCCAACAGTAAAGCGGTAAGGCTTTCAAGCAAACCAGATATCAAGGGGATACTCCCGCAATTGACTTCTCAAGCGAATCATGCCGATGTCATCATTGTCGGTATCGTAAATCACCAACAGGCTGAACTCGTTCATCAGCTTCGTGCCGCAACACAGACCCCGATTATTGTCATCGCATTTGGATCGCCTTATCCCCTCCGCCGCTGCCCTGATGTCGATGCGTCCCTTGCCGCTTATGATGGTCACTACGCCTCTGTGCTTGCCGCCGTTGAAGTGATTCTTGGTAAAACTAAAGCGCAAGGAAAATTGCCAATTCATCTGAAAACCGACGAGTGATGATTGCTGGTTTGACAACGAACGCAAGATAGCGGCCTTCCTGAATCATCTTGACAGAAATTCTCCGAGCAAGTAAAATATGCAAAATCGATGTTGCTATCAAGGATGGGCACAAATATGAAAAAACATTGCATCTCCAAAATTGTGATTGTGACGGTTCTCGCTCTGCTAATTGGGATTGCGCCAAATAGCTTTGCCGTATCAAAACGGGTCGCAGTATTATACTTTGAAGACCACAGTCGCTTCGATTCGCCGACAGGTTGCGGTCTTATTCCAACATCAATTGGTAAAATCTTCGGCGGTAAGAAGAAACGATGGGATCTCGAAGCAGGATTCCATGAGTTATTGAATCGAAAGCTCAAGCAAACACCGGTCTACGAACCTATATCCCAAGATGACATCTTGGATGCGATGGCGAGTTTAGGGTTATCTCGAAAGTCTCTTGAAGCCAGTCCTGAGAAACGGAGTGTGCTTGCAAAAGAACTCAAAGCAGAAGTGCTCATCGTCGGTGACATCCGTAAATTTAATCAGGAAAGAGCGAGAGCCAATGCTTCGCGAACACTGAGGGAGGGCGGTCGCGAACAACAAGGGACCACTGGAAGTTTTGTGGGTGGAGTCCAAGTATTAGGTCGTGCGTATTTCACCAGCATTAAACTCGACATGCGATTCTATGGCATATCCGGGGCTGAGATTACGACCTCCAAAATCTCCGCAAGCAAAAGACACCAGCTTGGCGGTGCGCAGATTGCAGCACTCAGAGTGATTGTTACAGAAGAAGGAACAGAGCTTGAATTTGGACAGATGTCTAGCAAAAAGAAAAAATTCCGCCCAATCGTGGACGCGGCGAAATTGAACAAGATTAAATTTGGAAGTGCAGAGTACGATCGGACGTTGCTGGGTCTAACAACTGATGAGGCGTTAGACAAGGTCGTATTGGCAATGCGTGAGAACATTGGTCCCGCATTTATTTGGCCGCCAAATGCCACTGACACGACCACAACCGCACAGAATGACAAGAGGAGTTCCACCTCCAGATCTACCGGTCCAATCATAGGAAAGATTGTGTTTGTGAATGCAGATAAACCTGAAGAGACGTACATCAACATTGGTTCTGCCACAGGCATTGTGATCGGTCAACAATTGACGGTTTTCAGGCGAGGTGAGCCACTGACAGATCCGGACACCGGCGAGATTCTTGATTATATTAGCGAAAAAATTGGGAAGGCCGAAGTTGTGGAGGTTCGGAGCGACAGGCTCTCCAAAGTGCGTATCACTGAAGGCTTCGGGAAGATCGAGCGAGGAGACGGCGTCAAAGTAGAAATCACCGCACAACCAACAATGGGTAGACAATAACCCCACAGGTAGGTTGATTTTCCAAAACCAACCTCTGAGTTCCCACCTACGACGAACAGGAGAACACAATGACGGACAAAAATCTAGCAAGCACAAATTGCTTAACGTTCACCAAAGCCATAGATCGAATTCGGAAATCGGACGCGCCACTACATCTAGGGAAAGCATTCCGCGAGGTTTTACTCGCCATGCGAACCGTTGCTGATACAATTATTGAAAGTAAAGAGAAGCGAAACGAAGTTAAATTTCAAAAGGTCACGATTGAGTAATTAAGGTTGCCGAGGCTTTGACTGATGGTAAAAGAAAAGCCTCGACATCCATTAATTCATACCAATTCTCGATCAATCTGTTACTAACCCTTCGGGTGGGAGGTTTAGGGGCGGATAGGTACGTAAAACCCCCTCTAACTCCCCCTTTGAAAGGGGGAGAACCTGCTGATCTCCCCTCCTTACGAAGGAGGGGCCAGGGGAGGTTGTCCGCGCCTGAAGGGTCGGAGGAAGAACCTCACGTACCTTGAGAAGGTTCAAGTACTTTAGTAGCGTTTCGATTTGGAAATGGTATCTGTTATTCACGTGCGCAATCACGCAAAACTCTTCTCATCGTCAAGAACCATCAAGTCAAACCATGTCTGAATCTCGGTCCGACTCTCATCCAGTTTGCTGATCACCTTTGCGAGGAAGGCTTTCTGTGCATCGTTAGTAGGACCTAGCCTGGTCATCTTCTCATTGTTCTCTGCGATTTCGGCATCGGTTTTTGGACTCCGAGTTTTGAGCCAATTTTCGACCTCCTCATCCGTAGACACCCCTTTCAATGCATCGGCGAATTCTTGGGCGGAGATGCCGAGAAACGCGAGCAGAGATCGATCTATGCCCGAATCCTCACCGTACCAATAGTCCCCGAGAGAATCGCTGTTGTGGGCCCGCGCCTTGTCGATCATGCGTGCCAAGTTCATGAGTCCTCCAACGTCCGTGTTGTACGGACTTCGTGGGGCATGTCGCGCTAAATCCACGATGTCGAAGCTCAGTTCATCATCGAGGTCTTGAAGGTCTGCCCACGTTGTGATGTCCGTTCGACTCGGATCAATCTCTTTCCGACGCGCTTCAAAGAAAGCTTTGGACGCATCGTCTGTGGGGCCTTGGCTCGCTCCAATACGATTAAGCTCTGCGATCTCCTCCGAACTCTTGCCGCTTTTTTCGATCACCCACACACCTAATTCAATGTCGTTCGGGTTGTTGACCGCTGCCTCTTGGAAATCCTCCGCCGAAATACCCAGAAACTCCAAGATACGTTTGTCCTGTCCAGAGTCCTCGCCGTACTTGTACTCGCCAATCTTTCCGGCGCGAGACGCCCGCGCTTTATCCGCCATCCGGGCTACACCAAAGGCTCCCGCAACATCTTTGCAGTGTGGACTGCGCGGTGGTCGCTGGGTCAGGTCTTTTTGCCAAAAGTTGCCCCAATCATCCAACTCGACCGATTGAAGCACGGTTTTGACGTCTGTCCGGTGGGGCGCGTACTTGGCGATGCGGTCTTTCAAGCGCTGTTTGTATTCTGCCGTTTGGGGAAGCAGACTCAATTCTTTTTCATTAAACGCATCAATCTCCGCCGACGTTTTCCCCGATTTTTCTAGAAACCAACCGCTCAAGGTTTCATCATCGTAATCATCAGCAGCTTCGCTGAACACGTCTGCCGAAATTCCGACAAATCCTAGAATTTTGGCATCAAGCCCTGAATCTCCTCCATAGAGGTATTCACCCAGCGTTTCGTTGTTATGCGCTCTCGCTTTGTCAGTCATTCGTGCGGCACCGACAATGCCTGCAATACTCAGATTTGATGGACGACGTGGTGGTTGTCGTGTTAGATCCATTGGTTAATTCTCCTTTACGGGTTTAATTTTGTAAAGTGAGTAGGAGTTTCGGAGAAGGAACACAAAAACCTACACACATGGATTTCATACTTATCC
>JADFGN010000072.1 GCA_022567695.1 Candidatus Poribacteria bacterium | reverse complement strand
GCATCGCCACCAGCACGGTAGCTATAAGCAATACGACTTTTTCAGTTAGCGATACAAGGTTTTTGAATCGTTGACACTTCGGACTCTTGGATGTGGATTGAAAACAGGGATCAAGTCGTGTATAAGCAATGCGATTTCCATCGGGGGACCAAGCGGGCTGGGTACTCTGCCCAACTCTATCCGTTAATTGCTTAGCGTTATTTCCATCTGTGTCCATGATCCAAATCTCTCCATTGGAGGTATACGCAATCTGATCCCCTCTCGGTGACCAGGCCGGATATACATTTTTGACGTTGTTGTGTGTCAACTGGATGGGTTGACCTCCCTCCACGTCAATCACGAAGATCTGTCCCTGTGACCGGTAGACAATTTTTTGGCTATCAGGAGACCAATCGGGCGAACTGTCATTGATTCGGTCACTTGTGAGTTTACGAAGTTCGGTCCCATCAACATTGATGGTATAGATACTCCAACTCCCCACGCGGTTAGACGAAAAGGCGATTTTTTTTCCGCTAGGAGACCAAACTGGACTAGCAACCCGACCCTGTCCATCAGTAATTTGGACTTGCTGTGTGCCATCCATATTCATTATCCGAATAAAGTTATCGCCCTGATCAGATACAATTTGCCCCGACAGCTTGGCGTTGGCACTCTGTATGCCGATTGTCAGGAGAAACAGCCCTCCCAACGCCGCAAGTTGCCAATATCTTCTCAAAAGCGCGTCAAAACGCCTCATTTATATCCTCCTTGCTTGGCATTTGAGCTTTCATCTCTCGCCAACCGATGAGTTCAATACCGAGTTCTTCAATAAGTTTCCGCGTGTCAGGATGGGTGAAGATACGAAGCTCATCGTGGCGACGCTGCCATGAATTGGTGATGTGGCGGATTTCTGCGTCGTCACCGCTGAGATGGACGATAATCTGATTGACGCCCGGTTGAAGGTTACGTAATGCTTTATGATAGGCGGCTTTCCGCAACTCGTAAGTGTCACCCTTTTCGCCTGTGTTAAGGACATCAAGTATCGGTAGTCCACTGGTACGTAATTCGTCGAGTTGTGAATCACTGAGCGTAAGCCCACGCGCTTTCATCAGCAGTATTACCAAAGGGGTCGGGTTGATCAGCATTGGCGGCAAGCCGTATTCTTTTCCCAAACGAACGTAAATTTCCAAGAATTCGGGCTTTGCGAACAACGTGCCCATGTGGCTGTCAATATGCGTCGGCTGCACACCGAATTCGAGGGCACGCTCGATTTGGGCGCGAAGTTCGATTTCGACCTCCTTCGGCGTTGCGTGTTTGACAACCTGCGCAACCTTTCGCCACATATATCCTTCTTCATCGATCAAGCCGGGTACTTGTTCAGGGGATGCCACTGGTCTCCAGCGATAGTATTTCCATTCGCTTGTCAAGGTCAAGTGTAGCCCGAGATCGACTTCTGGGTTTTCGCGAAAGTGTGCCGCAATTTCGGGAAACCACGGACACGGCACCATAATGCTGCCTGATGTTACAATCCCGGTATTGAGGGCATCTATGCTCGCACGATTGACCGAATGGCACATGCCGATATCGTCGGCGTGAATGATGAGCAATTTTGTGTCATCATTATAGCCGAGCCGTTTCGTCATTTCTGTTGCGTCGGTTACATTCCCGACAGCAAAACAACAGATGCCAAGCGTCAGTTTGAGTAAATTTTTAATCATTGGTGTGTTTCTCCTCTTTCGTGAGATGGGATTTCCCACAGTTTACACGAAAGGGAAGAACGCGGCAAGGGGATTGTTGGAAGGAGGAAAATGGCTTTGCCCACGCTAGGCATGTATGTTATGATTTAAGCGAAGATAGCTATTCTCCAAATTTCTACAAACCGAGTGCCTGTCTCGCTTGACTCAGAAAACGACTTGGATGAAGGGGTGTTTTGTTTTTCCGTGAAGTTTATCCTAAGTTTGGGATTAAACATAATTGTGTTTACTACCCTCGCCTTGTGTGTCCCCGCACAAACAAAAAACCGCCAGCATCTAATAATATAACCCAAAGAAGGAACTCTATGAAACTCCTAATCACTGGCGGAGCCGGATTCATCGGATCGAATTTCATTCGTTACTGGCTTCAACGCTATTCAAATGATTCAATCATCAACCTCGACCTTCTAACTTACGCGGGCAATCTTGACAATCTCGCGGATGTCGCGCGAAACTACACCGAGCGGTATGACTTTGTTCAAGGGAGTATTCTGGATGCCCGGTCAGTTGACAAACTTCTGGGAAAACATCGGCCTGATGTCATGGTGAATTTCGCCGCAGAATCGCACAATAGTCGTGCGGTTCTTAACCCACGCGCATTCTTTGAGACCAACGTGATGGGTACGCAGACGTTGTTAGACCTCGCCCTGAAACACGAAATCGCTCGATTTCACCACATTTCCACCTGCGAAGTCTACGGCGATCTCCCTCTCGATTCACAGGAGAAATTTACAGAGGAACACCCCTATCGCCCACGCACGCCATACAATGCCTCCAAAGCTGCGGCAGACCACGCGGTTCGCGCCTACTTTGAGACCTACCACCTTCCAGTTACGATTTCGAATTGCTCAAACAACTATGGCCCCTATCAACATCCCGAGAAGTTGATTCCGCTTTTCACGACGAATGCGATCGCTGATAAGTCGGTCCCTCTCTATCGTAGCAGTCAGAATCGGCGAGAGTGGTTACACGTCTCCGATCACTGTCGAGCAATCGATCTTATCATTCAGGAAGGGAAAGTTGGCGAGACGTACAACATCGGTAGCGGCGTTGAAAAGAGCGTCGAGGAGATCACGGATATTATTCTAGACACTTTGGATAAACCCGCGACCCTAAAAACATACGTTCCAGACCGCCCCGGGCATGACCGCCGGTATCTGCTGGATTCGTCGAAAATTAGGAAGGAACTCGGCTGGGAGCCGGAAATCGATTTTGAATCCGGACTCAAGGGCACAATCTGTTGGTATGTGAAAAACCGAACGTGGTGGGAGGAAATGTGCCAGCAAGCAGGGGCTGAAGCGGTGAAGGAGGAGGGATGGGAAAAGAGATAAATACTTGGTGTGAATTGGATAGCACCGTAGCCGAATTCGCAAGAATTCGGAACAGATTGTGCAAAGCCCGAACTCTGGTGAGTTCGGCTACATGCCAAACTTATCTCCTCCCAATCTTTTCTACTTTTCGTCCCCGATCTGGTATTTGTGTATGAGCTGCTTCACGGCATCCAGTGGGATAATCAGTTGCTGCGCGATGGCCTCCAGATCGCCTTGACATTGATCGTAAGCCTCAATCAAGATCTGCTTTTCAAACTCACCCAATTGGTTAGAAAGGGATTGCGTATTTTCAGCGGAATAAGCCGCCAAAATCTCCTGCGGTAGATGGTGAGGAAAAATAGTGTTGCCGTTCATTTTATAGGTAATTCGCTCAATGGCATACTTAAGTTCACGTACATTGCCGGGCCAATGATAGGCGTTGAGGTAATCAAGCGTCTCAGGAGTTAGCTTTTTCGGCTTGATCCCCGCAACCTCTGCGGCGAGGCGATCCATGAAATGGTAGCATAAGATTTCAATATCCTCTTTTCGGTTACGCAACGGCGGGAGCCAAATGGTCTCAAACGCGAGCCGATCGTAAAGGTCTGCTCGAAATTTCCCGCTCTCTATGTCTGACTCCAGATCGCTGTTGGTAGCGGCGATAACCCGAACGTCCACTTTGACCGTCTTTGTGCCGCCGACTCGCTCAAACTGCTGATATTCTAACACACGAAGAATCTTTTGTTGAAACTCAGGCGACATGTTCCCAATTTCATCAAGGAAGAGCGTGCCTTTGTCTGCTAACACGAAACGACCTTCCCGGAATGAGGAGTTCGTGAAAGCGTTATCTTCTTGTCCGAAAAGCTCGCATTCCAGAAGTCCCTCCGCTAGAGCCGCACAGTTGACTGTGATAAATGCGTTTTTCCGCCGATCGCTGTTGTTATGAATGGCTGCCGCAACCAGTTCTTTCCCCGTTCCCCGTTCCCCGCGAATCGTGACAGGGCGAGGCATCGGCGCAACTTCCTCAATTAACTCAAGCATCTGCCGAATCGCTCTGCTTTTGCCGATGATGTTATATCGCCCTTTCAGTTCTTCGCGGTAAAATTCCCGTTCACGACGCAGGCGTTTGTTATCGATTGTCGCGCGAATGAGGCGATCGAGCCGTGTTAAAGCAAGCTCCATGTTTTCTTCGAGGTAAAAGTCCTTTTCAACATACTCTTGCGCCCCCAGTTTTATGGCTTCGACGGCCGTTGAAATGGTGCCTTTTCCTGTCAAAATAATGACCGGCAATGAGGGATTGATCTTTTTGATCTCTTCTAAACAAGTAATTCCGTTCATTGCTCCTTCGCCGAAATCAAGATCGAGGATAGCAAGGTCGAAGCCATCAGGGCTTTTGGAGATTTGCTCTAATCCCTCTTCTGCCGTGCCTACAGCGACTGCTTCCGCGCCACGCCGTTCAAGTAGGTCTGTCAGTAAATCTTGCATCGCCGTCTGATCATCGGCCACTAAAATACGTTCTGGCATTTTTAATCTCTCCTCGATTTAATCTTCCCCCACGAGAGTATTCGCTTTGCTCTCGGCGAGACTGACGTTGGGTTTGCGGTGACGGCAACGATCGCCGATCGCTCTCGTTCACCGTTTAAGCTAATGCTTTCGATATAATAAGAGAGGTTCCGTCCATCAACGTTCTGGATTCGATCGATATATTCATACTGCTGCGGAGCCCCAACGCCTCCAGTTGCTCGAATAATCTTGCCGTTGATCTTTTCATATTGACCCCCTTGCCCATGACTCCGAAAGATGTCCCAGCCGATGATGTCAATTTCCGATTCTGTCTTCCAATGCAAGGCGTTTCCATGAACCGCGCTCTCTACTGAAAATGTGGACAATCTGACCGGAAGCGCGATTTCGCTATCCGGCGTTCCGAACTCCTGAGTGCCGACATTCCAACCCTGCCGCTTCACCGCAGTGAACCACGCTGAACGAAGTGAGCCATCCAACACATCGAGGTGTCGCACCATCGATCTCTTGGCATCGTTATCTCCCGCCGCTGGCGCACCAATTCCATCGTCTGCAACATCAATCAGAATGCCTCTGTCGTCGAAGGGACCATCGTAGAGTTTGAGTTGCAAACGACTGTTGGGAAGTGAAACGTCGGCATTCACAAGGTTAGGTTCAACAGCGATATTCGATTCCTCTGCTGAACTATTGGCGATGAGAAAGTAACCCAGCGGCGGAATCACCCCTTCAGGAATCGTCAACATCAGTGTTTCTTCCCCATCTCGTAGACGGGTGACTGTCCAGTTTGTCAGATCCATCGGTTGATCGGTGCTGTTCCAGAGTTTGAACCACTCGTTACTGGTACTCTTGAAGTCGCCCATCCACATCAATTCGCTAAACAGGACGATGCCGCGTAACGCATTACTCTCGTCTGGTTTATCGGGTGGAGGCGGTGAACTACCACCCGATGAAGTTGGTGTGCCGCACTCCTTGGCACCTACATCCCACCCGACACTGATATCTGCCGTAATCCATTGTGCAGAGTGTGTGCCATCCCCCGGAGGTTCGATGCGAATCATTGATTTTTTGTTTTCATTGTCGCCAGCAGCCGGAGTCCCAGTGCCATCATCGGCAACGCTAATCAAAATCCCGCCTCCGTCAAACGGCCCGTCATAGAGCTTGATCTGTAGTTGACTATTTGCCAACGAAACCGCTGTATCTACCAAATCCGGCTCAACGGCGAGGTTGCTGTCGGCTGCACTATTGTTAGAGATTAGGAAATGACCGCGTGGAGGGATAATCCCTTCGAGGATGGTCAACATCCGCTTTTCTGCGCCGCTGCTCAAGCGTGTCAACTCCCAACCACCCAGATCGATTGGTTCATCGGTTCGATTATTCAGTTCGATCCATTCGTGGCTCCGTCCAGAGAAGTCGCCCATCCACATCAGTTCGCTGATGACAACATCGTGGAAATTCGCGCCCTTTGCGCTTCCGGAAACACAGATGAGGGCTAGGACTGATAGGTATAAAATTCTCGACCACATATTTTGCTCCTGTTAGCTACCTTGAATTTCACGTGAAATACGATAAAAGGACACAACGGGTGGCGAGTACATTGCGCCTTCGGATGTCCCGCACCAAATATTATAGCACGGTTGCAAAAAAAGTAGAACAAAATAAGGATAAGTGTTGTTGGCTCAGAACATATTGCCGCAACCGCGAGACGTTTTCCTGTTGACACCGATTGGAGAATGCGTATAATCATGGGAGGTAAACCCCAAAGATTGACCTATTTTTACTGACTATTCAGGAGAAAATAATGAACACCCTTTGTAAAACTAGCTTGACATTCGCGAGTCTTGTCGTATGGGGGCTACCTTCTCTTGCGGGAAGTGATACCCCTCCAACGGAAAAAGATAATCCCTCAAAGATACAGGAAGCTCACACGTTTCAAATGCCCGTTCAACTCGACTATCTCCTTTTTCTTCCCAAAGGGCATCAAGAGACATCCGTTGAGAAATGGCCTCTGATTCTCTTCCTTCATGGCGCAGGGGAGCGCGGAGATGATCTTGAGCTTGTGAAAAAACACGGCATCCCAAAAATTGTGGAGAAAAATCCCGATTTCCCATTCATCGCAGTTTCCCCGCAATGCCCGGAAGGTTCTTGGTGGACCAGCGAACTTCGCGTACTGAACGCTTTGCTGGATGAGATTATCGAAAAATACGCGGTAGACACCAAGCGAATTTACCTCACCGGTTTGAGCATGGGCGGGTTTGGCACATGGTCTTTTGCGACCATGCGACCTGAACGGTTTGCCGCAATTGCGCCGATCTGCGGCGGTGGGGAGCCAAGGCGGGCGACACGTAGCCTCAAAGATGTACCGGCTTGGGTTTTCCACGGTGCGAAGGACACGGTTGTTCCGCCCAAAAGATCTGAAGAGATGGTCGAGGTACTGAAGGCGCAAGGCGGGGACGTTCAGTTTACACTCTACCCAGATGCGGGTCACGATTCATGGACGGCGACATACGACAATCCAGAGCTTTACGAATGGTTTCTTAAACATTCGCGGTAAATGCGGGTATCATAATCACAACATCATACAAATGAGAGAACGCTGAAGAATAGTTCATAACGCACCTTCAAGATAACGGCGAAACGCATCGGGCGCATAAATAAGCGATCTCTGAATTTCCATTGATGGTAGCCGATAAGGGTGAGAGTTTTTGGTAATATAACGTGCTGCCATCGGCGGTCCACCGTCTGCTTCGTCGAGGCCATCAACTCCAACGAGATCGGCATACCTCATCGTCTCGCCATCGACTTGATACTCAGTCCCGACAATCCACAGCCTGCCAAATCGGTATCTTCTTTTGACCTCTCGTTCAGCGATTTGGCTCCAACTTGTCCCTGTAAAAGCAAAATCTTGTGGCGTGATTCCCAGATGCTTTTTCAATGTTTCGTCACATTGCTCCAACTCAGCACGTAATTTTTCACCGGACGGATCTTCAAGGGAAAGCTGAGACAGATTTGGATGTGTCACCGTGTGCGCACCGATATGCCAACCACTCTCCATTAGCTGACCAATTTCATCGAAAGTCATTATCTCACGCAGATGAGGTGGCGGCATGGACTTGGAATAAAGTTCATCTAGCGGCCCGGTGTTAATAAAAAGATTGCCGGAATAGCCATATTTTGCGAGAACATCGTGCATCTCATAACGCATTGATTTGACGGGGTGATCAAAGTCGAACATGATGGGGCGAGAAGGTAGCTTCCCTTCCCCTCGGAACCACTGAGAAAGCTGATCGTAATTGATGGACGAAAAGTTCATCTCGGCTGCGATTTTCACGAGCTTTTCGAGGTGTTCCGCCGTCAATGGATAATCGCCGTTCGGGTTTATACCGTGACACATGGTAATTGGAATTCGGACCATGGGAAACTCCTTTGAATAGTATAGGATTTTCAGTTAGCATCGGATAGCGTTTACGATGGGCTGGCCACAGGTGAATATTTCATAGAAAATGCGAGTGTACGTCGGGCGCAATCTCGCTTTTCCCGTCAAGAAGATAGTGCCATTTTTATGTGAAAAATAGTATTCCGATATGTTAAAATATACTGCTTTTGATTGATTAAGTTTACCCGTTGTGATTCCTAAATAAGGAGAAGTGAGATGAAAATTGAACAAGGAACCATGGTCGCCTTAGGGTATGGGAAATACTTTCGTTCCGATTCGATAGTTGGTATTGAACCCATTGAAGAGGGGCGTGGCCCCGGCAAGCGAACACAGATCTATATTGATGGGCAAACCACCCCGATTACTGCTTCCCGTTCAGAAGGGGCTATCTTGCGAGATTTAGTTGAAGGAGCAAACGAAGTCACTTTTACGCGGGAACATACAGAACTGTTGAAAGATATTCTTGAAAGTGTCTCCGACATTCCGCCTATGCTACGCTCTATTATTCGTGACCAAGGACAATGGGATTTAGATCGACTTGAAGAACAGATGAGAGACGCCTTGGGCTTAGGTGAAAGCGAATAAAACCTCTCCAAAATTTCTCATAAGTAAGTTCCAAAAATGACACCCCACTTTCCTGTCATCCTGAACCCTTCACTGCGTTCGAGGGCAGGCTTCGTGAAGGATCTCAACGGAGTTTTCACGCTCCAAATAGAAATCTTACTCGTTGAGATACTTGTAATAAGTCACATCTGCGCGGGTGATGTCGAAGCCCGCTTTTTCATAAGCGTGTCGGGCAGAAGCATGTCCTTCATCAAGTCCCGTTGTTACAGAAGCGTATTTTAACCCATGTTCGCGAAAAACGTCCAGCACATAATTATACATCATCGTACCAATGCCGTTGCTCTGGGCTTCCGGCGCAACGGCGTTGTTGCCGATTGTTCCCATCGATTTTGCGCTGTCAATGCGAAAAGTGATAAATCCAACAACCTGTCCCGTCTCTACAGATTCCACAACCCGAAACCAGTCAGGGTGATTTTCCCAATGCCGACGCACTTGAGCTTCTTTGTCCGTCTCCCAGTCGGCACAGATGTCACGGTGCATTTCCTTACCGATGATTTTTCGGTAGCTTTCGTGAATTCGCTGCCATGCCTGCCGTGCAATTTCCCCAACCCGATCGAGTTCACTTTCACTTGCGTGGCGAATGTGGTATTTTTTCTCCATTTCGATTGTTCCTTTTTAGCTGAAATTCTTATTCAGACTAGCAATTTTCTGTTTTTTCTGAAGCTCAAGTGCCATGTATTGGTCACAGTGTTTTTTTAGACTACCAATCTAGCTTTTTTACGCTTTGACACTTTTTGAGTCATCAGGAAATCAATAAACTTGATAGTTATTCTTTGACTAAGGAGCAGTTCAATGCCAATCCTAGACCATTTTATCCCCGACATTGCAGATATTACTCCCTTTGAAGCGTTTCACACACAATGGGCTGCCCACATCGTGATTGACTTGAACGAACGGTTGCCCGAAGGATTTTTAGCGGTTCCTCATACACACATCGGCGACAGGGAGGTTGATGTCAGAACTGACAAATTTCTGACCTCTGCGAAGAAACAGGAAATCCAAGCGTTATACCAACCCGAACCACCTGTCACGGCAGATGTGGAATTCCCGTCAGAATTTGAAGTATTTGTTGATTATATTGAGAGGGGAAGACACATTACGGTTGGTGTAATCGAAATTATAAGTCCTGCCAACAAAGCACGTTCGGGTGAGAGAGATAGTTTTGTTGCAAAGTGCAGAAATTTGATTGCCAAAAGCGTCTCTCTGATTATGGTTGATATTTGTTCTCAGCCATTTTTTAATTTGCACAATCAGCTACTCCAATCGTTGAGAACAACATGTGGATTTCTAGAAAATCAGAAATTCCCGCTTTACTGCGCTGCATATAGAAGCACATCAGGCAATAATGCTAAACCTGCCGTCAACATCTGGTCATATCCTTTGAAAGTTGGGGATGTTTTGCCACAGTTGCCACTCTTTATTACTTCCGACATCTCTGTCCCTGTAAACCTCGAAACAACTTATCTTGAGGTTTGTAAGGTTTTCAGGATGCATTAGCGCAAATCGTAACCGTTCAGGTGATCCATGTTGTTTTCCCCACTTGCTCCCCTCTCCTCTCAAGGTGGAGGGGACTGAACGGTTACCCCAAATCTAATCATTGACCCGTATCTGATACGGCATCATCAAGAAGGTTCGATGCTGACTCATCAGGTCTGCGAGGGGAATGGCTCGGTTCCATCCCTGACCCGTAGCGGCGGTTTTCACTGCGCGGAAGACACTGAGCCACTGCGATAACCACCCTGCCTTGGGCAACCAAACAAGCTGAACCTTTCTGTTTTCTAATCCAACCTTTTTTCGTGCAATCGAGAGCGCGAGATCTAAACCACCGAGTTGATCAACAAGCCCATTTTCTTTGGCTTGTCTGCCTGTCCAGATGCGCCCTCTACCCAAGCGGTCGACCTCCTCTTTGGTCATCCCGCGTCCTTGCGCCACTTTGCCGATAAAATCGTCATAAATCTCTCGAATCTGCTCTTGGACGATAACACGTTCTTCAGGCGGATAATCGCCATAATCGGTATAAAAATCCGCATGCTTCCCGCGTTTGATGATTTCTTTGTGAATCCCAATTTTGTCGTAGAGTCCTTTAAAGCTGTATTTGCCGCCGAGGACGCCAATCGAGCCAGTAATGGTTCCGGGGTTTGCAACAATCACGTCCGCAGGGGCGGCGATATAATATCCACCCGAGCCAGCAACATCAGCCATTGAGACAACTATCGGTTTGACTTTTTTGAGCAGTATCAACTCACGCCAGATTATATCTGATGCGATGACGAAGCCGCCGCCGCTATCGATGCGTAGCACAACCGCTTTAATCGAGGCATCCTCACGCACGGATCGAATCGCCCGTGCAATTGTGGTAGCCCCCATTGTTTGAGTTCCTGTGAACGGGTCTGTAAAACTTTCGCCGGTGACCATCATGCCATTTGCTTCGATGATCGCAATTCTGGGCAACGGGACTTTCCAATCGTATTCGTACATCTTGTCACGCAAATACGCATTCGCTTTGACCAGTCGATGATTTTTGCCCGTTACCTCTTTAGCAATCTTTTTCAACTCATCGCGGTAAGCGAGCCGATCGACGAGCTTGTTCTCGTGTGCCTGCTTCGCTGTGAACGGACCGCGATCGATAAGCTGCTTCACTTTATCCTGTGTCCAGCCTCGATTCACGGCGATAGATTGGGTGACTTGATCGTAGAGGTCATCCAAGATTGAATTCTGCGCCTCACGATGTGCCTCCGACATATTCGTCCGCGTAAAGAGATCGGACGCAGACTTGTACTCTCCGATATGCTCCAGATCTGCTCGGATGCCGAGTTTGTCCAATGTACCTTTGTAGAAGGAAACCTCCGACCGCAACCCAATCAGGCGGATCTCTCCCGAGGGATGCAGGACGATGTGGTCACACGCCGATGCCAGCATATAATTCCCGGTCGAACAATTGTGCATGTAGGCAATGACCTTTTTACCCGTTGATTTGAAATCTATAATGATATTGCGGAGCTCCTGTAAGCGTCCGACACCATAGTGGTTATCACCGATCCTGATCAATACCCCCGCCACATCCGGGTCGCGCCGTGCAATCTTTAGGGTGTTCTCGAGTTCGTGCGTTTTAACCTCAATAAAGATGTTGCGTCGAGTCGGACGCTTTGTGCGGAGTTCGCTGGTGAGATGAAGATAACCCACGCCTGTCTGATGATTCCGATTGTCATCGAAACGGTTATATGTACCCAAGCTGGCTTGTCCGATGTTTACTCCGAAACGGATGTCAAAGCTCTTGTCCTCGTTGAGATTGGCCCGTAGCGTTATACTGTTCACAGGACGCAGTTCTAACGCATAGTTAAAATCCAGTCCTTTAATCTCCTCCACCTTGCGGGCATCGACAGAAAAAGTCAGCCGCGATGTACCCGGTCGAAATGCCAAACCAAAATCATAAGTTCTGCCTAGCTTTTGTCCACGTAAACGGGGGCGGTTGAGATCGCGCGCGATTGCACCAAACGAAAAGTATCGACGGCGAAACATCAAACCAAGTGACCACGACGAGAATTTATCGTAGTCTTCATCGTCGTCGGAATTCATCCAACTATAGCCAGTGCCCCAATAGAGCGACCTGCCAAGACGACTACCGCTAGAAAGGGTATACCGTGCGAAATCGATATCGTCTTCAGTATTTGCGAATTCCATGCTGAAGCCGGTCTTCAAAGTCGAAACGAAAAGCGCATCATCACCACCCGGATCGTTATCATAGGTTCGCAGGTAGTAAAGATTGAAGCCGCGGCCAACCCCTAGCCCTGCTGGATTAAAGAAGGTCGCTAAGGCATCGTCGCTGACCGCAACAGAGTTTGAGGGTAGCTGTGTCTGGGATTTAGGTGTCTCCGCGAGCGAATGTTGAGAGAGGATTAAAATTGTAAGTATGCCTATGATGCACGTATTTATTGGATTCAAGGACGCTCCTTTCAGATGAATTAAAGTTATTGGGAATTATCTGATACTTTTTCGCATTATACCATCAGAGCGGTTTGTTAGCAATCCAAAACAGAATTGACGATTGACAATTCCTACATAACCCGATATAATTCTCGCATTTATAGCAAGGAGGGATTTCATGAAAAAGATCGATGGAGGAATCACGGCTGTCCCCGGCATCCGGGCGGCAGGGGTTCACGCCGGATTGAAGCCAGAGAATCAAAGAGATGTTGCGTTAATTGTTGCAGATACGCCGGCGGTAGCGGCGGGCGTCTTCACACAAAACCGTGTATGCGCGGCCCCCGTTTTTGTTTGTCGGGAACACCTGAGCAACCATACGGCTCAAGCGATTGTTGTCAATAGCAAGAATGCGAACGCATGCACGGGTGAAGAAGGACTTGCCAATGCATATCAGATGACCTCGTTAGTTGGGGAAGCTCTCGACATCGATTCTCGTCTGGTGCTCGTCGCACAAACGGGGGTGATTGGACAGCAATTGCCGATGGATAAAATTGCTCATGGCATCTGCTTGGTCACCAATGCGTTGCACCCAGATGGCGGTCACGATGCAGCGTTGGCAATCATGACAACGGACACTGTGCCGAAAGAGATTGCCGTAGAGGTGGAGGTCGGTGGGGCAACGGTCAGGATTGGTGGCATGACAAAAGGCGCGGGGATGATTGCGCCGAACATGGCGACAATGCTTGCCTTTCTAACGACCGATGCAAAAATTGCCAGTGAGCCGTTACAAACTGCACTCCGCGAATCCATCGCCCGATCTTTCAATCGCGTAACCGTTGATACAGACACAAGCACAAACGACACGGTCCTCATATTGGCAACCGGTTCGTCGGGCAACGCCGAGATTACCGAGAGTGATGGTAAAGATTATGATGCGTTCCGTGAAGGACTCGATTTTGCCTGTACTGAGTTGGCAAAGATGATTGCGCGAGATGGGGAAGGTGCGACGAAGCTGGTCGAAGTCATCGTGAAGAACGCAAGAAACGAAGCGGAAGGAGAGATGGCAGCGCGTGCGATTGCGGAATCGCCACTTGTGAAAACTGCGGTTTTTGGAGCGGACGCAAATTGGGGCAGGATTATGATGGCTGTCGGGAAATCGGGAGCGGCATTCGATCCGTATCAAGTTGACGTCTGGCTTGGGGATTATCAGTTGGTCAAGGCGGGAATGGACGCGGGTTTTGATGAGAAGAAGGCGACGGAGCTCTTTTCCAAAGATACTGTGAAAATCACAGTGGATGTCAATGCGGGGGATACCGATGTGACAATGTGGACGTGTGATTATTCTTACGATTATATCCGGATTAACGCGGATTATCGGACGTAGGGAAACAGATGGATTTAAGCGTGCTATAATTCGTCTAGCTTTTGATAGGCATTTAGGACGGACGTTATGTCTTCCCATTGAACTTGAGTCAGTCGCTCGTGTACTTTAGAAAACGCCCAGTCCACTGACATTACCGACAGAATTGCTCCTAAGCATGCTTTGGGGCGTAAACGTTGCGTGGAAAGATAGGGTTCATCAGGAAGGTTACCAATAAATGCGCTTGCTTTTTCACTCAGATGTTTATCTACGTCTGAATGTTTTTTTAGCGCATCAATGAGAAATGTTTCGAGATTTCCTTTCCCATCCGGTGGTAGGACAATAGCAAGGATGCTCAGTTGATAGATTTCAGGGGGGCTTTTCCCAAAAAGATCCGTTGTGGCATCTGCCCATTTACCGAGTTGCAATGTATCAGTAAGTTTCAATTTACAATTCGTTGCCCACTCTTTAATCAAATTTGCACATTCTTCTTCGTTTCGTCTGTCACGGTCAAAAAATAAAACGATGCGTTCAAAACGATTCTTTGGGTTGCGCTCTCTCTGTGTACGTTCAATCACATTTCCGAGTCTGGCAGGGAGGTTATCAATACCACCAACACCCCATATCGCTAATTCCCCATCCCGTTTTTCTGGATGGCTATACCATTTCACCACTTCATTATCCCGATCAACTGGCAATGGAATGATGACCTGCTTTTTGGAATATGTCCAACCGAATTTTTTGATGAGAAAGTGACCGATCAGTATTGTATCTGTCTTGCCTTCGCAAAGAATAATTCGCTTCATCACCTCAACTCCAACTCATAATTACGCCGCATCTCATACGCCTCACGACCGCTGAGCGACCAGATTTCTGGACGGGCGATGTCTTCTGAAGGCTTAACGGTGAATACACGTACAGGATCTTCGTCATTAAGAGAAATGACGCCTTCTTCTCCGTAGAGTGCGCCAAGGAATTCATCGGCAAATTCAATGCTGTGCGAAGTCAAGAAAAGCTGATTCTTGAACTTCTCCGCATATCGAATCAAGAGACGCGAGAGATCTTGATGGGCCGCCGGATGGAAGGTTGCGTCAATTTCTTCAATGCAGTGCAAGGAGTTCTGATTAACTAGCATGTGTCCCAGAAGGTAAAACCAACGTCTCATTCCATCTCCAAACGCATAAAGCGGTCTCCGCTGACCATCTGAAACGACTATGTACACTGGACTTCGCGTACCATCGGGATACGGAATCTGGTCGATTTCACAAATTTCTGGGAAGATTTGTTGCATCTCTTTTGCGAATTCGGGTAGAATTCCGTAACGTTTCAGATAACTGAATACCTTGACGTCAGAATTCGGAGATCTGTGCGACAAAATATCATGCATCTGGGCTAGCTTGAACGGTGAGGCAGTAGTAATTGCTGGTGGAAAAAGGAGATCGAAATCGTGTAGTTTTCCGTTGAGCTTTGTCTCCCACCTGCCAAGGAAAGCTGAAGGAACCTGAGCGGAAAGAACCCTGCCTTGTTGGTCAAGCACTTGTAATGTATTCTCATCGAGTTGAGCGTCCGTTTGAAGACTTGAAAGAAAACTACCGGAAAATTGACCGAATGCTCGTGGATCCAGATCTGAGAGCTCCGCAGATGGGTGAAATGTTGAGGCAACTATGTGTGTCGAGGGATCTCCAATAACCTTTGCTGAAATGGTAAAGGTGTAAGGCGGCGATGATGGTTCTCGGAATACAGTGATGAGCCTCTCACCAAGATCCAACGTCCCTGTAAGCGTAGCACCTTGGCGTTTCAGTACAACTTGCCCCAGAAAGGGAACAAAGTTGAATCCGCAGGCATGTGTGTAGATCGCTTCGAGAATGCTGGTCTTTCCAGAGTTGTTAGGACCAAAGAAGATATTAACCTTTGCAAAGCCATTTAACTTCAGGTTTTCAAATAGTCGAAACTCTTCAATAACCACGGAAGAGTACATGCCACGACTTTGGTACGCTTGGTCTTGTTTGGGTTTTGTCAGTTGTCTGCCGCTTTTTTGGGGATTTTTTCTTTTTTTCCTTGAGTGACTGGCCAAGGTCTTCCCTCCATTCTAAATGATAGAAATTTGGGTTAATTAGACACGACAGTCAAAACAATCTGCGGATTTACAGACGTATTGTTCCTTGGAATTATAACACTTGCAGAAAGATAAAACAATTATCAAATGGCGAATCATGATAGGGTTTTAATCAACCGAAAACTGGAGGTCATAATGGAGGAACTTGTCGAAAAAGCAAACATCCTCATCGAAGCACTGCCGTACATTCGCAATTTTTCTGGCAAGACAATCGTGATTAAGTGTGGCGGTTCTGCGATGAAAGAGGACGCTCTCAAACATAGCGTCATGCAGGACATTGTGCTGATGAAGTATGTCGGTATGTATCCCGTTGTGGTGCATGGCGGTGGAGATAAGATCAGCGAATGGATGAAGAGGATTGGCAAAGAAGCAGAGTTTGTGCAAGGCTTACGAGTCACCGATCAGGAGACGGTTGAAATCGCTGAAATGGTACTGGCAGGAACAATCAACAAAGAGATTGTTTCATTAATTAATCAACACGGTGGTAAAGCGGTGGGGCTTTGTGGGAAGGATGCCAATCTCATTCATGCCCAGAAACATTTCGCGCATATCGTCGATGAACGCGGCAATCCGGCTGTCGTCGATCTTGGCTTTGTCGGGGACATCGTTGAGGTAAACCCGGAGATTCTCATTGTGCTGAATCAGGCAGATTACATCCCCGTGATTGCACCAAACGGCATTGGGGAAGATGGCTGCACGTACAACATCAACGCGGATACGATGGCAGGAGAAATTGCCGCAGCCCTAAAAGCAGAAAAACTGATTATGCTGACAGATACACGAGGCATCCTGCGAGATTTGAACGACCCATCCACATTGATTTCGACGATAAAAAGCGGGGAGATTGAACGCTTGATTTCCGATGGCGTGATTACCACAGGCATGCTGCCAAAGGTCGAAGCGTGTGTTACCGCCCTCAAGGGCAACGTCCACAAAACTCATATCATCGATGGACGGTTGAGCCATTCAATCTTGCTGGAGATTTTCACACCAGAGGGAATTGGTACGCAGATTGTTGTCGAAGCGGAGGAATCGAAGGAATGACCAATAGCGGAATGATACTGACTTGAATTCACAGTTGTAAAGATGAAGTTGCTAAAAACCAATAGCCATCTGTGTTAACTAATTTTCAGTATTAAATCATAAATTCTTGGAGTTGAGGAAATCTGTCGATATCGATTCCCATTAAAGACATAAACTTCTGGTAAGAGAGATTACCAAGCCAGTCGATAACTGCTTGACAGGTATTAGCTGTGGAGGCAAAAAAAGAGTTACGAGTGACATCCGCCCTCATTTGTCTCCAAAGTCTCTCGATTTTATTCAGCCAAGGACTATAGGTCGGCAGATATACTGGATAAATCTGCTGTGCGTAGGCATCAAAAAATGGGCATAACATATCTGTGGTATGGGTTTTGGCATTGTCCCATATCAGAAAAATGAAATACTCATCAAGCATCTCACACAGCGTTTGGAGATAACTTTCGACTTCCATTGTTCTCTTGCGGTCAAAGATTTGGTAAAGCCCTTCACCAGTGGGGTAAACAACACCTCCCAGAAGGTACTTGACTTCATCTTGTCCAGGAGAGGTGATTCGGTTTTGTTCGTTGATGAGTTGATAGCCCTTGCCAACGTCGGGACACCAATGGATTTCGGTCTCATCATAGTAGACCAATACGGCTTGGATTCTTGATGCGACTGGAATGATGCCAGGTGAAACTATACAAACATCATCTGATGTTAGTTCGAAAGTTTCGGCTTTTTTTTTATCGCCTCGGTTCGATCGCGTTTTTGAGTATATTGTGGATCTGGTGAAGTGATTCTTAGCTGACTTCTCCCCATATTGATTTTATGCTGACGTAAAATGTACCAGAGTCGTGAAGGGCAGAGCTTAACCGAATGATATTGTTGGCAGTAATTGGATAACAACTCAAGTGTCCAATTGCGATTCTCGGTATTGAGTTTTTCAAACGAACAGGGGGGTTGATGAACAATCTGAATCCATTGCTCTTGGGTTAGGCTCAACCTAGCGCGCCGTCCCGGCTTCTTTTCCGGCAGCAACTGTTCGACTCCGCCCTGGTTGTAGGCATGAATGAAGGCGCGAATGGTCTGAGGGGTGACCTTGAAAATGTCGGTCAATTCGCTGACCTTTTTTCCTTCAGCAGAAAGTTGAATCGTCATCAATCGGCGATAGACGTGCGGCTTTTGGCAAATCCTTATTGCTTCAATGATACGAGTTTTCCCCGCTTCATCAGATATACAAGCAAATATCATTGGCCAACTCCAGGAAAATGGATGGTTTTCAACAGCTAACTAGGGTGGTATCAGAAATGATACCCCGCGTTTGGCTATGGAGCAAATAGGGTTGTGGCGTTTAGCAACATTGATTTCTTTGGCTTTAAGATCTCCTGATACCAACGACAGCTTCGTAACTCCACAACCCCGGTTTTAGATCAAGAGTGTGTCGAATTATCACTAAGACATCAATCTTGAAACGCTTACCTAATTCGACGGTCGGCGTTAAAATGTCGACTTGATCTTTTTCTTTCACACTATTCAAACGTCTTTCAATTAATTATACTTCACGGGGTCAGGAAAGTCATAGTTTATTCATGAAAATTAGTTAAAAGTCAACGATATTCAGTTTCAATCGGAGAAGTCCCGTTAAAGATTCTGGATTTTCGGAATAGGTACTTAATGGAAAGGTTGCTTCACTATGTGTGCTGAGAGAGTTGAAAATCTGAGTAAAGAACTCAGGCAAGAGGGTTATCGATTTACACGTCAACGTCAGCTTATCCTCGAAGAGGTGAGAAAGCTGAAATGCCATCCGAGGGCGAGAGATATCTACGATGCCGTTAAACAACGCATGCCGAATGTTAGCTTAGGCACGGTGTATCGAAGCCTTGGAATTTTGGCTGACCTTGGATTGATTCGCAAGCTGGAATATGATGATTCCTCGCGCTTCGACGCAAATTTAAGTGATCACTATCATCTCATTTGCGCAGATTGCGATCAGCTCTTCGACGTTGACACGTCAGTTCTCGAAAGGCTTAACACACAAGGATTAGAAGCAAACGGTTTTGATGTTAATGGCCACAAGCTGGAGTTGTATGGTTTGTGTCCAAATTGTAATCAGGAAAAACAGGGAATCGCTGGGGAGTCACAGAGACTTTCCGTATGATTTAACCCCGAAGCTAGAAAGGTGATAAAATGGCTGAGAAGAAGCATGCAAGTGGTATTGTTGCATCTGGTGACCTGACCAAAAGGGTTGGTGTTGAGCAGATGCGCGCGCGTGGTGTTGATGTTGAGCAACTGATTGAACTATTGATTGACGCCGCTGGCGCCGAGTTTACGACTTACTATTATTACACGATTCTGCGTATGTACCTTGCAGGTAATGAGGACTATAAAGAGATCTGCGAGGATGCGCGGTTGGAAGACAGATCTCACTTTGAGCTGATTACCCCTCGAATCTACGAACTCGGTGGTAGCCTTCCCAGAGACATTCGGGATTTCGCCGATCGCGCGGGGTGTCCCGATGCATACCTGCCGGACCCACCGACCGCAGAGAGTATCTTGAGCGTTTTGCTTGATGCGGAACGCTGTGCCGTCCGTACTTGGAATGAGGTTTGTGACCTTACCTTCGGCAAAGATCCGCGGACTTATGACATGGCATCGCGCATCCTGCAAGAGGAAATTGAACACGAAGCCTGGTTTATTGAACTGCTCAGTATGGAGCGTGATGGAGATGTTCGTCCATCTGGTCACTTCCGCCGTGGCACTCCGGGCGCATCTCCATACAGCAAGAACACAGGTTTCTATAATCCATAACCCATTCGAGTGAAATAACCACAGGTATGTGTGATTACAACGTTGAGTTGATCTTGC
>JADFGN010000595.1 GCA_022567695.1 Candidatus Poribacteria bacterium | reverse complement strand
AGCATTGGCGGTTTCCGGGCACACCCTGTATGCGGGAACGAATGGCGGCGGGGTGTTCCGCACGACTTTCTGAAATGCGAAGGCAAGGAATTTCAAATGCAAGGAACTAAAATGGGGATGGTTCATTTCAGAGCTGAGTAGGGGCGAGGCATGCTAAGCCATTAACTTAATACGTATGGGGGCGAGGCATGCCTCGCCCCTACTAGAGGATAGGCAACAAGCGGGCACTTGAAATACACAAATCACCGCCCAAATCGTTCATCCGCCCCAAGATAAGTATCCAACGAGATTTTTCCACCGAGAAGATTATCGAGGTAGTTGAGCAACCGTTCCTCATTCTGCGTGCGGATCTCTTGATTTCCATGCTTCTTGAGCAACGCAATTGCTCGTTCCGCAACAACCGCATCCGCGATAAGCACGTAAACCTGATCAACCTGCTTTTCTATCTGATGCGCCGCTTTGCGGCTTGGGTTAATCGTCAGCGGGATGTCACCAATCCACTTCCCACTCCGCACAGGTCTCTGCTGACCGCGTCCGTCCTGCTTCATATGATCGATCACTTTTTCGTAGACGTACTGGTATGCCTCTTGGAAGGTGATCACCCCATCGTCGTTCCCTTGGGCATCGGCGGCACCGAGCAACCCATCGACGAGGTATTTACTGAACACGCCTTGACTGCCATCGACCAGTTCCCACGATTTCTCGTTCGCATCGCATGAGTGGAGAACAACCTTGCCGGACGAAGTCTTGAACGCTTCCTGATATTGCCTGTTGAGCGTTACCTGCGTACCACCTGCCTTCCCTCCTGTTGCGTGAATCTCAATGCCGCCGGAATGACAGGCGTCCAGAATGGTTACCACTTTCTCGGCTTTCATCTGGTTAATCATCTGGTTCAGATCGGCACTTCGGATGGCGGTTCGACTGGGAAATGCGACGTTGACATTCTGCGGTAGGAGGTACGCCTCATCCTCAACCTGCCAGCCGTGACCGGAAAAGTAGATAAGTACGAGGTCATTGGGTTCCGTCCGATCGACCAGTTCCTTAAGACCTCTCAAGATGTTCAGATCGGTGGGATCATCGCTCTCATCAGGCGTATCATTAGTAACCAACATGGTAATCTGCGTGAAGCCACCGCGCTCAGCATCGCGCAAGACAGCGTCGAGAGCTTTTACGTCCTTCACACATGCCTGAAGATTAGGCAGGTAAAAATCGCCTTGTCTGTTTTCATCATAGCTATCTACACCAATCAGCAATGCCCATCGCTCACCGACCGGATGTGACGTTGTGTCAATTTCAGGTATTATTTCTCCGGCAGCAACTCCTGTTCTGTCGGTTGATGGCGGTTGAACGGTGATCGTCACGGTTTTCACCGTTTCATTTCCACTGGAATCTACAGCAACGATACGGACAGATTTCGCGCCTTCGGCCAATGAAACTGTTGTGCTAAACTGAATCTTATGCCCCTTCGTTGCTCTGAGCCGTAAGTCCCTTGCATGACCGAGCGTGACAGGTTTGCCATCGACGGTGACGCTTTCTACCAAAATATCATCTTCAACAAAACCCACCACGTTGGCGAGCACGGTCTCCGCAACGAGCGGGGAAACAATTTCCACAACAGGCGGTGTCGTATCCACTGTGGGCGAAACCTCTACCTCCTTCTTCAACTGCCAGATGATGACGACGCCATCTTCACCTCCCGACGCCAAATAGCTCCCATCTGCGCTGAAAGAGACACTGGTTACATCATCGGAATGGCCTGTCAACGTTTGAGAATCAAACTTGCCCGTAGAGAGGTGCCAGATTTTCACGGTGTTATCCTCACTTCCCGACGCCAGATAGCTGCCATCGGGACTAAAGGCGACGCTTGTCACATAATCCGAATGCCCTGTCAGCGTTTGAACCGCAAAATCCTTCCCGGAGAATTGCCAGATTTTTATCGTTTGATCTTCACTTCCTGACGCCAAGTAGTTACCAATTGGACTGAAGGAAACGCTCGTCACATAGTCCGAATGCCCGGTCAACGTTTGACTTTTAACAAATTGCCCTTGAGAAAGTTGCCAGATTTTTATTGTCTGATCGTCGCTTCCTGAAGCCAAATAGTTACCATCCGAACTAAAGGCGACACTCTTAATATCATCCGAATGCCCGGTCAGGGTTTGGTGTTCAACAAGCTGTCCTTGAGAGAATTGCCAGATTTTTACCGTCTGGTCATCACTTCCCAACGCGAGATACTTGCCATCAGGACTAAAGGTGATTTCACCAACCGAATCGGAATACCCTAGCGTTTGGATAATCTGTTTGTCTGAAAGCCGAAGAATGTTGCTTTTATACCGTCTAAAGACAATATACTTTTCGTCCGGGGAAAATGCTAAAGCCCATGCGAAATTCGATGAATCTGCGTCCTCCCAGATCTTATTCCAGTTTTTGTCATAAAGTTCAACGGTATCCCCAGAAATTAGGGTGAAATAATTTCCCAGTGGTGAAAATTGTACATCAGAGATTGGGTCGGAATATCCCGTCAATTCCTTCCATTTGGTGACGGAGAAATCGCCAGAGAAAGCGGATGTTGTACTGATGATTATAACGATAATGATGATAATACCGATAATAATTGTTCGTAGATATTGAAGGTTGAATTTTGTTTTCGTGTTCATTTTTATCTCCTTCAGTTTTGGACACGGAGTAGAAGAAACACTCAACTTGACATCTATCTTAGATTTTGATTATACTGATATCAGCCTGAAGTTAGCAAAGAATAGATCACTGCCGCAAATAATAACATTTCTGAACTGGAATGTTCCATAAAATACAACGATGGAGATCTTTCACATGGATTTAACGAAACAGTTGGAGGCGTCATTATGTCAGAACATTTGTCAGATGGTCAGATTATCGATGGTAAGAAAGAAGGATATTGGACAGCATACTATGCCAACGGTAATAAGCGGAGTGAAGGCACATTTAAAGCTGGCAGAAAACATGGCAAGTGGATTCTATACCATGCAAACGGAAATAAACAGAGCGAAGCCGAGTTCAGGGATGGAAAATATGAAGGCTATTATGTGAGCTATCACAAAAATGGGAACAAATTTAGAGAAGGCTATTATGCAGAATATCAGGGGAATTCATACGATGGTCGAAAGGAGGGAGTCTGGTATCAATACGATGAAGATGGAAATATCAACACCAAAATCATATATAAACACGGCCGTGTTGTGAAGCGCGTAAACGAGCCTCCTTTTGAATAATTGTTCTGCGTCAAGGGAAAAATGGGACAATGCACATTGCCGTAAGGGCGAGGCATGCCTCGCCCCTACTTTCGCTGATGTGTGCTAGTAATCTGCAACTGAGCCATCTTTCAATCGGCTATTGGGCCACGTGAACGGTCTAGACGGTTCTTTCCCGATCTCGATCACCAAAGCCTCATCAATCTCAACTCCCAAGCCCGGTCCTTCCGGGAGAGATACATACCCTTCATCATCCATTTCCCATGTCTTCCGCGCAACGCCTTCCGGCAAGACATTTTGGTAGCCTTCATGAATCAGAAAAAACGGAATCGACGCCGCCACATGCAGACTGGCAGTGAGACCCAAATAGGACATCGTGCAGTGAGGGGCGAGCGGGACGTAATGCGCTTCTGCCAAAACCGCAACCTTCTTCATTTGGCTGATTCCGCCACCATGTCCACAGTCTGGCTGTAGAATGTCAATCACCTGTGCTTCAAGGATTTCGCGGACTTCCCAGATGGTGCGATCGCGTTCTCCCGTTGCGAGCGGAACCGACACCGATTCTCGAATTTTTCGCATGACCTCGATGTTACCGGGAACCCACGCCTCTTCTAGAAAAAGAAGGTCTTCCGCATTTAAATGGCTCGCAAACTGTTTTACGATCGGTGGAGGCAAGCAACTATGTGCATCAAACATCACAGCACCGTCATGTCCGACTTTCTCACGTGCGTCACGGACACGCTGAACCAACGCTTCGATTTCCGCAGGTGTTCCAGCAAAAGGTTTAGAGCCACCGGGGCCAGTTTTAATTGCCTTCGGACTTGGATACATCCAAATCTTGTCACGGCAAGGTCCACCGAGTAATCGGTAGACTGGGACGCCCCACAATTTACCGGCAATATCCCACAGTGCCATGTCAATCGCAGAGATAGTATGTAGCATCAATCCGCCACCCCGAATATTGCGATGCGCCCGAAAGAGTCGTTGCCAGTGGTGTTCGATGCGAGTCGGGTTCTCGCCCATAATCATCTCCGAAAGTGATTCGGCGAGGACACAGGCGACTTTGTTCTCCATGTTGTTAATCTCGCCCCAACCGGTCACGCCCATGTTGGTGTCGATTTTGACGTAGGCTTTGACGCCGATTGGAAATGCCTGAAAAC
>JADFGN010000594.1 GCA_022567695.1 Candidatus Poribacteria bacterium | reverse complement strand
TCATCCACCAGGATCGCGGGCAACAGCGCGCCGCTGGACATATCTTCAACGCCATCCAGGATGAGCATGACTTCATCGCGAGATGTTGCGGCTGGCAGAGAAGCCAGATTCAAGTGAAGTGGCCTGTGAGGAATTTCAATGGCGCCGCATTTTTCCCGGACGATGATTTTATCCTAATCTCCACAGACCTTCAGTGGGAACGTCCTGCAATGTTGCACGAGTATGGACACGCAATCATGTATGCAGCTTATAACAACGATTTTCCCAAAACGAATCGCAGTGGACAACACTTCATTTTTACGGTTTCAGACGCGGGATTTGCACTCACTGAAGGGTGGGCGGAATTCATGGAGGCGGTTGTGGATGACAACGCCTTCAATTTGCGCGAGCGTTTGAATCGAGATTTGCCGAATGTGGAGACGAACAAATGGTGGCGTGGAGGTCCTGGGGGACGCGGAAACAACACAGATGGAGAGATTGTCGAAGGGGCGGTGGCAAGTATCCTGTGGGATGTCACAGATACCCCTTCTAGCCTTGACCATCAGCTCGGGGTTGATGACGACAAAATCGAAAATCAATTTCCGCGGATCTGGCAGATACTCATTGAGGACAAGCCGCAACGTGTGACCGATTTCTGGCATGGCTGGCTCCGGCGTGGGTACCGATCGGTTGTCGAGTTGCGCGAGGTTTATTTTGACCACGGAATTATCTTGCCGCTTCCGGCAACATTCGCAACAGATAGGGCGATCAGTGTTCCAGGGAATCTCTTTGGATCTCCGAACGAGAAGGAGGTACTCATCCCAATCAACCTTGATGATTTTACGGGGGTTGCTAGTGGTGAGCTGCGGCTGACCTATGCCCCTAATTCCCTTTCTCCGGTTAAGGTTAGCACAACGGATGCAACGGCAAATTTCACTCTCAGCACAGATTTCAGCACGCCCGGAGAAATCCAGATTGCTTTCACCAGCCCGGTCGGGTTGACAGAAGGGAACGGGGCAATTTTCATTCTGATTTTTGAAATTCCTCGCGAAGCAGTAATTGGTCAATCAACGGAGTTGATTTTCACGCAAGTGTCATTGCGTGATGAAGACGGCGGACAGATTGCGGTTATCACTCAGGACGGGCAATTGTCCATCGAAGGGCTGATTGGTGATCTGAACCGGGATGGACAGGTCGATTCCGCCGATGCGGTTCTGATTTTGAGAATAGATCGGCAATTACAGACGCCAACCGAGTACCAGCGATCGGTTGGGGATGTGAACAATGATGGTCAGATTAACGAGTCGGATGCCATTCAGATCTTGGGAGAGTCGATCGGGATATTCGACAGATCGCCTTTGTAATTTGAAAGCCACCTCAATTGTCCAGTGGAGCAGAAATTGAGCACAGTTGACATCCTGAAGTCGCGGATTACTTCGTCTGTTGAAATCAGGGTTAATGCAGAGTTTAAACCTTTAGGATCGTCAGACATTTTGGGTGGGGCGATAGCCGAAAATGTACATAGAAACTTCACGGGGAGCGTGCCGAACACGTGGTATCCCGACGCACTCGCTGACAAACTCGCGGGACAAGACCTGAGTCCAAACCAACCGGACCTTACTGCTGAACTCAACAGCTCGGTAATGGATTTTTACTTTGGCACGGATGGAAATACACCCGCAGATCAGTTTGATTTTGTTACATTAGTACTTCACGAACTGATCCATGGTCTCAGTTTTGCCGGGAACGAGTTTTTCGACGAAGAAACGGGCAAAGGTTATGTTACATTGAGTGAACAAGGATCGCCAGAGCTTCCCGGGATTTACGATTCTAATGTGGTCCATGTCAATGGCGGTAATGTTACTGCGATTACAAACACGACCGTTTTTCCCGATTCCTCAGTGGCTTTGGGGAACGCATTGCAGAGCGGCAAACTCTTTTGGAATGGTGCAAATGGCATTATCGGAGCAGGTGACGGGAACAAACCCAAACTTTATGCGCCCGCGACTTTTGTGGAAGGGAGTAGCTACTCGCACCTTGATGAGGAAACCTATCTGCCGGGGAACATAAACACGCTGATGTCACCCGACCAGGACACGCAAGAATCGGCCCATGATTTTGGCCCTATTGCAATTGGCATGTTCAAGGACATGGGGTGGACGATTGATGAAGAATCGTTGCCCTCTATCGCCGGTGATATTACGGTAATCACGAATTTAGCCAATGCGAGTTTCACCATCACAGGGGCTGGTAACTCTTATCGTGGAACCGGCAAATCTTGGAATCAGAGCGAGGTACCTGCCGGTAGCTACACGATTGTCTATGACGACGTACCGACCTATCAGAAACCCAATTCGGAGACAAAGACTCTTGAAGCAAAGCAAAACCTTACCTTTACAGGGACTTACGTGGACATTGCAGCGCCCGATACGATGATTATTTCAGGCCCCAGTGGGGACGTGAAAGCTCAAGAGGTGACTTTTGTATTCACAGGAAGTGACAATCATTCCGCCTCCGAGACACTGCAATACGCCTATAAATTGGAGCGCGAGGGGGAAACACTTGCGTTTTCTACCTCCTCTGCAGAAACGATGACCTCGTACACCAATCTTGGTGATGGGTCTTACCTGTTCTCGGTGAAAGCCAAGGATGAGGCGGGAAACGAGGACGCTTCCCCCGCAACGGCGTCATTTCAGATCGGTGCCGGTGCGGCATTCGATTTGTTTGTTCCAAAGGGCATCGGGATGATCCATCTGCCGTTGGCCATCACGGTTGTCAATGGCGAAACGATGGAAATCAAGACCATCGGCGATCTCTACGATGTGATTGGTCGGGACAACGTAGATGCCGTAATCACTTATGACCCACCGGATGGCGAAACGCCCGCGACATGGCGCAGCTACTTGGGAGACCAGAATCGGGGCACACGCTCGGATGTAACGATTACCGACGATCTGGGCATTCTCACCGTAATGAGGAATGCTGTGCCGCTGAACCTCAAAGGTAACGCTTGGGGGAAGGACGGGGTAAGTCAAATTAACCTCAATCCGGGAACCAACTTCATTGGCGTGCCACTCATGGATGAAAGAATCAAGAGCGTCAGCGATCTCCTGACCATCGAAGGAATTAAGGATAACGCCAGCGCAATTATCGTTTCCGATGAAGGCGAGTTTAAGGTCGTTACTCGAGCGGGTGACGATGGCGACATCGACATCACAGGCGGGCAGTCTTTCATTCTCATTGCTCGTAACGCTGGTGTTGCAGAAATCACTGGCGAGGCGTGGGATAACGTCTCCGGTAGTTCATCCGCTGCTCCGCCAATGGCGTTGGTCGGTCACCAAGTTGATGGACAGACGCCTGTTTTGGCAGTTCACGGTGCTGTGATTGATGAGGTGATCGGTGTGGCGAAAGATGGATTCCGCGTCACCGTCAGGAATCTATCCACCGGTGCAACGCTTAACACCCTATCCGGCAGTGATATACCCGAAGGCAAATACAGTTTGACCTTTATGAATACCATCTCAAGCCGTGCAATACGAGTCGGTGATGTATTGAAGATAACTGTCCAGACGCCTTCTCCACTCATTGGGGTTCAACCGTTACATCACATTGTCTCAGCGGATGAAGTCAACGGCAGTCAGGTTCTCTTACCCGATCTCATTGCATATGAAATCCCAATGGAGACGAAGTTATTGGCGAACTATCCAAATCCGTTCAATCCCGAAACGTGGATTCCGTTTCGGCTGGCGGAAGATGCCTTCGTTTCCTTGACTATCTATGGTATCAAAGGGCAGGTTATCCGAAATATCGAAGTTGGGCATCAGCCTGCCGCTGTGTATGAGTCAAGAGAGAAGGCAATCTATTGGGATGGTCGCAATGATTTCGGTGAGGGCGTTGCAAGTGGCGTTTATTTTTACACCTTGACCACGCAAGGAAGCACAAAAGTTTCTCCCTTTACTGCAACGCGAAAGATGCTTATTCTCAAATAGTAGGTGCGTTTCGGCGTATGACAATGCAATGTAGCTGAATTCGCAAGAATTCAGAACCGAATTTTTGCAAATTCAGCTACATATAGGAAAGGTTAAAAATGAATGGGATTCGTCAAATTAGTTGGCTGATTCGCAAAGATCTGGCACTACAATTTCGCACAAAGGATACGCTGGTCTTAATTTTTGTGTTCAGTGTATTGGTGGTGCTAATCTTCAGTTTTGCGTTTGGGCCCATTTTCCCTCAAAATGCAGAAGAGCGCGGAAAACTCGCTGCCAGTGTGTTATGGGCAGCCTTTTCGTTCGCGGGCATTATTACGCTGAACCGATCTTTCGATCTTGAACGTGCGAATGGTGCGTTGCATGGGCTGAGACTAACCGGGATTGATCCGAGTAATTTTTATATTTCTAAGGTCATTAGTAACTTGATT
>JADFGN010000593.1 GCA_022567695.1 Candidatus Poribacteria bacterium | reverse complement strand
CTCATCGACTACCTGCGGGTGGACATCTGCCACAGCGGTGGCATCACGGAAGGGAAAAAGATCGCCATAATGGGAGAAGTCCATTATCAAGAACTCGCTCTGCACTACACAGGTAGCCCCGTTAGCACCGCAGCAATGTTGCACCTGAATCTCTCGGTGCCCAACTGTGCCGTTCAGGAGTTTGCGCCGATTGACAATGACGCGGTCATCCAACATGAAATGCGGATAGCGGATGGATACCTCTTCCCTTCCGATCTGCCGGGATTGGGAATCGATTTGGATGAGAAAGTCGCTGCTGCGCATTCTCACGGAGCAAGTGAGCCGCCCCATTGGCGACGGGAGGATGGTTCGGTACAGGACTGGTAAATGATCTCACAACCTTTGAACGACGTCGGTTATACAAACCATTGCACCAGCGTATCTCCAAAGGTATACTATGCAATGGCTCAAAGTTGAAATGAAACGCAGGCAGGTAGCCGGAATGAACGAATATGATCTCACAATCATCGGTGGTGGAAGCGCAGGGCTGGTCTTGGCTGTTGCCGGAGCAAAGCTAGGCAAGAAGACAGCCCTTGTTGAAAAACATCGGCTGGGTGGGGATTGCCTATGGACCGGTTGCGTGCCATCGAAGGCTCTCCTCAAATCCGCGAAAATCGCCAACTACATGAGAGAGGCAAAAAAGTACGGCATCATGGTGGAAGGTTTTCAGGTGGATTTTCAGCGCGTCATGCAGCATGTCCGGGGAGCACAGGAGACAATCGAGCAGGAACACGATAACCCTGAGCGGTTTCGTGAAATGGGTGTAGACCTCATCTTCGGTAACGGACATTTTGATACCCGAAGGACGTTTGTCGTCGAAGATGTAGAAAAGGGTGAAACAACAACACTCAAAAGCAAAAAATTCGTGATTAGTACAGGTTCACGCCCGGCTACTCCACCGATACCCGGAATCGAATCTATCGAACATCTGAACAGCGAGAATGTCTGGGAGTTGGATGAACTCCCCTCAAAGCTCTTGGTGGTCGGTGCAGGTCCAATTGGAATTGAATTGGGACAGGCATTTCACCGACTTGGATCACAAGTCACGATTGCCCAACGAAGTGGTCGCATCCTGACGAAGGAGGACTCCGATGTCTCCGAGCGCATGTTGAGCTACCTTCGAGAAGATGGACTCGAAATCTTGCTCAATACCAATCTCATCGAAGTCATGAATCAAACCGGACAAAGCGGGCATCGTGTGAAGCTCAAAGTTGGAGATGAGAAGCGAGAGGTATCGGTTGATCAGATCTTGGTTTCGGCGGGGCGCAAGCCGAATATCGAAGGGTTAGCACTTGAGGAAATCGGTGTCAAAGTTGGAGAGCGTGGGATTGAAGTCAATAGTAAGTTGCAGACCAGTATAAAAAATATCTACGCCGCTGGCGATGTGATTGGGCACTACCTTTTCACACACGTTGCTGCATTTCAAGCCCAAAAGATTGTTCGGAATATCTTCTTTCCGGGTTCTAGTTCAATCGATTATTCCGTTGTTCCCTGGACGACATTCTGCCATCCGGAGGTCGCAAGGTGCGGGTTGACCGAAGAGGAAGCACGGAGTAAATACGGTGATGTCGATGTCTTTACGGTCGATCTCCACGATGTGGACCGTGCCGTTGCGGAAGGTGAAACGAAAGGGTTTATCAAAGTCATTGCGACAAAATGGACAGGCAAGATTTTAGGAGTTCACCTCGTCGGGGCAAACGCAGGCGAAGTCATTCACGAGTTTGTCTTAGCGATGAAAGAAGGTCTGCCACTGCGTAAGTTAGGCGGCGTTATACACATTTATCCTACATTTTCAAGTATTGTTTGGAGCGTCTCAGGGAAATGGCTTGCTGAGGGAACTTTAAGCAAGACGGTGGTTGGTTTAATCAAGGCGTTGGTTGGTTTAATCAAGACGTTGCGTGGAATGCTTAGCAAAAAATAACCGTTCAGGCAGAACTGCCAATGGATCTACTTCCTGAAACATTTGACCGACTTTGATGATATCCCTGAAGAATTGTCCGATGCGCCGTTCCAAGAAGCGTTTCATATCGCAGAAATGGGCGCGTTGACAGAAGCGGAATGGTATTATTACGAGGGGAGCTTAAAGAAGATGCGAGATGATTATGCGGTGATGCGGACCGCAGAGAGAGAAAAGAGAGAAGCCAGAGAAGCAGGCTATCAAGAAGGTCAGGAAGAAGGTAGAGCAGCGGGTCGAGTTGTCGGCAGAGCTGAAGGTCAAGTAGAAGGCATCGAAGACGGAAGGCAAGTCGAGAAAATCGAAATTGCGAAAAAACTCATTCAACAGGGGATTCCAATGGAAACAATCATACAGGCAACAAGTCTGACGCAAGGCGAGCTTGAGGCATTGATTCCGTAATTGTCAGTGGAGTGGTTTATCAGCACGTTTCTTAGACGCGAATCTTAGGAAAAAGGTCTCAAAATGTCAGAAAGGAAAATCTATCCACGTAATCAGCTTGCTGAAATTCTTCAAGTTTCAAAGGCTGAAGGCAAGGTTGTTGTTACGACCAATGGTTGCTTTGATGTGCTCCACGTGGGTCACTTGCGCTATCTACAGGCAGCACGCACGCTTGGCGATCTGCTCGTTGTTGGTGTCAATAGCGATGCCTCCGTCCGGGCACTTAAAGGAGAAAACCGTCCCTTAGTCTCTGCAGCTGAACGCGCCGAAATGTTGGCAGGTTTAGCGTGTGTTGATTATGTCACCATTTTTTCAGAATTGAATCCCATTGCCTTATTATCTCAACTCAAGCCGAATATCCACGTTAAAGGGGGCGATTATACGATTGACCAACTCCCTGAACGAAAAGTGGTTGAAGCCAACGATGGGAAGATTGTCCTCGGCTTAAATGTCCCTGGGAAATCCACAACAGATATAATACAAATTATATGTGAGAGATATGGTGTCAAAAACGGGTAAAAGAAATCATCCGCATCAAAGAATCCTTGCTGTTGCTGCTCATCCCGATGATGTCGAATTCTTGATGGCAGGAACTCTGGCTTTACTTCATCAGAAAGGACATCAAATCTTCATCGCAACAGTCGGGACAGGAGATATGGGATCTCAGGAATTGCGCAACCAAGAAATTGCAAATCTCCGTTACCAAGAGGCGACTGAATCCGCGAAAATCCTCAACGCACCCTACTATTGCCTGGGCGAATCCGATCTCCATTTTGTATTTGACAACCCGACGCGATTTAAGACTGTGGAACTCATCCGCCAAATTCAGCCAGATATTGTGTTCACACACTCGCCTCAAGACTACATGAAGGACCACGAAATCACCGCAGATCTGCTTTGGGATGCGTGCTTTAACGCCAGTGTCCCGAATTACATCACCAACCAGCCCAATCCTGCTAAGCCAACGACCAAAACCCCTCATCTCTACTATGCAGACGCGATCGAAGGGATGAATCGGTTCGGTGAACGGATTACCCCTCAGTTTTATATCGACATTAGCAGTGTTATTGAAATCAAGACACAGATGCTTTCCGCGCATGAGAGTCAACGCTCTTGGTTGCAAGCGCAACACAGCATGGACCGGTATATCGAAAACATGCTTCAATGGAGCCGACTCCGCGGTGAGGAAATTAGCGTTGCTTATGCTGAAGGGTTCACGCAACACAAAGGGCATCCATTCCCGCAAGACAATTGCCTAATCGATTTGAATTCCTTATAAGCTGAGTTGCTACCTGACCAACAAACGATAGAAAACAAATGCAAGGATACAAGATGCAAATTTGAGTCCTGAATCTTGCATCTCCGAATCTGTCGAAAGCGCAATTTACGCCCTCATTGAGTATATTCTATAGTCTTCGACGCTTATGAAAGGAGTGTGAATGAACAACCTAAATCACCTATTCTTGACGATGTTATCAGAACTTTATACCCAGCAAAACATTTCTGAAACGCCTCATGTTCCCTATCTTCGCCAACCTGCCCTTTCGCCGGACGGAAGTGAAATCGCATTCTGCTATGCCGGAGATATATGGATTGTTGAAACTACAGGCGGGAAGGCAAGGCGTATCACATCTCACCCCAGCTACGATTCACATCCTATCTTTTCCCCCGATGGGACACAGTTAGCATTTGCCTCTCAGCGAACGCACAACGGTAATATTTACGTGATATCGCTTGAGTCAGGAAGCACGCCGCGGCGCTTGACGCATCACAGCGATTCATCTTCGCTGTCCTGTTGGTCACCTGATGGAACATGGATTTATTTTACCTCTGCCTACAATGGATTGGGAAGCGAAATTTACAAAATCCACATTGATAGTGGTACGCCCATTCGAGTTGCCGGCGATCCACTAGAGACGCACTATAATGTGGCGATTTCACCGGATGGGAAAACATTGGCATT
>JADFGN010000592.1 GCA_022567695.1 Candidatus Poribacteria bacterium | reverse complement strand
ATCGGGAAGAGCGAATACGCCATTTTTCGCCTGACTCATCGCTTCCGTCGTCCAGTGCGGTCAACACGGCCATCGGCGGTCTGTTGACAGGCCGCATGGGAATTGGTTCGACTTCTAATCCGGCCGGTTGCTTTGAAGTCGGGACCGGTTCGACTGCTGTTTCCCGGGACCGGCTCTTCGATTGAGATTTGCGACGCCGAGGACGCTGTGCGGAATGATCCATGTGGGTGGAATGTGGGAGATCATCACGGCCGATTTCAGCATCACAGGCTGGACAGTGAAAAACGTCAATGTTTGATGACGAAAGAGGTTGTGGGCAGGAGGGCATGACAACACTCGTGATTCGAGAAAATAACGTCTAAATCGTTTCGTACTATTTTCTGGTTTCTAAAAGATCGTCCATTCTTCCAGGAAAGAATCTTCTCAACACTTCATCGCGAAAACAGTAAGGAATGTAACAGAAAATTTTCACGATTTGAAAAATTGGTGTGTCGATTGGTTGCGTCTGGAACATGAAAGGAGTTGCTTTGCGAGTGCATTGGGTGGTACTCTGAGCGAGCATTCAGTGTTTTGTGAGATTCGATCATTGGGTATTCGTTCCTATTTCTTTTATTTTCAGTGAGTTTCATCATTGTATAGGTGTTTCCATCACAACGGTCACTAACATACTGAAAGACTGGCTCAAAGGAGACGAAGAAGCCGCCGAGGCGTGGGAGGCAAAACGTGACGCGAAACTAGCAGAAGTAGAGCGGTTGGCGCGGGGAGAGGGGACGGAAGCACAGGCAGGGGAAGTGTCTGCACAATTCGTTCAAGCGGTGCTTGCGCTGGCGCAGGCCGCCTTCGCCACTCGCACTGGGAATGCCGCACTTCCGCCGGATGCAGCGGAGGTGCTGGCTCAACTGAAGGAACTGCCGTCGCCGTTTGGTTCGGTCGGGGCGTTCTTGCAGGCGGTGGCGGATGGAGGGGCCGTGCCGTCGGTCCCGGCGGGTTTGCCGTCTGCGGTCGCGGAGATCTTGGAGAAGCTGGCTGAGGAGGTCTCGGTATGAAACCCCGTAGGTCGAGATTCCGATCTCGACGATCGCTCTGGATTGTTAAATAATCATGGCTATAACCTCTCCCCCAGCCCCTCTCCTACGAGGATTCAGGGGCGGACAGTTCTGTTAACCTCCCCCGGCCCCTCCTTCGTAAGGAGGGGAGAGCGTGGGGCCGCATGGGTTCTCCCCCTTACGAAGGGGGAGTTAGAGGGGGTTTTATAGTCCCTTTTTGTAAACTGTCCGCCCCTGAACTGTTTCGGAGAGGGGCCGGGGGGGAGGTTTTGGGATCGGCTAAGTGAAAAGGTCGTATCTATTAAACTATATATTTCAAATCACTGAACCCGCATTATAACTGATTTCTTGCGGAAACTTATTCATGAAAATTAAAATCTTTGACAAGTTGCTTGAGTTCTGTCACCAACGCTTTGAGAGCCATACTTCGATAGTCCACGGGCTATTCAGATTTCCGCATCCGCTGCATTTCGCGAAGTGCTTCCTGATTTTTATAACTATTTTCGGGGGATACCTGCTGAAACTCAGCAAGCACTTTTTGAGGCATTTCTAATTTTAAGTAACATTTTCCGGCCCAATAGTGTGAATTACCGATGACGTAGCGATGCGGTAATTCGGATTGTGTAAGCCTCTGAAAAACAGCGAGTGCCTCATTATATCTTTGGCTACGATATAAAGTCAACCCGCTTTTGTATTGCGCTTCAAGTTCAGCAACTGTCGATGGCAGTTGACTCTGATTCCCCTTTAGGTCATCAATTTGATGTTCGTCATTCAGGGTTTGAATCAATGCTTGTGTCTTTTCGATCGCACTTTCCAGAAGTGTTTGTGAGGGAATTGGCGTGGAAAGAAAGAGATCATTATGTAGAAACAGCGAAAACAGCATCGCAGCCCCAATGCACAACGCCGCGGTCGCTGACCATTTACCGCGTCCTCCCACCGCCTGCGCATGACGCCATCCGAGTTTTCCAAGTATGAGTGAAGCAAGCCCCGCCCAGAAGTGAACCTTTGGAAAGAACGACAGTAACGCGAACACAATTGCCACCTGTGCCCAACGGTTGCGCGGAGTTGAACGCGCAGGCTGGATTAACGACGTGGAGGTCACACTGCTACTTGCCTGTGTTGTCGAAGACTTTGAGGACGCAGTTGTTGTATTTCCTGCTGGCGGTAAAGGTGATTGAGTCGGGGAAATCGGTTGTAGATGTTGATTATGCTTCACAGTTTCTGATGACGGGAATGGGTCGCGTCCTACAAGTTTGACTGTTCTTTCGCACCACGGGCATGTTCTCAAATGTTTTCCATATCGGTGCTGATCGTTTACTGAACAGGAGGTTAGGGAATTTTCCGCTTTCGTCAACGCTTCGCCCCAGGTTTCAGCGTCAGGGCGTGCTTTCGGGCGTTTGTGCCCATTCTTAAAACAGCGAACAAACAGTTTACGCAATTTTGTCGGTAAAATCTCAAAGGGTGGGGCAATTGGCATGGGATAATAGGGAGAACGCCATCTTCGACGATAGGGAAAGTGCCCGCTTAAAATTCGTTCTGCCAAAGGCGGCGGATCGCCTTCGCTCGTGAACTTTCCGGTAAACGGGTGGATGCCCTCCATCAAAAGTTGGAAAATGATCGCCGCTAACCCAAAGCGATCATGTTCGGGTGTGCGGTCAATGTCAGAAAATTTCACACCTTGAAGTTCGGGCGGCGTAAACTCAGGCTTACCAACGGGACATCGGTAAACGTCTCCGTTGTGCGGATGGGGAACTTGAAAGGAGTCGGTATCTACCAACGTTACCAAAGCCGTCTCGCTGACGAGGATGTTCGATTCGTTGATATCCCCGATGACATAGCCGTGTTCGTGGAGGGAACAAATGGCGGCGGCGAGATTGCGTGCGGTACGATACAAATAAAGGGAGTTAAAGAGTGGGCACAGTTTGCGACGTGTACCGGGGTTGTAGAAATCAACGATGGGATGCATTCCAGTGACACGCGGCATCAGGAAACCAGCGATATGCCTACGCTTATCCGCCGTGTACAGAAGGTCTACGGGCCAAGCGATGGAAACGTGTCCTGTGGCCGCCATCGGATCGAGCGGGGGGTTAGCAAGCATGGTAGCGAGTTTGTTAGCGTGGTCATCTGTCGGATGGTGGTAAACCTTAGCCACTAGCGTATTGTCGTGCGGCACGGTATAGACGCGGGCTTCGCCTCCTGCCCCCAACTCCAAACTACGGTCTAGGGTAATGATTTGTCCGTTTGATTGCCGTTGGAGTTGCATGTCAAAAAACTGACGATTGATGATTGTTCGCTACGGATAAATCCGGTGGCTTGGGATTATTGATTTTCATTAAGAAGAAGGAAACAGGGAAAGTGGTTTGAGAGGGCGAGGCCCCCGCCGAGCTTCGGTTCTATTATTTTCAAGAAAGCCTCGCGACCAAAAGTGTCAGATCGTCATTCGTTTTCTCCCTAACACGTGGTGACGTAAGAAATTTCACCAACTGTTCTGTGGCGCTGTTTTCATCTGTGACGTGCTCCATGAATCGAAACAGAGGTTTGAAAAATGGGGCATGTGGCACGTTATCTTGCATGTTGAGCGCAAGCATTTGTAGACCATCAGATAGAGCTGCTACATACGCTGTGTCGCCGCGCCATACGTGTACTTGCGTTTGGTCCAATGCGCCGGGCGAAATGAGAAAGATTGTTTCATTAATGTATTCGCCGAACTGCGGTGTGGTGAGCGGGATGATGTTCCCTTCAGCATCGCCTGCGATAGCTACACCATCACCGACTTGCGCTACCGCAACCCATTGAGGTGCAGCAACGATCAGAATTAAGGTTGTCGCTAGTTCTCGGACTGCTATCTGACGTACTGACGCTTCTATCTCGATTTCAAAACGTGCGGCTTTGAAGGCACTCATCAGAAGCCATCGCAAGGATTTGTCGTCGAGCATTTGCAGTATATTTTTCGCGGTACATACGGTTTCCACTGCTATCTGCACTGCAATGTTCGCACCGATTTCGCTCAACATCGCCGATCCGGCGCCATCGGCGACGGCTGCGACAAGTATACCTTCTGGTAACACTTTCCACGAATTCGCATCCTGACATGGCTGGCCTGTTTTCTCATGACTCACGCCACGCACGGATGCGGCAACCGTTTGCCAGCGCAATTGATCGATGGAAGCACAATGTGACCTTCCGTTATGGTTGGCAGACTGAAAGTGATGTTGATTCTCATGATTGTTCATTATTTACAAGGAGCGGCGCACAATTCATCATTTCCTATAACTACCAATTCAATTGAATCGTTGTGCATTGAGCGGCTCAAGATTCAAGATGCCAGATGTAGGTCACCTGTATCCTGAATCTTGTAT
>JADFGN010000591.1 GCA_022567695.1 Candidatus Poribacteria bacterium | reverse complement strand
GGGCGATTGGCGCGTTCTGCGTCCTGTTGGCGTTTGGAGCAGGTGGAAGACCTGCGGCGGTGATGTCGATCATCTTTGCTGGTGCCCCAATTGTAAATGCGGTTGTTGCGATGTCGATGCACCCACCTGAAGGCGGATTCAGTTCGTTGGATTGGCGGTTTGTTGCGGGAATCGTGTTAGCAGCAATCGGCGGTTGTCTTGTGACATTCTATAAACCGTGACTTACCAACATTCTTAACAACCTGTTTGCAGAGGAATTTAATCTGAGTTGGAAAGCGATTTCTGAGGATGGAGCGATACGCTAAAATGAAAAGGAGAAGATTTCAACAATGCAATTAACTAAAGACCAGACTCACCAATTTCGAGAGGACGGTTACATCTGGTTCGAGGACTTTTTCACGCAGCGTGAGACAAAGGCACTTCGTGTAGAGTTAGGACGTATCTACGATACAGAATTAAAAAAGGGTACGGGTATAAACTGTGCCGTTCAGGAAGATGGTACGAAAAGGAATAATGACGGTGAAAGGCAGAATCTACAGGTCATACCACTTCTCAATCGAAGCGACTTTCACACTCGTCTGACGTTTCCCAGACAATTGGCTCGATCTCCTCGCGGACATGCTTGTCCGTTACCGCACCGAGCCGATTGACCAATGCTTCCGGTAGGCATTCCGGTGCTCGTATAAATCCATTGTGTCTGAAAAGCCATGTATCTTCTTGTGTCAGTGACACAGCGTGTTCCTCCGTTATTTAGCGAAACTGGATTTTCAATCCTCTTGAAAGGATGGGTGAATTTAACTTTGTCAGATTACTCGTGGGAGCGAGGACTGTCTCGCGATGAAGGACATCGAGTCTAGGAAGACTCTCCCACAGGCTCCCGCTGATGAACCATCTCATGTCCCTCAAACAGATCGTAGGCGACCGTTCCTTGACTCTGAGCCGGTGGGGATACACCGAGAATATGGCAGAAGGTCGGCACAACATCAGCAGCGTGGATGTAACCGAGCAACTCTGCAGGACGTTCATAGCCCTTCTTGAGATTTGAACCAGCAAGGAGAAACGATCCAAAGCTTGAGGATATATCGTTTTGCGTGGGAATAAAACCGCCGTGGTGCGCCCCATAGACTTTAGGTGCTCCAACCGCCCCACCGCCGACAATCTCTTTCCACTGACCGTAGTAGCCACTGACGTAACCGTGGTCCCAGGCAAAGATGACATCGCCGCACTGATCTCCCCACTGACCGAAGAGGTAGGCGTCTCGTTTCGGCAATGCGATGGCGATTGGAGTACGACCCACCTCTTCATCAACCCAAGTGCGCAACGCCAGAACGAGTTCTCGCTCAATCTCATCAAACTCCGGTCCTGCCTCCGCGTTGATAAAGATGTCGAAGCCTTTATCGTCCTTGAGGTAAGCGCGGGTTTTCTCCCAATCGATGTCTGTGTCGCGGATGTCGTCTCGCTCCACGCCTTCGGTGCCATCCTTGACGATGGTAAATCCTTGAGCGCAGAGGAACTTACGGATATTGGCAACGCGAATGTCGGGATACGCACCGTGATCGCCGAGGACACCGACGTAAGTATCCGCATCAGCCATCTCCCAAATTTTCCCCAAAATGCGGTCGCCAACTTGATACGCTCGACGAAAATAGTCCATCGCTTGATCGGAGAGCACTTCCGCACTCGACGAGCCATAGCCAGGACAGGCAGCATCCACATCGCTGAGATGAATATGGTTGAGATAGTCGTAGAGATGCCAATGGCAGATAAAAAAGGAGCAGCCTCGCTCATGGAGCATATAATTGGCGACTTCAGCAAACCACATACCCTGATATTCACACTCTTCGAGGGCGGTGTCGAAGTCTGCCATGCCCGACGTGTATGGTGTCATGGAAGCGTGTTCCTGGTACGGGCCAAAGCGTGAAATCAAGTCAGCGGCTAAGTCATCCGGGTAAGTGAATCCATCTACGTAAGTCACCTGTGAGCGGTAGAGTTTCAGATCTTTGCCATCGGGCGAAAGTTCGATGAGCTTGAACCGGACAGACGCTTGTTGATCGCTGAAGGTTTCAATCGCCCAGTCGCTCCAGTGACCCACTTCGGCATCCGTAATCCGAGCGTTTCCATCTTTCCTTCGACAAATCATCACGCGGTCATATCCTGCTCCACGGCTATCAAGGGCGAGCAGGTGAAAAACAGCGACACCATCCCCGACGCGTTCGTGAATCTCAATTTCAGATTCGAGAGGTGGGGATTGGCTCGGAGGCAGATTGGCCCAACTTTTGGCAGGATGGAGTGAAGGAATCGGCATGACACTTCGCCGCGATTGGCGAACAGCAGTCCCGTCGTGGTCCATCCCAACAGTCTCAAAATCCTCGCTCGTCGTATAGGCACCACAGGGGGCAACTTCATAATCCGTGTTGGCATATCCAGGGTGGCCGAAACCATCCACGACAAAGCCTGATTTGACGCCTGATGGGGCGGCTGCTGGATAATGGACAGTAACGCTTTTAAGCCCGGCACGTTCCAGCGCATTCCAAATCCGCTCGGCGTTATTCGCGCGACCGTCAAAACTGTCAATGCGCTTCCCCGGCGCGACCTCCACATGCCATCGAGTCACGCCGTGCGTCCCAGTATGCGCGCCAGTAGACAGGGTCGCCCAGTTGGTTGGCGTCCACACGGGGAAGGATGGGAGGGTTTGGTTTACAACGCCTTCTTTGAGCAACCGCTCAAAATTCGGTAGACAACCTTCCGCCGCAAATTTCTTCATCATCGGAATGATAAAACCGTCCATCCCGAAGGCACAGATTTTTTTAGGCATTTAAATCTCCTTTAATTTTGAAAGGCAGTTAAATCAAGCACGTTCCATTTATGTTAAATAAAACCCGGATCTATTCGGGGATTACGTAGCTTGTCAACCAATCTCTGAACGTTCCAATTTTTCATAAATTATGCTCTACATTTTCCTTCGTTTCAATTGAGAGATTATTATTTTCATATCCAAAAGATGAAATTACTTTGTGTGCAAGACTCACTATACCGTTAGAACTCATGTTTTTTTCAACGTAAATATTTGTCCCTCTTATTGGGGCAGAAGCTCTCAAATCGCTGGAATTTCTTGAAAAGTAAGGTCTCTTTCTCCCTTTTATATTTAAGACTTTTTCAAATCGGTCACTGTGATTAGCTACCATTATCTCGCATACTTTGACTAATACTTCTTTCCACTGCTTAACTTCGTATCTGCTTCCTGCCAATGTAAAAGCAGTAATAGACTGTCCTGTATAGCTTGTCTTTTCAGATTTCGTAATTATTACATTTTCTGTCTCGGAGGGAATCTGAACAGATTTCTCAGCTTCCTCGACCATAAAATCAGTGAGACAATCTCGATAAATGTATAGAGGAACCTTTTCAACGCCTAGTTCTTTCTCTATCATCAAGTCAACGATGCTACTTCCATTGAGCAGAATAATCGGTACGGCACCTTTTTTTATCGAAGCATTCTTAGCTTCTTTGGTATAGTCTCCAGTTGTAAAGAATATGCCTTGCTCAAATTCGCCTTGTATAGCACCTCGAAACTTGTCTACTTCGGTTCTACCAACATTGCCCTTCCACCTCTTGCATTGAAAAGCAGCTCTCATCGTAGCCAGTCCTAACTGTAGATTACCCTGGCCATCAATACCTCCATCTTTAGTCGCCTGGGTGACTTTCACTTCGTTGAAACCATAGACGTTTAGCAGCTTTCGTGCAAAGTGTTCAAACTCATTGGGAGAGAGTCTGTAAAGTTGATCAAGTAGCTGTTGGCGAAAGGCTTGCTCGTATCCGTGATAAATTTCCTTGAAAGCTAACATCGCTGTCCTCTGGTATTCAATTGTAAGTTGGAATTGTCAGGTGTCGATTCTGGTACATCTTTACATTTTTCCAGGATGATTCTCTATTGTCACAAAGATCCATTCGACCGTCAAGTGAAAAATTGGATGCGTGAAAACGAATGCATATTGATTTGGCTGTCGTCAAACAGGTATACTTTAACGCGCAAATTTCATTACGAATACGAGGCTTTTCCCATGTCTTTCGATAGTTTAGCATTGCATCTTGTGGTTCATGAACTCCGTGATACAATTCTCAATGGGACGATTCGCCATGTTGAACAACTGAATCCGCATACGATTACCATTAGAGTTGCTCATGGACGACACAACGAGTATCTGCTGATTTCAGCCCATTCTGTCAACGCACGAACACACCTGATCAAGAGTCGCCTTAAAGGACAGAAGCGATCTCACTTTGCCGATTTTATGTTGACACATATCGGGCGTGCAACAATTACAGCAATAGAGCAAGTCGGCTGGGATCGCGTGTTGAAGATCTCCCTTCAACCAAAATCTGATGACCCAATCGATCCTTCACCCAAGGCGAT
>JADFGN010000590.1 GCA_022567695.1 Candidatus Poribacteria bacterium | reverse complement strand
TGTCAAGGTGTTAGTTGCAGAGACTCCCATCCAGAATGGCGTACCACTTCGCCCCACGACAATTCCGGACCAGTCAATCGTTTTCCATCCATTAATCCAAGCCACAACCGTCACTGTGTCGGTCGTCAGCTCAAATTTATCTGCAACTTTCACATGGCCCCCGCCGCCATCCAGTTCAACGGCGCCATTAAGCCACCCGTCGTTTACAAACTTTGCGCCTTTCTCCGCCTTTGCGTCGTTGTTTCCAATTTGGTCTGTTCCATCACCGTCGAGCGGCCAGTACCCAACCAGGCCATCGGAAATATCAGCGGCATTGGCACTACAAATATACAACGTTAAAGTGAAAAACATGAGCATTAGTCTTTTATACATTTTACTGTCTCCTTATTTCAATGATTCTTTGGCGAGTTTAGCGGATTAGGTCAGCCAATTTTCCATGTTTAAGCTATCGATATCGTCAAAGTGCCGATCGTTGGTCAAAACGGTTAAACCATGCACGCGGGCGATTGCTGCGATTTGTGCATCCGCGGTTGGAATCGGCTTACCCTGTGCACGTCCTTCGGCACGGATTTTTCCGAACTCCTCTGCAGCTTCAGCATCAAACTCAAACACAATTAAGTTGTTCCGAAAATGCCGCTAACTTTTCAAGATTTTCGGCGATACGCTGACTGGCATAAGCCCCGTAATAAAGTTCGCCTAATACAGGCGTTGCAATGGAAAAGTCATCATCGTTTTGAACCATTGATAGGTGAGGAACGAAACGTGGATCGGCATTAAGATATGCAATCGCATGATTCGTGTCGAATAGTCGAGTCATTCGATTTCCTCCTCACGGTGTCGATCTTCATCAATTTCTCGTTCAATTCGTGCGCGTTCTTCCGATGTCATTTCCCATGAGCCGAAGAATGGCATGATCGCTTCTACGCTGCCCTTGCTTGGTGTAATGCGCTGTGCCATCCAATCCAAAGCGACTTGCTCGACTGTTTTCTTTTGTGTTTGTGCTTCTTGCCATAAAACTTTGTAAACGCGATCCGGAACTGCCAACGTCAATGTTTGGTTCATTGTTTCACCTCCTAATTTTCAGTATCACAATTGCTTTTGAAGATTGCTTAATATTCACTCTCCATTTTCTATCCCTTTGAGTTTCCTCTGCAACCGACCAATATATCGATTCGCCGTTGAAAAGATCATGTCCAGGGTTGCGATATCCCGATGCTCCAGCCGTGTGCGCGAAAAAACACGCCGTAGGGACATCATAAACGTGTCCCATTTCTCATTGTACGGTGCAACCCCGATTCTCTTCAGCAGGTTGATTGTCCTGTTCACAAATGCCTCAATATCGTTAATCTCTGCGTACTGGAGTTCAACTGGCGGAATGTCCCCTATGCTGGCGAGAAAAACTTCGTAGGTGAAGACTTGCACCGCTTGTGCGAGGTTCAACGAGGGATTTTTGGTCGCCATTGGGATGCTCGCAGTCAACTGACACCGGCTAATTTGATGTGTCGATAAGCCGAAATCCTCGCGACCAAAAAGCAACGCAACCTGACCTTCCTGCGAAACAGCGGCGATTTCCTTGGCAGCTTCGCGAGCAGAAACCGGCGGCGATAGCCTTGGCCCCCGTTTTCGGTGCGTAGTGCCGACCAGAAATTGAACCCCTTCGAGTGCTTCCTCTAGCGTATCCACCACTTGGCAACTCTTAACAATATCTTGTGCGCCGTGTGCCATGTACCATACTGGTTTGGCGTCCCAAGGGAGGCGAGGGTTGACCAGATAAAGTCGAGATAGCCCCATTCCCTTCATTGCGCGTGCCGCTGATCCAATATTACCCGGCTCCTGTGATTCTACCAAGATAACTCGAATATTATCCAAATTCTTCGGTACATCGACACGTATTGCCCGAGAGCTATCGACAGGTTCAACGGTATGTTCTATTTGGCTTTCTGTCATTCGATACCCTTTTTAATCTGTAACGTGAATAGGATACATAGCGTGTTGGGAATTGTCAAGCCAATTGAAAGTATGTTAGAAAATCTGAGATTTATCCCAGAGTTTACAACCTATCGAACCGAAATTCAACTCACTTTTTGCGCGTGGGGAATTTCTAAAAGTATGTCATAAAATCATTCCTCGATGTGTCTTCAGATCTTCGTACTTTACGTTTGACCATTACTTTTTTCTTTTCAGTTTTGGGAGAGTATGATATAATGGCATAATTTTAAGATTTACACAGTTGATATACTTTCGTCAGTGATATTGCGTTTTGCGTAGAAAGCTGACACACGCTGTACGAAATACACAATACGGCATGTTTTTCTTCGAAGCGCGTATGTCCTGAATTTAATGAATTCGGAGAATTACATTCCTGTTATCAGACAGAAATCAAGGAGGAAACAGATGGCAAAACTAATTCCGACAATCAGCCCAGGCGTCGCCGGGCCTCTTGGTGTGCTCCATCTACCCCGATTCTGGTCCAAAGTACTCATGGACGCGAAAGGTGTTTTGCATGATGACTATCCGGCATGCGGTATGGGATTTGATCAGATGGTCCTCGATGGGCTAGGGCTCGAGCGGGAGGAAACGTTAGCATACCTCTCGGAAAATACGCCAAGCTATCCAGAGTTTGAGAAATGGATTCTGGACAAGAAGGGCGGCAGCCTCGATCAGGGTGCCGTCGATACGCTAAATGCCGCTATCACTGGATACAATTATGACGATGAAACGCGCACCTCGATTCTCGGTGCTTCGGGAATTGAAGACGACGGCTCGATCCTCGACGCTGTGAATCTCATTAACCTTGATGATTGGTATGAATTTCACAAGAGCTTAGGCTAAACGTAACACATATCTCCTGACTTGTAATCTATTTAATGCAAGTCAGGAGATATGCACCTTAGATCTAAAATTCACCGGTTCGATTTTGTTGCCAGTTCAACAGCACTGCCGGTTCGAGACGATTCCATACCTGCAAGAAGGATTTCTGTGACATGGCGTGCTGCGTATACGTTTGAGAGAGGTGGTTGAGCCCCATCGCGGATATATTTCGCGAAATGTTCGTGCATCCCGCCGGGATTGGCATCCGAGCAGTCGATCGCCTTCACATCCACAGGCGCATGTTCACGGGTATAAGAGGTCGGCGTCCATTGACTCAACGCAGTGCCATCTCTGCCCGGAATCGTGAATTTGCCTGCCGTCCCATGAATACTCGCTTCCCAAGTTCGGGCCGGATCGCACCAGCTTGTCTCAGCCGTGACGATGCCTCCCGATTCCATTTCGAGAACAAGCGTTGCGACATCTTCCAACTCGGTTGGTTTATCGAAGGTCGAGACGAATCCCGTCACACGCTTAAACGTACCGAGCATCGCAACTAGACTCGCAACAGCATAAACTCCCATATCGAATAGCGCGCCGACGCTCGCTCGTTTGGCGTCAAAAAACCAGAGATCGTCATCTTTCTCATCGAAAATGTCCCGAATCTCCGCGTAGTAAATCTCCGGCCCTCCATGACTGCTGCGGAACCTCGCACCTGAAACCCTACCGATTGCCTCTGCTGCAAGAAGCTGGCGTACTTTGTAAATTGGACTACTCATGTGGGGCAAACACATCACAGTCAAATTGCTCTTTTCTGCCGTTTCCACGAACTGATTGGCTTCACCCATATCGCCGCAAAGTGGCTTCTGCATCAAAAGATGCTTTCCAGCCTCAAGTGCTCTGATGCCCCAAGGCACATGCAGTGGATGCGGTGTTCCAACCAAAATCGCGTCGAGCGAATCATCGGCAATGATTTCGTCGTAATTGTTTGACCAGCGAGGGATGTTGAATTGTTCACACTGATGTTTCAACCGATGTTCCTTGCGTCCGCCAATTACAGCAACCTCAAAATCGTTTCCTTTGACAAGATCTGGGAGGTGCATTCGGCATACGATGCCACCTGCGCCGATTACACCCAATCTAATTTTATCCATATTTTCATCCCTCCAATTTTTGCAATAGTTTACCAGAGCTAACTAATTTTCACTATTAAAGTATATATTTCAAGCCACGCAACCCAGATGATAACTGATTTCTTTCGGGAATTTATTCCCGAAAATTAGTTAGGTTGTTTACTCAATGGTTTTCTCAAAATAAGGCAGAAATCGAGAGGGCTTTGATTTTTCCCTTTTCATTTTTTCACTGCTGTTAATAAGTATTGCTTTCCGAGAGATCTTTATATTACCTTTCCTTTCCTGCTCCGATGTGAAGTGCTAACCAAATTATGCCATCAGTCAATTCATCGATTGCGACGGATACCGGTTTTTGAGTGTGATCCATTAACATTGAGATGCCTTTTTCATTCATTGAGTTTACGTGCGTGCTGTGCTGCGATATTTACAGCTAAGTATTTGTTGTCAATTTGCTCGAGAATGTCTTCGCGATAGA
>JADFGN010000071.1 GCA_022567695.1 Candidatus Poribacteria bacterium | reverse complement strand
GGTAAGTCAACTCGGTTACATGTTCGTGGGCGTGGGCGTGGGTGCTTATGCGGCTGGAATCTTTCACTTGATGACGCATGCATTCTTCAAAGGTTTGATGTTCCTCGCGGCTGGTAGCGTGATGCACGCCATGTCCAATGAGCTTGACATGCGTAAAATGGGCGGTCTGAAATCGAAACTGCCTCATACTTATTGGACCTTCCTCATCGGCGCAATTGCGATTGCAGGCATTCCGCCTTTGAGTGGGTTCTGGAGCAAAGATGAGATTTTACATGCTGCTTGGAATAGCGATCAACCCGGACATCAAGCAATCTTCTTCATCGGGTTGATCACCGCAGGGTTGACGGCTTTCTATATGTTTCGGCTGATTTGGGTCACGTTCCACGGTGAGTCGCGTGTTGATCCTCATGTTGAATCACATCTGCACGAATCTCCTGCGGTCATGTGGATTCCACTGTGGCTACTTGCTATCCCATCTGCCCTGATTGGCCTTGCGTTGTTAAGCTGGAAAGGAGAAGCGAGTGCATTTCACCGCTTTGTGGAGGAGGTATTCGAGCATGGTGGCGCAGCAGACCATAGTGTATCATCTAGCAATCCACTCATTTTCATGGTAATCTCAACAGTTGTTGGCGTTGTAGGCGGCGGACTGGCCATTGCCAAATATCGCAAGAGCGTTCCAGCTACCGAACCGACAAACCCACTCCACAAGGTACTTGCCAACAAATATTATGTCGATGAGATCTATAACGCGGTCTTTGTTCAACCCATCAAAGGCGTGTCTCAATATCTTTTTTGGAAAATTATGGACATTGCCATCATCGACGGCATTGTGAATTTAACTGGTTTCTTGGTTCGCGGAATTGGCGGCTTGATCAGACGCCTTCAAACGGGTATTGTCCACTCCTATATTGCATCAATGGTTGTTGGTATCGTTCTCTTCTTAGCGTATTATCTGTTTATTCGATGAGAGTCATTCCGGCTTATCTCTACAACCTAATATCAGTATCAGATAAGTGAGGTCACATTTGCTACTTTCAATAATTATCTTTCTTCCATTGCTCGGTGCAATTCTCATCGCCCTCTTGAAAAATATGGATGCCTCGATAATAAAGGGAATCGCACTTGGCGTTGCGCTGATTACCTTTATTATCTCTGTATCCCTCTACCTCAATTTCGATCCGGACACTGCTGGAATGCAGCTTGGTACTGAACAACCGATAGAATGGATTGAAGGCTTGGGCATCAGCTACTACATCGGCATCGACGGTATCTCGCTTTGGTTGATCTTACTGACCACTTTCATGACGCCGATTTGCGTGTTGGCTGCCTGGAGTTCGATCGAAAAGGGCGTCAGCGGCTTCATGATCTGCCTGTTGATATTAGAAACAGCGATGATGGGCGTTTTCTGTGCGTTAGACCTCTTTTTATTTTTTGTGTTCTGGGAGGCAATGCTTATTCCGATGTACTTGCTAATCGGTGTTTGGGGAGGGCGTAGACGGATTTACGCAACGTACAAGTTCGTGCTTTACACAATGGCGGGAAGTGCGTTGATGCTCGTTGCAATCCTGTACCTTTATTTCCAGAACGACAACAGCTTCAATCTCATGACGCTGTACGAGAAGGCTGGCTCACTGCCAAACCAGAAACTACTGTTTCTCGCATTCTTTATTGCCTTTGCGATCAAAGTACCGCTGTTTCCATTCCACACATGGCTTCCCGACGCACACGTCGAAGCACCGACTGTTGGCAGCGTCATCCTTGCTGGCGTCATGCTAAAGATGGGGACCTATGGTATTTTACGCTTCTGCCTGCCGCTTTTTCCAGAAGGTGTAGCAGCTTACACGCCGCTTGTCGTAACACTCTCCGTGATTGGAATTATTTACGGTGCGCTTGTCGCGATGGTACAGCCGGACCTTAAAAAATTGATCGCCTATTCGAGCGTGAGCCACTTGGGATTTGTCGTGCTTGGACTTTTCGCCCTGAACAATCAAGGCGTACAAGGTAGCATTCTACAGATGATTAATCACGGGTTGAGCACGGGAGCACTCTTTCTTCTCGTTGGGATGATTTATGAGCGCAGACACACCCGCATGATTTCGGATTTTGGTGGGCTATCAAAGCAAATGCCGATTTTTGCCACATTCTTTTTGATTGTGACGCTTTCATCAATCGGTTTGCCCGGCTTAAACGGATTCATTGGAGAGTTTATGATTTTGCTCGGAAGCTTCATATCCGGAGAGTTTTCCATAGTTTACGCGATAATTGCCACGACAGGTGTTATTCTTGCGGCGGTCTATATGCTCTGGATGTTCCAACGGGTGATGTTTGGTGAGCTTGACAATCCGAAAAATCAGGTACTAAAAGATCTAAACCTACGCGAAATCGTAGTCCTGATTCCAATTGTTATTTTCATCGTTTGGATTGGGGTTTATCCTAAACCATTCTTGAGCCGCATGGAAAAGTCAGTCAATCACGTATTGACCCAAAGCAAATCAACAGCCACAATAAAGACCGAACCTCCCACTATCGTATTAGATGCCACATCGGAAGTCGAGCGGGTGGATCGCCCGTTCACGATGGAAGGAAGGAGCAAGTAATCAGGTGAAATTGCACATCCGATCGGTATCAGCCGGGGCTCTTTTTTCCTTAGTCGTTTTCAGCACTGTGGTACTATTTTTTTCTCCGCTGATTGCCTTTTCAGCAGAAGATCAACAGACACACGAAGGCGGGACAAACGATACATCTGGTGAGCATCACGGCGGCGTTCATGGGTCAAAACTCCCCATCTGGAGCATGATTCCATTTGCTGGCATTTTACTTTCAATAGCAGTTTGGCAACTCGTCGCCCCACATTTCTGGGAACACAATTATGGGAAAATCTCGGCGGCGTGGGCGTTGATTTTTGCTGTCCCCTACGTTATCGCCTATAAGGGCGATGGCTTTTATGATATCCTGCATATCTATCTCATCGACTACATTCCGTTTATCATCCTACTCTGGGGGTTGTACACTGTTGCAGGTGGTATTCTCGTGCGCGGCACCATCCGGGGTACCCCGATTGTCAATTTTATCCTGCTGCTGATTGGCACAGTAATCGCTTCATGGGTTGGAACAACAGGGGCGTCGATGTTGTTGATTCGCCCCTTGATTCGCGCAAATGCCTACCGCAGAAATAAGACGCACCTGATTATTTTCTTTATCTTTTTGGTCAGCAATATCGGGGGATCTCTAACGCCATTGGGCGACCCACCGCTGTTTTTAGGCTTCCTGCACGGTGTCCCGTTCTTCTGGACAACAACCGCGCTCTTTCCACAGATGCTTTTCGTATGTGTTATTTTATTGGGATTGTTCTTCATCTTGGATTCTATTCTGTTCAAGCGCGAAGGCGTACAACCGCCGGACGATGGCGTTAGCGAACCGATTCGTGTTGATGGACTGTTTAATCTGATCTTCCTTTTGGGTATCATTGGATCGGTGCTGATGAGCGGAATGGCTGACTTTGGTGAAGTCAATGTGCTTGGTGTCCACATGGGGTGGCAGAGCATCCTCCGGGACGTTTTGATTGTCGTGATGGGGTTGTTATCCTTGAAGTTCACTCCTTTTCACGGGGAGCTTCGGAAAGGTAATGAGTTTGAGTGGGAGCCGATCGCCGAAGTCGCAAAACTGTTTGCAGGAATTTTCATGACAATTATCCCCGCCTTGGGAATTCTCAAAGCTGGAGAAGATGGCGCATTACGGGGACTCATCGTTGCAGTAAAAGAGCCGTTGCACTATTTCTGGATTACAGGCGTTCTTTCGAGTTTCTTGGATAACGCGCCGACTTATTTGACCTTCTTCAATACCGCGCTAGGCAAACTTCACTTGACCGAAGACATCGTACCACAAATTCTGACAGGGGTATTAACAGATACGAACCATCTTCAATTTGTCAAGTTCCTAAAAGCTATCTCCATGGGTGCTGTCTTTATGGGCGCAAACACGTACATCGGAAATGCACCGAACTTTATTGTCAGATCGATCGCTGAGGGAAGCGGCATTCGCATGCCGAGTTTCTTCGGATATATGATCTGGTCGGTCGGTATTTTAGTTCCTCTGTTTGTGATTGTAACATTTGTGTTTCTCCGTTGAGTGTCTCAGAAGGCAACAAAGCTGTGAAATGTTAAACTGATCGTCATGCCTGAGATTAGCCGATTTTTCGGAATTGTCATTGCAATTTATTATAGAGACCACCCTCCACCACATTTCCACGCAAAGTATGGCGGTCAGACTGGAGTCTTCTCTATCAAGGATTTGAGGTTAATTGAGGGGCGGTTGCCTAGACGAATTATCTCACGGGTTATAGGGTGGGCTCTTCAGCATAGAGATGAGTTAATGGAGAATTGGGAACTGGCAGTGGCTAGAAGACCGCTGAACAAAATTCCCCCTTTAGAGTAGGAGACCAAAACATGCACTTTGTGAAGGATGCAATCTACAAATCTGAATATAAGTTACAATTGACTTTTAAAGATGGAACGGTAAAGACCGTTGATTTGGAACCATATTTAGATGGGGAAATCTTTGAATCGTTGAAAGATATTGATTACTTCAAAACAGTTCGAGTTAACCCAGATCTTGATACGATTGTTTGGGAAAACGGTGCCGATATATCTCCTGACTTTTTGTATGAAATAGGCGTGAAAGTCAAGTTAGAGAGTAAGGATGGAAGACCGATTAAATCATCTGTTTCAAGAATGGCATAGATTAGGCGGAGCAGTATTGCTAACCGATGCAGACACTACTTTACCGACTCGTATGGCTGAATTGTAAGAGGTGATTCTCATGACAGGTTTGAAGGACATTGACAAGAAACAGATCTGGGCGGAAGTTCAACAAGAGTTTCCTGACGACGAAATGATGCAGGAGATCCATTACGTGCGCCTCTTATTATCATAATCGGGTATATATGCCTTCCCAGATACGATTGTTGAAGGAAATTTTCCGGGACAGGGACAGGTCAAGTTCTTCATAAAAGGAGAGGATTTTTGTGACAACTCCTTCAAACAAGTTTATCACTAGCCTCAAGGACGGTATCAATAACCCCTCTGTGCGAAAAGCTCTCGGACAATGAGCACCTTTGACACCTACTACACATACTTGGAGGAATTGAATGACAATTGAGCCGATTAACTGGCAATTGTTGATGCCCGAACTGGTTGTCCTATGCACATTTCTGATCGTCATGATTTTCGATCTATTTGAGTCGATCCAAAAATCATGGTTAGCAGGTGTGACGATTCTGGGATCGTTTATTGCGCTGATCGTTTCTTTTCAAATGCTTCAGGCGGGAACAGATCAAACCCAGTTTAATCAAATGATCCGGGTGGATAGCTATTCGCTGTATTTCAACATCATATTCCTCATTTCAACGATTTTGGTGGTTTTAATTTCGATGAACTATTTAGGGCGCGAGGATAGCAGGCAAGGACCATACTACCTGTTAATCCTTTTGGCGACCTTGGGTATGATGTTGATGGCATCAGGCAATGAGTTAATTATTGTCTTCCTCGGTCTAGAATTGATGTCGCTGTCCCTTTATATTCTGGCAGGTTATTTCCGAACAAGTATGGCATCAAGCGAAGCAGGAATGAAATATCTATTGCTCGGCGCATTCGCGAGTGGATTTTTCCTCTACGGTATCGCTTTAATCTACGCAGGGACAGGCACAACAAGCATTCCGGGTATCGCTTCAGCATTAACTGCTGGCGGATCGCCTTTGCTGCGGGCTGGCATGCTTCTGCTTATCGTTGGCTTTGGTTTCAAAGTTGCCCTCGTACCATTTCACCAATGGGCACCAGATGTCTACGAAGGCGCGCCAACTTCCATCGCTGCTTTCATTTCAGCGGGACCAAAAGCGGCGGGATTCGCTGCCCTCCTGCGGATTTTCATGGACGCTTTGCAAAATCTCCAGCCCGAATGGATCGGGGTAATCACCCTCATCGCCATACTGACGATGACCATTGGAAATGTCGTTGCGATTGCCCAACGCAATATCAAGCGGATGCTCGCCTATTCAAGTATTGCGCATGCAGGATACGTCTTGGTCGGTTTGGCAGCGGCAAACAAGGACGGCATTTCCAGTGCAATGTTTTACCTGCTCGTTTATTGTATAACTAACATCGGTGCTTTTGGCGCCATTATCCTCGCGAGAACAGAAGATGGCGAAAGCTTGAACATCTCCGACTATGCTGGGCTAGGTTTCCGAAAACCGCTTCTTGCGTTGTTCATGACAATTATGCTCCTATCCCTTGCGGGATTTCCACCCACTGCTGGTTTTGTCGGAAAATTCTATCTCTTCCGATCTGCGGTTGAAGCGGGGCAGATTTGGCTGGTCATTATCGGCGCAATTAACACTGCAATCTCTGCTTTCTTCTATCTCCGTATCGTTGTGACAATGTACATGAAGGACGCTGAAGAAGAACTCGATTTTCTCGCTTACCCGAGTTCTTTGGTTGTTGCGTTATTAATTGCCGCGGCCGGAGTCATACTCATTGGAATTTTGCCATCATACGTCCTGGATTCAGCTAAGATCAGCACATTCCTATAGAAGCGTAAGAGATGTCGCAAATGCTTCGGTTTAAACAGAATGGCGATAATTGGAATAGCCTTGACCTCGCTTCAATTGGCATTACCCTTGTGCTTGCCATTGGCATTGGAACCGGGGTGGGATGGTGGCTCGGCGATAAACTGGGCAATCAATCGATTGGTTTAATCATTGGCTTTGTTATAGGAACAACCGCAGGATTCATGGAGATGTTTCGTGCTGTTTCTCGGTGGAATCGGCGCATGGAGAATCAGGAAAAGCGCGATAAGGATGGAGAAAAAAAATAATGGACACCGCAGAGCAATTTCAAGTTGACGATGGATTTCTTCGCCAAGTCTATCGCTTAACGCTAATCCTCGCGGTTGCCGTTACAGTTGGGTTATGTGTATATCGTTTGCCAATCGGTCTCAGCTTTGCGATCGGTAGCTTCGTAAGTTTAAGCATGCTCTGGTCGCTAGAATTTGTCGTTCGATGCCTGATAAAGCCGGGAAAGTCAACAAAAGCTAAGCGTTGGATCGGGTTAATTGCACTCGGAAAATATTCAATTCTTTTTGGCGGATTTTATTTCTTAATCAAGACAAATTGGTTAAATGTGTACGCATTGGCAGGTGGAATTGGACTGGTACAGGTTGTGATTATTCTCAAAGCAATCGGAATGATGGTATCGATTCTTCGTCATGGGGATTCAACCTCTTAAAATTTAATTTGACATAAAATCATGAAAAAAGTATCCTGTATTTTGCTCTCAGTTCTTTTAAGCACTGTTGTGATGGTGAACGGAGTTTGGGCAGCAGAGGAGGCGCATGAGACCTCACACGATACCTCTGCGGGTGAGTCACATTCAGACAGCGGCGAACACCCACATTATTCGTGGCTGCATCCACTCTCAAAGATTTTGCCGAACGAGATCGTTCCAGAGCCATTAGGTTGGGAACAGCCCGATCTCATCCCCAACACCTTTTTCGTTATTTTAATCCTTGCCCTACTTTTTATCATTGCAACTCGAAAAATCAAACCACTGCCTGAAAGCAAAGGGCAAACGCTTCTTGAACTCTTTGTCGGAGGAATCAGCGATTTCTTCGGTGGGATTTTGGGGGAACACGGAAAGAAGTATGTTCCGTTCGTTGGCTCCTATTTCATTTTTATTCTGTTTTTAAACTATCTTGGCCTCATACCTGGTTTTCAATCCCCCACAGCGGATTTGAACACAACGCTTGCCCTGGGCGTAACAGCGGTGATCGGTGTTCATATCATCGCAATCAAAGAGAATGGATTGATTGGTTATTTGAAACACTTTATTGGCGAACCGGTTTGGCTTGGGCCTTTGATGTTTCCATTACACATTGTGGGTGAAGTGGCGCGTGCTGGATCGCTCGCAATCCGGCTTTTTGGGAACATCTACGGTGAAGAAACGGTGATTATCAGCCTAACCACATTAGGGGTTGGAATCCTCGTTGCCAGCAAGGTACCCATACCGGTTCAGTTTCCAATGATGCTTTTTGGATTATTTGGTGGCTTTCTGCAGGCACTTGTTTTCTCAATGCTGACTTCGATCTACATCGTGACGTTCTTGTCCCACCATGATGAAGAAGGACACGGGGCAGAGGCACACCACTAACCCGTAATTGACAATTTACAATTTTACAAGGAGAAGTATCCATGATTTATCTTGCGGTTTTGGCATTTGGGGCGGCACTCGGTTTGCCGATTGCGGTTATTGCCGCATCAACGGCACAGGGAAAAGCAACGAGCACTGCGCTTGAAGGCATCGCACGGCAACCTGAAGCAGCGGCCAGAATCCAGACAGCGATGATTATTGGTCTAGCACTTATTGAGTCCCTCGTAATCTATTCGCTGTTGATTTTCTTCCTATTGATGAATAAACTCCCAGAAGGAGAAGACCTCAAAGAGATGATTAGGGCAGATGCTCAGGGACGAATTGAAAGGTCAGGAGGATAGGATGCCTTTCAATGCCGTAACTTAGCCATTTCGTGCGGGGTAACTCCCCGCACATCAGTTTCTCACGATACCAAATATTATGAAAAAAATTCATCAGCTTTTTTTCTTCTTTCTCAATATCAGCATGTTCGCGATAGCAACAATTGGATTCGCAGCCGAAGCTGGTTCTGGTGGTATACTAGATGCCATCGGAATTGATCCCAAGACAATTATCGTCCAAGCCTTAGGTTTTCTCGTCGTTCTCTTGATTCTTTGGAAATTTGTCTTTGGTCGCGTTGGCGGGCTCCTAGAAGCGCGCCAAAATGAAATTCATTCACGGATGAACAAATTAGAGGCGGATCAAAAAGAACTAGATCGGTTGACCGCCGAAACACGTCAACGGTTGAACGAGATTGAGGTAGAGGCGCAGGCGAGAATTCAAGCGGCAATCGGGGAGGGCAATACAGAACGGCAAAGCATCGTCGATCAAGCCCGTCAAGAAGCGAACGCCGAATTGGAACGTGCACGCGCTGAGATTCAGCGGGAAAAAGAGGGAGCAATTCTGGAGCTGCGTGGCATTGTGGCAGAAATTGCAATCGACGCTGCGAGCCAAATTATTGATCAAAGACTTGACGTAGAAGGGCATCAACACATCATTGACGAATATCTGCGGCGTATCCCCGATGCGCCATCGCAAAATTAATCTGGAGGCTACGCCATTATGAGAAATGTTCGCGTTGCTAAACCTTATGCCCAAGCGTTATTTGATGCTGCAACAGAGCGGCAGGTGGTAGCTCAAGTTGTCGAAGATGCCCATCAACTTATCGAGTTGGCGGAGGCCTCCCCGGAATTTGATGAGTTCGTGCGCAATCCGATTATCTCACCTCAGTTTAAATCGGAGACATTTCAACAAATCTTGTCCGAAGCCATCCACCCCCTTTCTCTGAACTTCCTTCTTTTACTGATCTCAAAACAGCGCGAAAGATGGCTTGTTTCGGTTTTACAAATATTCTTAGGCATCGTTGACGAAAAAGAGGGGCGCATGGTCGCATCGGTGACATCGGCGATCCCTTTGACAGAAGTTCAACAAGCCGATCTGATCAATAAACTGAGTGCTTATTCAGGTAAGCAGGTCAGGCTTGAGCTGAATGTAGATGCGGCAATTAAGGGAGGATTTATTTTGCAATTGGGGGATACCATCTTTGATGGCAGTGTTGCGACTCAACTTCAGCGGATGAAAGCATTACTTGCAAGAGGATAGAGACAAGATGCAAGTCGAGCGAAGCGAAGATCCCGCGAAGCGGGGATACAAACAATGACCTTCTGAATCCTATATCCTGTCTTCTGTATCCTTAATCACACATTACATTCGGAGTCTCGTGATTGTATGAGGGAGAAATAGACTATGGCAAGAGGAGTTAGACCAGACGAAGTATCAAATATTTTGAAGCAACAACTCCTGCAATACAGCAGGGAAGTTGATGTTTACGATTCTGGAACTGTCCTTCAGGTTGGGGATGGTATTGCGCGTGTACACGGACTAGCGAATGCGATGTCTAGCGAGATGATTGAATTCCCCAACGATATTTACGGAATGGCCTTCAATCTTGAAGAGGATAATGTCGCTTGCGTACTCTTCGGCGAAGATAAACTTATCCATGAAGGAGATCTCGTTAAACGAACCAACCGACTGCTTGAGGTTCCTGTTGGTGAGGCATTGCTTGGACGTGTCGTGAACGCCCTGGGTCAACCGATTGATGGTAAGGGCGAGATTGCCACCGAACAAACACTTCCTGTTGAACGAAAAGGATTGGGCATCGTCCAACGTCAGCCCGTAAGTGAACCACTTTACACCGGTTTGAAGGCAATCGATAGCTTGACGCCGATTGGACGGGGACAGCGTGAGCTAATCATCGGCGATCGCCAGACCGGGAAAACGGCTATTGGCCTCGACACAATTATTAGGCAGAAGGACACCGATGTTTTCTGCATTTATGTTGCAATCGGGCAAAAAGGCTCAACAGTCGCCCAAGTGGTGAATATGTTAGAAAGTCATGGGGCGATGGAGTACACAATCGTCGTATCTACGCCAGCGAGTGACCCCTCTCCCCTCCAATACCTCGCGCCTTACACGGGCACCTCAATGGCAGAATACTTCCGAGATAGCGGCCGGCACGCCCTGATTATTTATGACGACCTCACCAAACATGCGTGGGCGTATCGTCAGATGTCCCTTCTCGCAAGACGACCGCCGGGGCGCGAAGCATATCCGGGCGATGTCTTCTACCTACACTCCCGACTATTGGAACGTTCTGCAAAGCTCAGTGATGAATTAGGTGGTGGTTCGCTGACTGCCCTTCCGATAATTGAGATTTTTGAAGGCGACCTTACGACCTACATTCCAACGAACGTCATCTCTATTACCGATGGACAAATTTACCTAACAACCGATCTCTTTAACGAAGGTGTGCGTCCAGCAATTGATGTCGGATCGTCAGTCTCCCGTGTGGGTGGTGCCGCACAGATCAAAGCAATGAAAGCGGATGAAGTGGCAGGGACTCTGAAGCTAGACTTAGCCAGTTACCGGGAAGTTGCTGCGTTTGCACAGTTTGGATCCGATCTAGATACTGCTACCCAAAACCAGCTTCGGCGGGGAGATCGCTTGGTCGAACTGCTGAAACAGCCACAGTATGAGCCGCAGCCAGTTGAAAAGGAGATCGTGTCGATCTTCTGTGGCACCAATGGCTATTTGGACGATCTGGATACGAGCGAAGTTGGACGGTTTGAATCTGAGTTTTTCTCGTACGTGGAAAGAAACCACCCTGATATCCTGACCGAAATTGTGGATACAGGGGCACTTAGCGATGAACTCATCGAAAGTTTGCACGCGGCGGCGAAAAGTTTCAAAGAAATATTCAAGCCAAGTGCATGACACATAGTGTGAAAGGTTTATAGCCATGGCAACGTTACGTGAAATCAGGCGACGTATTGCAAGTATTAAGAATATCTCTCAAGTGACGAGTGCGATGCGCGTAGTTGCGGCGTCGAGGCTACGCCGCGCACAAGAAAACATCTTAGCAACTCGTCCTTACGCTGACAAATTTAATACGATTTTAGCACATCTCATTTCGCAAATCCAAAACCCCTCACATGCATTGCTGGAAACGCGAGAGTTGAAGCGTGTCTGTCTCATTTCTGTGTCCGCCGATCGTGGGCTTTGTGGAAGTTTTAACAGCAACGTCATCCGTACAACAACGCGGAGAGTAGAACATTATCAAGAAGGTGGTGCGGAAGTGATGCTCATTTGCATTGGTAAGCGCACTCTTGACTACTTCACTAGACGCGATTACAACATCGTTGCTGAATATGCCAACATTTTTCGACAACTTGAATTTCATATAGCAGTTGATATCGTTAGTGAGTTTGAACTTCTCTACACCAACAAAACGATAGACAAAGTCGAAGTTATTTACAATAATTTCAAATCCGCGATTCTACAAACGGTCTTAGTTGAGCAGTTACTACCACTAACCCCTGACCCGCCCACAGGTGATGAACTGTTCCTTGATTATTTATACGAACCCGGGCAAGAGGAGATTTTCAAATCGGTACTCGAGAAGCATTTGAACATGCAGATGTGGAAATTTCTGTTGGATTCCAATGCCGCAGAGCAAGCCGCACGTATGGCGGCGATGGAAAACGCGACACGAAATGCCAACGATTTGATTGACCAATTAGTCCTTGAACGCAACCGCGCGCGTCAAACTCAGATTACAACGGAAATCTCTGAGATTGTCAGTGGAGCTGCGGCTTTGGAGGGTTAAAGATACACGATTGAAGAATAAGAGGTATAAAAAGGGAGATGGATTTATGAACTGCGAACTTTTGACGATTGAGGAGATAAAACAGAAATACCCAGACGAGTGGCTGCTTTTGATCGATTGTAGACTGAGCGAAAATACGGAGCTTAAATCGGGGAAAGTCGTTGTACATAGCAAGTGTAGGGATGATATTCACAAAGCCTTGAAAAATTATAGCGGCAGGCTTGCTATACACTATGCCGGCGAGATTCCGGACGATTTGGTGGTGATATTTTAGTGGGATGTGTGTCTTTCGACAGTACGAAGAATCTTATCATCGTCGACATTGATGTCGAGGGAGTAGATGGCAGGAAATTACTAAGTAAGATACAAGATGATCTAAATTCCTGACCTCGTTTCACGAAAGGACATTTGAACCATGAACCAAGGAAAAGTCTTAGAAGTTGTTGGCGCGCGAGTTGACCTTGATTTTTCAGGCGGAGAATTGCCTGACATTCTCAATGCTGTCGAAGTTGAGCGTTCCGATGGCACAAAGCTGATACTTGAAGTCCAACAGCATTTGGGCGAAAATAGGGTCCGCTGCATTGCAATGGACACAACCGACGGTTTGGTACGAAGTGTACCTGCCATTGACATGGATGGTCCTATTACGGTTCCTGTGGGAGATGTCGTGCTAGGGCGTGTGTTCAATGTAACGGGGGATACGATCGATGACGCCGGGCCGCTGGAAGTGGACAAGCGGTATCCTATTCATCGTCACCCGCCGCCGCAAGAAGAATTGGACACCGTTTCGCAGATGTTGGAAACGGGGATTAAAGTAATCGACTTAATTCAACCTGTCGCAAAGGGTGGAAAAGTTGGTTTCTTTGGAGGCGCCGGTACAGGGAAGACTGTGTTGATTTCGGAATTGATTAACAACATTGCAACACAGCACGGTGGTTATTCTATTTTTTGTGGCGTTGGCGAACGGACACGCGAAGGAAACGACATGTGGTTAGAGCTGAAAGAGTACGGCGTTCTTGATAAAACCGCAATGGTTTTTGGGCAAATGAATGAACCTCCTGGCGCTCGGCTACGTGTTGGACTTGCTGGATTGGCTATGGCGGAATATTTCCGGGACGAGCAGGGGCAGGATGTGTTGGTTTTTATCGATAATGTCTTCCGGTTTACCCTTGCTGGTGCTGAAGTGTCGGCGCTTTTAGGGCGTATGCCTTCTGCGGTCGGATATCAACCGACGCTCGCTACCGAAATGGGTGAGTTACAAGAGCGAATTACATCAACACGCCACGGATCAATTACCTCATTCCAGGCAGTTTATGTGCCCGCTGATGACTATACAGATCCTGCGATTGTCGCTGTTTTTGGACATCTGGATGCTGTCACACGGCTCGAACGGGAAATCACCCAAAAGGGACGTTATCCCGCTGTCGATCCACTGACCTCTACATCCCGTATTTTGACGCCGGAGGTCATTGGTCAGGAACACTACGACACGACACGCCAGGTTAAAGCTGTCCTCCAGGAGTATCAAAGCTTGCAAGATATTATTGCAATTTTAGGTGTGGATGAACTCTCCGACGATCAAAAAATGACTGTTAGCCGAGCAAGAAAGTTAGAGCAGTTCCTGATTCAGCCGATGTTCGTGGCAGAACGTTTTACAGGTAGACCTGGAAAGTACGTCAAGATTGAAGATACGGTCGCAGGGTGTCAGGCAATTCTGCAAGGCGATTGCGATGAAATTCCTGAACAGGCTTTAGCTTACATTGGTACAATTGACGAAGCGTTTGACAGGGCAAAGTCCGACCAATTAAGCGAAGCCGCCGATTAAAGACACAAGGATACAAGATTCAATCGTATCTTGCATCTTGTCCAATCTGCTGCCTTTTAACCTTTATACTCAACCGTAATAATCCCGTTGATTTCTATTTTGTGAACGAATCATGCTTGAAAAAAGATTCCATGTTGAAATCCGAACCCCAGAGAAGTTGATTTTTGAAGGGGATGTCGTCGGCGTGAAAGCCCCTGGTGTGTTCGGCTCGTTTGAAATTCTTCCCGGACATATTCCTTTTCTTACAGTGCTTGAGCCCGGTGAGGTCCGCATCAATGAGTTAGATACACCTCAATCCCTCGCGACAAATGGGGGAATCTTCGAGGTACTGCGAACAGGAGCAACTGTGCTATTGGAGACAGCGGAATGGGCGTATGAAGTTGACATCGAACGCGCAGAGGCTGCACGTCAGCGGGCGGTAGAACGCCTCCGTACACGTAGTTCAGACATCGATATCAAACGCGCAGAAGCAGCGTTCGCTCGCGCTACCAATCGCTTGAGAGTTGCGCGTCAACAATAAATTGAATATCAGGCTTCAAAAGGGGAAACGGCATCATGTTGCTGTTTCCCCTTTTTGGTTGTGATTCACGCATTAAATCCCTACAATTCCATCCGAACCAAACGCAAAGCTCGGAAGCCAAACAGAAACTTGGACGTTCCCTTTGACACGTCAAAATTTTTGTGGATGGCTTGCTGGATTTATGATAACATCTAAATAAATACGTCTCATTGACGAATGGTTCAAAGCATCACAAGCAAGGAATCTTTCGGCTGACGACTTCCCTTATTCGTGTCTTGTCCGTTGTGTTTTAAATCTCAAACTAAACCGGAAGCCATTGCTTCATTGAGGCATTTTGCGAGTCCATTTTGCGGATAGTGTTGTCCAGGTCCAAACCTAAAGTGACAACGCAAAATTATACGCCATGGAATTGGAAGAATGCGGAATGTTCTCCGCCTTAAACCGGGGCTTTCCCCCAAGGAGGAAACCGAGACCCATTCCGCTTCCCTTGGAAGGAAGCGTCCCTCCCTTCCGAAGCTCTGTTCTGTGATCTCAGTGTCCTCTGTGGTCACTTGGTTTGTTATTCTAAAGTTGGAGATAAGTATACTAGGAGGTCACATCATGAAAAACTTGATTTTTATCTCGGTTCTTCTCGCTGTGTTTGCTTTAAGCAGCAACACAGCATCCCCTCAAACTTTCACCGATATCGGCGCTAACATTATCACGGGTTCTTCAGTCGCCTGGGGCGACTATGATAACAATGGAAGCCTTGATCTTATTCTGACGGGAACGCTTGGGGGTCCTGACAATCATATCGCGAGACTCTACCGCCAGAATGAAAACGGTGAATTTGTGTTTGACCAACAAGCCTCACAACAGTTGATAGGCGTTTCAAGCGGTGACATCGCCTGGGGAGATTACGACAACGATAACGACCTTGATCTGATTTTGACAGGGATAGAGAGTGTCGATAATCAAATCCGTTCTTCCAGAATCTATACAAATCGAATTGATGAAAATGGAAGTTTTGAATTGGACAATCAAGCCTCTCAGAACCTGGTCGGTGTCGGGGTTGGTTCTGTTGACTGGGGCGATTACGACAACGATGGTGACCTCGATATCTTTCTATCTGGTTTCGATGGGGTGTTCACTCACGCTAAAATCTATCGCAATGACCGGGATGACAACGGTGCCATCATTTTTAATGAAGAACTCAATGCTGAATTTCCGGGTGTTTGGAATAGTTCCGCAGCATGGGGCGACTACGACAACGATGGCAACCTCGATATCCTCATGACAGGCAATAACACGTTAATTGGACCGCTACGGCTACCTCAACTGACACGAATCTATCGAAATGAAGGCGGTGGACGCTTTGAACTCCAAAGAACTTTGACAGGGGTTAGTCATAGCTCTGTTGCCTGGGGAGACTACGATAGCGATGGCTATCTTGACATCCTCCTGACAGGATGGAACAGGGATTCTGGTGTGAGTGCCAACGTTTATCGGAATAATGAGGGGAATGGAACTTTCAATGCGACGCCTCTTCCAGGAAGCGTTCGCGGCGGCTCGGCGGCCTGGGGCGACTACGACAATGACGGGGACCTCGATTTCCTGCTGACCGGTATCACCGAACTCGGTGGAGATCACATCTCGAAGCTCTACCGAAATGATAACGGCGTTTTCAACGAGGATGAGGGTGCCTCATCAGACCTGATAGATGGTGTTGGATCTAGATCCGTGTCCTGGGGTGACTATGACAATGACGGGGACCTAGACCTTCTGTTGTCCGGGAATCCGCTAAGCGGAGACCGTACAAAGATATACCGCAACAATGCGGAGACGCCCAACGAGCCACCATTGCCCCCGGCCAACCTGAACGCCGAAGTGGACGAGGCAAACTTGACGGTTACGCTAAGTTGGGATGCGGCAGATGACCCGCAACCGAACCAGGGGCCTCTGACCTATAACCTGTACCTCGAAACAGAAGACGGTAGAGTTTTCGTCTCGCCCATGGCGGATAAAGCGACCGGATTCCGGCGCATTGCAGCCCTCGGCAACACAAATCATAACACAGAATGGCTGATCAAGGGATTGGAACCGGGAAAAAACTACCGATGGGGTGTCCAGGCGATTGACCATGCATACGCCGCCTCGCGTTTCACCGAGGATCAATTCCGTGTACCGTTCTTCGTAGAAGCAATGGATCTTGGTCCCATTTTGAATGGCACCGTCGCCTGGGCGGACTACGACCTTGATGAAGACCTTGACTTCTTGATTATGGGCATGGGCCTAAACCCAATCACCTCAATGTATAGAAATATCTTCCTGGCTGGTCAAAATAACCCCTTTGAAATCGATCAACAAGCCTCCAACGATTTGGCGGGAAATGCTGACAGCCAATCTTCAATCGCTTGGGGCGATTACGATGGTGACGGTGATTTGGACGTTGTGCTGATGGGCGATGTAGGTGGAGGTCCTGGAAATCCAAACCGAACAAATTTCTACCAGAATCAAATGATTCCACAAGGGGTGCTGACCTTCGCTGAGAACTTTCTTCGTAACAATCCGGCGTCACAGAGAGATTCCTATGCTGTGGAGGGAGAGTCTGCCTGGGGTGACTACGATAACGACGGCGATTTGGACTTGCTGGTTGTCGGGTCAGCGGGCGGTGGCGTTCGCCCAAGGCAACTGACTCATCTTTTCGAGAATCGCGAAGGGGCACTCATTTTGAATGCAGATGTGTCTAGTATCGACGAAAATCAGCCTGGTATTCTAGAAGCGATTTGGCGGGGTGATGTCGCCTGGGGCGATTACGACAATGACGGCGACCTCGACATTCTGCTTGCGGGTTTTGCTGCTGGCGGAGGCAATATCACTCGGATTTATCGAAATATTCCGAACCCGGCAGGCGGCAGAACTTTCGAGGAGCCAGAGGGATTTAATTTCACAGGCTTTTTCAATGCCACGGTTGCCTGGGGCGACTATGATAGCGATGGCGACCTCGACTTCGCTGTGGGTGGTGATGGAGGAGTGCATGTATATGAGAATTTGGGAGTAGACTTTAGACTCGCTAAAGAAATCTCGATTCTTGGTCGATTGGGAACGCTGGCCTGGGGGGACTACAACAACAATGGATTTCTGGACCTCGTTATGGTGACGCCTTCTTTTGACCCCGGTGAAGAAACGCCCTCTGGAGTAACCTTCTATGAATACAACCCTTCCAGCCGGCAACTTGCTGAAAACCCAAGCGCTTCTCAAGATTTCCAGGATTTGGGAGTTTATACCATCGCCTGGGGCGACTACGATAAAGACGGCGATCTTGACCTCATTCTGAACAGGATTTTCGGTGGCGGCCGCAACGTTGGCACAGTATACCTTAACCAAGGGCTGGTACCTAATATGCCGCCTGATGCGCCAGGCGGTCTGAATGCTGTACTGGCCGGGAACTCCGTGACGCTGAGTTGGAACGCCACAGCGGATGACCACACCGCATCAGATGGCTTGACTTACAATCTGTACATTCGCGCACCCGACGACAATTTTGTGATGCCTCCGATGGCAAACTTAAACTCCGGTTTCCGGCACATCGTGGCGATGGGGAACGCCAATCACCGCCGCGAATGGACTATCATGAACCTTGAGCCTGGAAACTATAGCTGGGGTGTACAGGCTATCGATACGGCATTCTTGGGTTCGCCCTTTGCCGAAGGGAACTTTGTAATTCCAGAACCTGAAGAGGCGCGGGAACTTGTTTTTGAGATGGAACTCGGGGAGGGTGTGAATCTCATCTCTATCCCTTTGAACCCGGGAACCGAGTGGCGCTTGAGTGACCTGGTCAGCCATATCGGTTCAGCCGTGAGTTTCATTGCCTGGTACGATAATGCTGCCAGGCACTTCGTGAGTTATTTCCCCGATTTCCCAAAAGATTCATCCGCAAACAAAAAAGTTGAAGGTGGAGATGGGTATCTCATCGTAATGGTAGTCCCCGCAACCGTGACCTTCGTTGGGAAGGGGTGGAGCAATACGAAACCATCCGCCGCGCCCGCAAAGCAGTCGGGAACGCCAGTGTTGGTTCTCGATGGGCTAATTTATCACGATGAAACCCATGTTCGCCTCAACGGGGTGAAAGTCGTCGTCAAAAACCTCCGGACAGGAGAAGTCGTTTCTGATGTCACAGGTGCTCTGGGGGCGGCAGGTGCTTACACCATCACATTCGCTAACCTGGCCGGCAAAAGCGTCGTTGAGGTTGGCGATGCAATAGAAATCTCGGTCTTCGACGAGGCGGGTACGGCGATGATGACGCCCATCACCTCTCAGTTGACAGCAGGTGATCTACGGATCAATCGGCACACCTTGGATTCGTTATGGGTGGCACCGATCCCCAAAAAATTCGCGCTGTTCAATAACTACCCAAATCCCTTTAATCCAGAGACATGGATTCCCTACCAGTTGCCGGAGAGAACTGAGGTTTCGATTGGCATCTATGCGCCCTCCGGCCGGCTGATCAGGAACCTGGAATTGGGTGAACAACCCGCTGGCACTTATCTTTCTCGCGCCAAAGCCGCTTATTGGGAAGGAAACAATTCGCTGGGTGAAACCGTGACCAGCGGCGTTTACTTCTACGTTTTAAAGGCAGGCTCATTTTCTGCCACCAAGAAAATGGTCATACTCAAATAAGACGTGGAACGCCAAACATCACTCTCCCGAAAAATGAACCATCCCAATGAACTTGTGAACCGCACGACGGACAGAGAGGTAATATGATGAGATGGACACAGCAAGTCTTATTGATTTTTGTGGTTCTGTTTATCAACAGCCAAACCGCCGAAAGCCAACTCCCGACTCCGAACGTATTTGCTGTGCGAGGCGCCGTTTATACGGCTGATGGTGTCACGCTTGCCGGAGATGGATTCGGCGTGATGGTCGAAAATGTCACGAAGGGATTGATCCGTGAAGATCTGACCGGATCAACGGCGGGGCCCAGTCGATATGTTGTGGCGTTTGTTGATTTCAACACACCGGTCGTCGACGACAGCGACCTCATTCAGGTTACCGTGACTCAAGAGGCAACCGGCGAAGTTTTAGCGACGAAGCAAGTTATTGTAACGCCGACAGATCTCGGCGCGGGGTTCCTGGTGCTGGATCTTAATTTCACATCAAGTTCCGACGGGAGTTATGTGCTTGCGATTTTAGGGCAAATTCTGCTTTCCGATGGCATCCCCGCTGGTGACGGACTGACAGTCACCGTCGAAAATCTCAGTCAGGGTGTTCGTCAAACCGACGTGACAGGGACGTATGCCGGACCAAGTCGGTACGTTGTGACTTTTGTGGACACGGAAACGCCTGTCGCTAACGCCGGCGACGAAATCGAAATCCGCGTGGAAGACGCATTAGGGCTTATGTTGGGAAACACCCGCGTCACGTTATCCACCGATGCCCTCA
>JADFGN010000070.1 GCA_022567695.1 Candidatus Poribacteria bacterium | reverse complement strand
ACTGCCTGCGTGAAGGTGGTATCACACCTGACCAACTTGATTATGTTGGATTCTATGACAAACCTTTCGTAAAATTTGAGCGTCTTGTCGAAACCTACCTCGCCTATGCCCCTGCTGGCTTTCGTTCTTTTCTAATGGCGATGCCGCTTTGGTTAAAAGAAAAGTTGTGGATGCCTGACACAATTAAGAAAACTTTGGGATACGACAGGCAAGTACTTTTTTGCGACCATCACGAATCACACGCTGCCAGCGCATTCTTGCCCTCTCCGTTTGAGGAAGCAGCAATTCTGACAATTGATGGGGTTGGCGAATGGACAACTTCCAGTTGGGGTATTGGAAAGGGAAATAGTTTCGAGCTGAAAAACGAAATCCATTTCCCGCATTCATTGGGGCTGCTTTATAGCGCGTTCACATACTACACCGGCTTCAAGGTCAATTCTGGTGAGTACAAGGTTATGGGATTGGCACCCTATGGTGAACCGAAGTATGCTGAACTCATCTACGAGCATTTGATCGATCTCAAGGAAGATGGCTCATTCAAGTTGAACATGAAATATTTCAACTACTGCGCTGGATTGACCATGACGAATCGCAGGTTTCATAACCTATTTGGTGGACCACCACGTCCGCCTGAAACCTTGATTACGCAACGCGAAATGGATTTAGCGCGATCGATTCAGGAGGTGACCGAAGAGGTCATGCTTCGCATGGCACGGCACGTTCGTAAAGAGACGGGGCTAAAGAACTTATGCCTCGCCGGTGGAGTTGCGCTTAACTGCGTCGGCAATGGCAAAATCCTGCGTGAAGGCATCTTTGATCGAATCTGGATTCAGCCTGCTGCGGGAGATGCCGGCGGAGCACTTGGTACCGCACTTTACATCTGGCACCGGTACTTGGATAAACCTCGCCATGCGGCCGGTGTCAAAGATTCCCAAAAGGCGTCGTTGCTCGGTCCTTCCTTTAGCAAAGCGGAAATCAAGGACTTCTTGGATAAGAACGGGTATAAATACACGCAATTAGAGGAAGCAGAACTGTTCAAAGTCGTTGCCAAGCTAATCGATGGAGGCAAAGCAATTGGCTGGTTTCAAGGACAGATGGAATTTGGACCAAGAGCGCTGGGAGGCAGATCGGTTCTCGGAGATGCGCGGTCGCCCAAGATGCAGGCGATTATGAACCTAAAGATCAAGTTCCGCGAATCATTTCGTCCGTTTGCGCCAACTGTGTTAGCAGATTCAGTTTCTGACTACTTCGAGATTGATTGCGAGAGTCCCTATATGCTTCTGGTTGCCCCTGTCCGAGAAGAACGGCGTGTGAAGATGACAGAGGAGCAGGAACAACTCTTCGGCATCGATAAACTAAACGTGCCACGTTCTGACATCCCCGCGGTGACGCATGTCGATTATTCAGCACGCCTCCAAACCGTTTCTGAAGAAGACAACCCACGCTACTATCGGCTGATTAAAGAATTTGAGAAACTCACAGGCTATGGTGTTATCGTCAATACCAGTTTTAATGTGCGCGGCGAACCGATTGTTTGTACGCCGGAAGATGCTTACCTTTGTTTTATGCGCACCGAGATGGACACTCTGGTCCTAGGTGATTTTCTGTTGGACAAAAAAGAGCAGAAACCCCTAAAAGACGATCTCGATTGGCAGAAAGAATTCGCATTGGATTAAGGGAATTAGACCTTGAAAAGGAGAGACTCAATTGCTTCAATGGTTGATGGCTAGGGTACGCTCAACTCGGCAAGCATAAATATCACAAAATATGAGGGGAGATACATGTTTCCAAACCGGGATACACCAGAACAGAAACGAAAAGAGTTACGCAAATTTGGACTTTTGGTTGGCGGTATTTTGGCACTTATTGGGCTTTTGTTCCTGTGGCGTGGTCGTCACGAAATAGCCCGAATTGTCCTTTGGTCAATTGGCGGGTTCTTGATTGTGTTCGGAGCCATCGCTCCTATCGTGCTTAAACCCATCTATGTGGCTTGGATGAAATTCGCATTTGTTCTGGGTTGGGTGAACAGCCGAATTTTGTTATCCATAATCTTTTTCGTATTCTTCACACCAATGGCTTTGATCCAGCGGGTGTTTGGGAGAGATGCATTGCATCGGCGAATGGAGAAAGGCACGAATTCCTATTGGATAAAACGCTCGCCGATTGCTTCAATTAAGGAACACTGCGAACGTCAGTTTTAACTGCAAAATTGGAGGTAATATTTCCGTGAGTAAAATATCGATTGTCAAAGAATTCTGGGTCTTTTTAAAAATCAGGAAGAAGTTTTGGCTGATGCCGATTATTCTTATTCTCTTGCTGTTTGGTATCTTGTTAATTTTTGCAGAGACATCGGCAATTGCGCCGTTTATTTACACGTTATTTTAATTTTACGGTCCGTGTCCACAATTTTATTTAGTTTATATGTGACAAGTGCTGTGTTTCATTCGCAACGCTTGTCACTTTTCATGTCAGGTGAATCTCAATGCTTTCAGTACCTTTTCCCGACTAACGCCTTCCACCGCGTCCACCGCCTTGCATCCGTCGCATTGTGGACGCCGGATTTTGCATCATCCGTCTAAATCGTTCACTGCCGCTACCTCCTCTGCCGCGTTGAAAGCCACCAATGGCAATAACCTGTCCTTCTTCCAATCCAGAAATCACTTCGGTTTTGTCGAAGTTGCTAACACCAGCGGAGATGGGTTGAGGACGCCCCGGCTGACCGTCGGCACCGATAACACGTACCAGCTTTCGACTCCCGAACGAAAGAATCGCTTCGTTGGGGATAAGCAACACATCCTGTTTGCTGGCAGCGAAAATCTCAACGGTTGCATTCATTCCCGGTTTTAAGAAGGGCGTATTTGCTTCCTCTAATGACTGTTGAGCGACTTCCTCCTCCGTCTCAAGAAAATCATCGAAGAACGTACTCCAGAGATCGCCGTCCTCACTTGATTCTTCGGCGTTGTTCTCAACCTCATGAGAAGGCTGACGACTTACTTCAACGTCGGCAGAATCAGAAGTGCTCCGCTGACGGCGCATGGCTTGCCAACGTTCTCGTTGTTCAGGGGTTATAGATTCACCGGAGGCTTGCCTTCTCCTCCATTCTCCACCGCCTTCGCCAGAAAATCCGCCATCTCTCTGTCGTCCACGTCCTCTTCCTGACCCACTGCCCCAGCGATTACTTTCCCTTGAACGGGTGTTTTTGAGTTCAGTTATGACTTCGAATGTCGTCACGTTTTGAACCACCTGTCCTTGTGGGGCAATTTTGAGCACCTCACCCTCAAACGGCTGATCAGGAAAGGCTTCAACCGTAATTGTTACCGGCTGCCCGATCCGGACTTTTCCAATGTCTGTCTCATCAACCTCTGTAACGACGTAAACCTTTGACAGGTCTGCCATTGTGGCGAGAGTTGTTCCCTCAGAGGATCCAATAGAAGACCGGCCACCCCCTCCGAAGCTAGAGAAAATGACTTGCCCCTCCTCAACCCTTTTTTCAAGGATGGTCCCGGAAATCGGTGCCCGAATAATCGTATCAAGCAAGCTCTCATTTGCAAGTTGCAATTGGCTTTCACTACGGCGCAACTGCGCTTCCGCTGTTTTAAGGTCTTTCTCCCTCAGCGTAATTCGCGCTCGATTGGCGAATGCCAACTGCAAAGATTCACTAGCTTGTTTGACACGGTTTCGCTGAATCTCGATTTCCATGTCACGATACTTCTCTTTTTCGATCTGTTCCTTCGCCGCATCAAGGGCGAATTCTGCTTTCTTTATGTCTGCCTTTGCCAATTCGAGTTCTGCCTCGCTTGCGGGCTCCTTGACCATCTTGGCTTGCTCTAAGGCTGATCGGTATTGTGCGTCCGCTGACTGCCATTGAGTTTCGGCGGCGTCAAGGTCTGATGTTGAAAGATACTTCTTTTCAAAGAGTTGCTTTTTTCGCTCATATTCTTTCGTAGCCAGATCGAGATTTGCTTTGGTTTGCTGCACAGTCGATTCCGCCCGCTTAATGTCTTCAGCGCGAACTGTCGCCGAAGTCAGCAATCCATATCTGAGTTGTGCTATCATAAGGTTATTCTCTGCATCAGCCTTCTGTCTAGCGTTGGCCTGTTTTTCAATGTGAAGAATCTGCTCCTCAAGTTGCTCCAGACGTTTTTTGGCTTCGGCAAGCCCCTCTTTGGATTGGGTAATCTGAATTGCAGATTGCTCCTTTTCCAATTGAATATTAATTTCCGCCTGTTCGAGTCGCGCTTTTGAGGCGTTTAAATCTGCTTTGGCCTGATCTACATCGACTTGAACATATGTGGTTTCAATCCGTGCGATGATCTCATCTTTTTCAACGTAATCTCCCGCGTCAACCAGAAGTTCTAAGATCTTTCCACTCGCTTTAGAATTCACATCGATAATATTCAGCGGTTTGATTGTGCCAGTTGCATCGATTGTGACAGAAATATCGCCCCGCTCCACAACAGCGGTCTTTATATCCGATGCCGCCTGTCCGTTTGCGGTATCTTTCGTCGCGGATACCAATTTTCCACGCAACAGAAAACCGCCTAATCCCAGAACGATAACCACGATAATTGTAATAATTATCCATTTGTTTTTCATGAATTATACCTCCAGCTTTGCAGAAATGACGAAAGAAATTGAAGATTGGATAAAGAGGGGCCTGCCTTTCTTTGCCCACGATGCCGATTCAATCCCCTTGACATTTACGGTCTATGCAATCTTCGACGTATTGTAGCAGTTAAAAGATGAGTCGCTATTTTTTATTGGACACCATAGCTTAAGAAATGTTCGTTTCATTCAATAAAGTTTCTCGGAACCAAGATGTTATACTAATTCTCAAAATCTTACCATTACTTTTTCCTTGAAACGCCCCGCAAATTCTGCTAAACTTGCTCTTGTCGGTAAACGGGGAAGGTAAAGAAATCCACGCATCACCTAAGACTGAGCAAGGAGGACTGGCATGGCAGACGAAGTCAGATTTGGTATTCTTGGATTAGGCGTCGGCCGAAGCCGCGCCAAGATTGCAGCAGAAACATCAGGCGCAAGATTGGTTTGTGTTTGCGATCTCCAAGAGGATAAACTCAGATTGACTGCTGAAGAACTCGGTTGTGATTGGACAACCGACTACCAGGTAATGTTTCAACGTGATGACATTGACGCCATCGGTGTCTTTACACCAAGCGGCACACATGCCAATTTCGCGATTCAAGCCATCGAAGCCGGCAAGCATGCATTCACAACAAAGCCGATGGATATCAGTCTCGAAAAATGTGATGAATTGATTGAAACGGCGAAGAAAGCAGGTGTTGTGCAAGCTGTCGATTTTGCACAACGATATCGACCCATCAACCATCAGATACGCATGGCAATCCGCTCAGGGCGACTCGGACAGATTATCCTCGGCGATCTCCGCATGAAATGGTATCGTGCGCAATCTTATTATGATGGCGGATGGCCTCCCGGTTGGAGGAGCCGTCGTGTCACAGAAGGTGGTTCTTCGGCGAATCAAGGTGTGCATTCGCTTGATCAACTGCAATGGTTCCTCGGAAAAGTAAAAACCGTCCAAGGCAGAAGTGGCACGTTCAACCACGAAATTGAAACAGAAGATTGCAGTGTCGCAATTCTTACTTTTGAAAGCGGTGCGTATGGCGTCATTCAAACAATGACATGCAGCTACCCAAATCTGGGAACGACGATTGAAATTAGTGGAAGTCAGGGTACGCTTACACTCGATAGATCAGGGATTTCGCGTTATGAATTAGAAGGTGAGGAAAATCCTTCGCTTGATGAATTTGAGGTAGATGCCAATCTGCCGCACAACATCATTGAAGACATGATTGAAGCGATCGCTCACGGACGGTCGGTGATGGTGGATGGAGAGGAGGGGCGAAAATCAGTTGCTATCTTCAACGCCATCTACGAATCCTCACGGTCGGGAAAGATTGTTGAATTGTAGCTGAAACGCAAGTGGATAACAGAAAGCTCTTTGGCATAAGCACGGTATCCAAGTGAACTCTGTATTGCCAATTGTAAACGAAACCAATTCGCAAAATTGGCATCTCGCGAATGATGGAGCAAATGATGAAACCAATCCTTATATTCACCGTAGTTTTCATTGGGATTCTATTTATTGCGGCTTCCTCGATTCATGCGCAACCAGCAGATGCAACAGCCTGGTGGTTGATTGCCGATTCAATCTCTAACGTTCAGTCTAGGGAAAACTTAGATGCATTGGTGAATCTGCTCCAGGCTCGGGGGAAGGTCCCTTCCGATCAGATTCATCGAATTGAGGGAAAGGCATGTACTCGCGATGGGCTTCACACGGCCCTTCGGAATCTCGCCCGTCGCATGAAGCGCGAAGATCGGCTTATCCTTCTCCTTCGTGCTTTTGTGACCAAACCGATCTCATCAAATTCCATCTACTTTCTGACACACGGCGCAACATCCGAGAATTTAGCGACCATGCTTCAGGATGGACAGTTGAATCGTTGGTTTCGCGAAACGAAGGCAGACGAGACAATTTTTCTATTCAATGGCTATACGAAAGATCAAAATCTGTATGCCTACCTTGCGAACCGTGACTCACTCGGTGAGGCGGCGTTGATATCGATTCAACCCGCTCAAACCGAAGATTCGTTTATCTCAGATCTGTTGTCAGCACTTCGGACAGACACAAGCGATCTCAACGATAATCGGCGGCTGACTCTTGGGGAGCTTCATGAATATCTCATTGCAGAAGCTCCGCCGCAAGAGGGTATTTCAGTGCCAACCGGAAATATGGACGCAGACATTTTGAAACTCAGTCCGATGCTTAAAATTGCGACGGTGCCGAATGGAGCCTTAGTCCTCCTGAACGGTGAAGAGATTGGGCGTACGCCGCAACGCTTGATTGATAAACTTGCGCGAAGCACGTATGAAATCGGAGTCAAAAAGCAGGGATATATCATTCCACCGTTGCGCACCGTATCCATAAATCTCCTTCAAGGAGAGGGTGTTGATGCGTCCTGGACTTTGGAACCGATCGCTGTTTACGGAACTGTCAAACCTTCCGCAAACAAAATGCTTGAGCGGGCGAAGATCTGGATCGAAGGTACTTCATACGAGCAGGTTATCGGCGCAGATGGCAACTATCGCTTTGGGGATTGGGACGCGCATGGTATGCTAGAAATCGGCGTAACGTATACGTTACGCGCTGCGAGCGAAGAACGCTACCATGCAGATGCGACTTTTACTTTCGGTGGACACGAATCGGTCCAACGCGATTTGAGCCTTGTTGAAAAAACATGGTTCGAAGTGGCACAGATACGGTTTGATCAAAAGAATAACGAAGGGGCTATCGCTGCATTTCAAACAGGAATCGAGATGACCACTGAGCTTCAGACGATGTCTACGGGGTTAGAAGTGATGCTTTTCAACTCCTTCTCTGCCGCTGTTGACAGCATGAATATCGAAAACATCGCTTATGTTGTTGCGACGGCAAAGTTGGCGGATCGGGTCGGTCAGAAGAATCTGTCGAAAGTGTATTGGATGCGGGTGAAATCGGATGCTATAAAAGGAAGTACCGAATATAAGCTGGCAACCCAAAGACTGTGGCAACTTAATCTGGGACGTTACCTGATCAATATCGTGCTTCTGATTCTTTTGATGGTTGTACTTATCTCTGGCGGATACACATTTCACAAGCAACGCAAGGCAAAAAGGTGAAGGGATGTTTTTCTTCAAAATTTTGAGACGGAGAGACTATCAGCAATTACTCGACGAGCAAAATGAACTCCGTGAACAGCGTCGACACTATCAACAACTTGAAAGCCAATACAAGATTCTTGAAAAACAGAAAAGTAACCTGGAAAATAAATATCAGAAGCAGACGACAGAGATCGCGGGGCAACTAGAAGCCGTTGAGCAAAAAGCGGCAGATTATGAATTGCTCCAAGCGGAATATCAAAAGTTAAAAGAAGGCGTGCAAGAGCGAATCGCGGAAGAAATCGAGGAGGGAGTCAAAGAACTTGGATTCAGCCGTACCCAAATTGAGAAGCTGTGGGAGGACAGAGCGGAACTGGTTGAGTTGTACAGGGATAGATTATACTCTTTGGCTAAGCAGTTTTCCCAAGCAAGCAGGGAGATGAGAAAGAATCGTGGGCTTTTCTTGTTGCTAGTCGACAATCGCAATTTAGTCAACGAGAATTTCTCGGAATTCCACGATGGGCAAACTGAACATTTAATACAGAGCCAGTACCAGGGCATTGATGACTTACCCCAAATCTTTTCTCCTAAAATTAACGACGTCTTCAGCTATATGGGCGAGAAGGTAATGCTGAAAGATGAAAACGGTGAGATTACCGGATATGAAGAACGAGATGGTGCGTTGCTCATTGATTTGCGAGGAATTTCAGTTCGCTCACGCATTATGGTTGAAGGTGTCCGCACGTATCGTGTATACAGCAGAGTAGAAGCTTTGACAAAAGGAAGTGCCAAACACAACGCCGCAATCTACGCCTCATCCCTCAATGAAGTCATGGTTGCAATTGTCGTTAGTGAAGAAAACAGCGAAGTCACCATGTTTCGCGACGGTCGTTTCATTAAGAGCTATAGCCCCTACGGGGACGCGGAAACATTGCGGGAAAACAACATTGCGGAGAATCTTCCCGAAATCGGATTAACTTCAACAGATGTTGGCATGGTCGATGAGACGACGATAATCGAAGATAAGGAAACCTCACAGGGGAAAGAAAATTTAGCTCTGGAAGATATGCGATGGCAGAAGGAAATGATGACAAGCAAAGATGTCGAAGTTGACAACGATATTGAAGATGTGCAGATATTACAGGAGCACATCATACTGGATGAAGATGAGGAGGATGAACTAACTCCGACAGATATTGACGAGTTAGAAGAGGTGACGATTATCGAGGATAGTGACAGTCACAATGATGTTGAAGATATAGAAGTTGACGATGATGAAACCTTGGCACCACCAACCGTTAGGTGATTCTATGCAAACGCGAGTCCCAATTACTCTCCTTGTTGATGACAGTTGTCCGCTAATTCATGTTTTTCGTTTTCATTGGGAGGAAGTGCATAAAAGGCCACCGTATACCGACGATGGGCGATTATTGCTAGATATTATTCCAAACGAATTTCTGGATCGATTCTGCGATGTGGTTGAAACCCGCGGCATTGCTGGGAAGTTCTCGATTGTTCCCGCCCCCGCAGGGCGAGGGGATATCGTCTCAGGCATTGAGGATTACCATCCTGACGTCACCCGTGAATGGCTAGAAACAGTGAAACGTCGATTGAGCAACCGATTCGATTTCTGCCCTGAAGGTATCACCCACAATCTCGCTGTGAATCTGGACACGGGTGAGTATTTCGACGAAGGCGAATCGGGATGGTCACAGAAACAAGATCGAACCATCCTAACGCCTTATCTCACCAAATCGCTGGAGTACCTGAAAGCTGTCGGTATTGACGCTACCGGAGTGACTTCGCCATGGGTCTTCGGTATTGACGTGGAAGATGAATACATCGCTTCGATCGTCGCGGCACAGAAGGCGGTGTACGGTCGGAATTTCTCGTGGTACTTTCTCCACATGCTCCATGACAAGCCGGAATCAAAGCCTTGGCTGGCGTTTCAAGAAGGCGACACTACACTCGTGGCTATACCTTCAACGGTTGATGATTTCTGGTGGCGGACGATCGATTCTCCAAGAACCGATGAGGAGTTCATCGACTCAATTGCAGACCTAATCATCACCAAAGATGGGCGGGGCGGCAAGATGCGAGAGGTCTTAGATGCCGGTGGCTGGCCTATCCTGCTGACGCATTGGCAATCGCTCTTCTCGGCGGGGTTAGAGACGGGTTTGGCTGTCCTTGATGAGGTGGGAAAGCGCGTAAATGAATCGTTAGCTGAAGAGGTCGAATGGCAGACATGTTCGGAGATTGCGCGTTTGACCTTAACTAAATTTCTCTATTAAAGTATATATTTCAAACCACGGGACCTGCACAATGATTGATTTCTTGGCTCTTGCGGAACTTATTCATGAAAATTAGTTAAAAACGTGGAAATAATCCGTCATCCTGAGTTTATCAAAGTAAAGCGTCTTCGATCCTCGCGTATTGTTATTTTACCTCAATACCCTCAAAGACGAGGTAACCGCAGCAATGCCGGACTTCGATTTTATTGAGGGTGACTTATCTCACAAAACGTCTCATTCAAATATCGTCTACCTGTCAGAAGTCGCACTCCAACGGGGTAAAAGGGAAATCGAAAGACGAACTGAAGACGGAAGCAAGCGGATTAGTTAAACGCTTTAACAGGCGTGAAAGTTTTGGGTTTACGGGTCGATAGCAAATATGATAAACTTATGTTTAAATCAAGTCAAAAGGAAAGATAAATGGCTGACGAGAAAAAGACGGTATTAGTTCCTGTGCGCTATACGAAAGCGGAAGATTATAAGGTTATCTATGTGAATGGCATCTATGGAGGGACGACTGGTAAAGGTGAAATACGGTTTGATCTTTTTCAAGAATTTACGCACTCCCCTGAAGATGAGAACCTTGTCATTGATGAGATGGGAACAATCGTGGGGCACGAAGCTCTAGAATCCGACAAACAAATAGAAATGACTCGTGAGCGAATGGTTGGGATTGTTATGACGCTGGGAACTGCGCGGGCTTTTCAAGGATGGTTTGCCGAACACCTTCAACGTTTTGAAGAAAGACTTGCTGAAAGAGAACGGATGCTTTTTTCAGAAGAGGGAGAAGATTCAGATGAGCCTACGGGAAATGAATAACGCAGCCTCAGAGGGTTTTGTTGTTGGGACCGCATCTTCAACGCCTGTAGCCCACTTCGACTGGTTACTAACAACGCCGGACCATCACGGTGATTTATCATTTATATTTTATGATTCATCAGCAACTGGGCATGCTGTTTCCACTTTCGTAAGTATGCTGAGCAGCCGTGGCTTCATACAGACCGGGATTGCGCCATTAAGGGGGGAAAATGACCAGTTAGAATACACGGTTGCAGAATTAGAATCCCGCGATCTCGATGAAGAAGAGTCGTTTATTATCATACGCGACGTGCCAAGAGAACAAGCCAAGAATGAAATTAAACAACTCCTTCTTTCAAGCCCGATACCGCTTGACTATGGTGAAATTCTGGAAAAGTTGGGTCTGGATTTGGAGTTAATTGTTGAAGTTTGTGACGAACTGATTGAAGAAGGAATTATCGAATTTAATGAGAGCGGCCCAAACGTGGTATAGGGAAAGCCAATCCATCAGAGGGAATTCTGTCGAAGCACGAGCACGAAGAATCGTTCCTAACCCTCGTGCCAGACTCAAGTCGGAATCTGGTCGTCGCAAGGGCGTTTATTTGCGCCTTGAAGGGACTGCACAAGCGGTTATTGTTGCCAGCCCTGCGGATGGTTTTGTTATACGGGATGCCCTGAAAGCCGAATTGATTATTGCAACAGCGAAAAGTGATAGGCGGCGTCGGATAACAAGAGGAAGCTCTACCCACAAAATTCAACGATGTCACTTACGGGGCGATGTTTATTGTGTGATCGCCAGACCCTTAAAGCCAGTTCTTGAGGGACTGCAATCGCGTTGACATACTTTCCGCCCTAAAGGAATTGCCCGACAGTCGTAATGACTGCCGGGCTTTTTTTATGCCCAAAAGCATGTCCCAAGGTTCTCTTCAAAGAAAAATGGTTGAATGGCAATTGGATTGTGTGCGATGACACCTTCTGCATAAAGCAACGCCACGGGGACCTTCGCCGCATGTGGTAAGTATGGTTAAGAGAAGTTCAAGCGAGATCAGGTGCCGGGATAGCACCGACAAAATCGAGTTCTTCAACCGGCTGTGGTTTAGTATCAACGTCTATACTCAACGGCGTTAGCGACTTCTCTTTCTCAGACTTGAGGTAGGCATTGGGGTCATGATACAGTGCCCCTTCCGGGAGCCATTCCCACAGCGAGCCCATGTCTTTTCGTATCCGATCTAAATAGAACTGTGGAAGTTCCGTTGTTTCCTGCTCAAAATAGGGCAGAAACTGCGGGTCGGTGTCGAGCCGATGGCGGATTTCCGTATGGTACTTAATCCGACCGAAGCCCTCTGATGATACTGCGCGTAGCACGTTCATCCACCGCGGGAGAGCTGGCTTAACGGCTTTGTAGCGCCTGAAAATCGCACCCCATGAAAACGAGTGCTTACTCACATCGATTAAGTGATCGTAGAACTCGGGCCAGGAGTAGTTCTTCGGCTTCACGTTCATTGCGTGATTGTTGTTCAAGAAGTGAAACGGAAATGGTAATACACGGTTAGCTCGCTGGTATTCAAGGTTGAGCGGTGCCGCCTGCCCAAATGCGGTGAGCATCGAATACGCAGGAAACGCACCTGGTGTCATGTCCAGAAATTTTTTAGTGAGTTCAAAGGGTTCTTGCCCTTCATCAACATCAAGCCCAAACACAAAGTTGGCTTGTACATAGGGAATGTATCTCATGACAGTGCGGAGGTGTTCGGAGATGTGCTTAACCTTATCCAACCCCGTCTTCTTACCGGTCTTTGATTTGTTGCCCATATCGTACCACGACTCAATCCCCGGTAGCATGGCCTTGAATCCATTCCGTTTGAGCCGCTTCAGGTGAGGTTCTGACAAAAGTGATAAAGTGCTCTCAGCGATGAAATCAATGCTGTCTGGAGGCACAGCCTCCTCAATCGCCTCCATGTAATCATTGAATCGAACACCAAAATTCGGATCGTGCCAGCCGACACGGGGCCGCTTAAATTTACTCAAGAGGAACCGTAAGTCCTCCTTCATTACGTCGAAATCTAAGGGCTGATACGGCACCACCGAATCGATACAAAAACTGCAGGTATACGGACACCCTATACTACCGAGCATTGGAACAATCTTAATAAGGGGGGCTTTTTGGAGTGTCTGCTCAATGAATTTCCAGCGCTCGCGGACTCCGGGCAATGCCGTGGGTTGCTGATTGGCTGAAAGACACACTCCGGTTGGCCGGTGCTTTGAGCAATCATTCAAGAGATCACGGATGGTCTCCTTGTCGGTAAAACCCAAGACATAGTCAAAATACTTCTGTGCGTCTTGTGGGTAACAGCGGGCGTGAGGACCTCCGAGTGCGGTAACAACCCCTTTCGATTGGAGCATATTGCTCAACGCATATGCCAGTTGTGCAGCCTGCGTGAAGGCACCTATGAAGACGAGGTCTATGTCCTCCGGTAACTCTTCAACCAGATTCTCAAAACCGGTGTAGCATACGAATGTGACGTCATGTCCTTCCTCTTCACACCACACGCCCAGGACTTGAGGCATGATGCTCGCAAGGTTGGCATGCATGATGCGAGCATACAATGCTCGAGTGGGACCCTTAGTAACAAGATCAATAATCGCAACATGGAGCTTACGCATAGTGTCTCCTATTCGGAATTTATTTGTTTTTATTTATTGGTCAGCATAGACAACTAAAGCAATTTTGTAATCGTTTAGGTGGGAGAGTGAGGCTTGCACCGAACTAAGGAATGGCTACGAAATAACTCCTACATTTCGGGCGAGGCATGCCTCGCCCCTACGCTGTGGGTCGAACAGATGTGTTCGATTTATTAAATCGCCATTCCTAAAGCGACTGAACGGTTACGCAATTTCCAGCTATCCTACCAGTTTTCTAATTTCAAGTCAATAAGAATTTTGCCTTCTCTTTGACGGCGCCTACCGAAACAACTCCGGCGCAACAATCGACACTTCAATGGAGACTGAAATCACAGTAGACTCATCTTCATCTTGACGACCGAAAGGTCCAGTGAGTTTTCCAACAACAACCGGAGGCACAGACATTTCGCAAAGAATTTGGTCAGATTTAAACGCATAGACCACAATATCCCGACGGGTAGATAGATTCTCGACCTTCACAATCTGCCCTTCTTTGATGCCAAGTTCGCGAAATTTTTGGCGACTAAAAAACGCGATTAACTCTTTCTTATCTTCGTGTTCATTGACTTCCTCTTCGGTGAGGTTACACATCGTTCGGATTCGCACGATGTTATACAGTTGCAGTGTCATTCGCGGTGTCACTTCATCGGTTGTAATCGAAAACGGGGCAGTCATACCTTCCATCTTCTGCGTGATTCTCCCCTCTGTTTGCTCTCCTCTTGCGTAGGCGATGTAATTGCCCGGACTGATCTGAATTGCGAATCGACCTGCCGAATCTGTTTGACCGATAGCAGCCTGCTTGTTTGATCCTGCATCAACGATCATGACGGTCGCGCTGCTTACCCGTCCACCATCTGGATTCATGACAACGCCGGTCACTGTGAGTTCTTCATCGGGGAGTTCGTCACCGCCACAACCCAGAACAAAGATTAGCGAAAGGAGCATAAAAACACTCAAGATTTTATTCTGCATCCAATCCTCCGTTGTTTTGAAAAATGTGCACGTTTCGAGTCTGACTGAATTACCGAAAAGTTCCCGATATAGAAAGTCCAACTCGATTACCATCCAGTTGTGGTTCCCATTGGAGATTAACCTGTTGTTCCCCTACGGACTGAGGAATGATTTTCCAATAGAGATAGCCGATTCCCACATCTAAGGCAGCGTTTATCGCTAACCACTTGGCACGTTCACGTAACTTTCCGTTTTTTCCTTGTTGCCGTGTCGATTCCTGAAATTGGATGCGCGTAGCGTATGCATCTGCAAGCTCTTCAGCGTCTCGCGATCGATCCCAATCTATTGCCGCCCATGTGCCAAAAATGACAGCTTGAGTACCATAGTAAAGTATCAGCGACGGATTACTGATGCGCTTCCCTTTCACCGAATACCAATAAAAGGGTAAGGCATCGACAAGCAAGTTCAAGGATGTCACTCTCATCCAATCCTCGCGCGTGTGCAGTTTCTGGGACTTCTCCCACAACTCTGCTCTCGCGAGAAAATCGCGAGGCGAAGTCAGAACCGAGTTGTCAAACTGTTCTCTTGCCTCATTTGCGGAATCTGCGAAATCACCGTCGGCAATGCTCAAACCAGCGAATGTGCCAATAGGAAATAAAGCCAAGGAGGTCAGAGCCGCATTCCTTCTTTGTTCCCACTTCTCTTGCAGGGTTCCACCTTCGCGTACTCGAATCTGAATACCAGGGACGATGTTGGATTCTGAAGTGACAACATGAACCTGAGTCCGTCCGATCTGCTTATTGCGCGTTTCCGCCGTAATCCAATAGCTTCCCGCGGATACGTTGGGAATCACATAACTTCCGTCCCTCCTGCTGACAACCTGAGTTGTTCGCGGTTTAGTTGTGATTATCGCGCCGTTGATAGGATTCCCTTTTGTATTCGTAATCTTTCCTTGAATTGACACCGAAACCTTCGGTTGTGTTGCCGTTTGTTGGGCAGCTTCTCCCCATGCAGGTAATAACCCAAATGTAAGCGTCACTACTAAGATGAGGTCGGGTATCGCTTGCATGATGGTCGTATATTTATCAGCTATTTTCATTTGTTCTACTTCCCCTATATCCTATGCAGGCCGGCAGTTTACGGAGAGCGTTCGACAGACCGAAAACCATCAATGTTGCGACATCAGCGGCTTCCCGCCACGAAGCCTTTTATTTTTGGAACATCATCAGCCCATAACCCGCCAATCTCATTTTGCAGCAACCACTCCACATCACGCTGAGTACGCACGAATCCGCCTTCGACAGTGATTCCATTCGCCTTGAGTTGTCTGACCTTACGAACGAGCGATTGGGCAAAGTGGTTGTAGAGGCGAAAGTGGTTAATCCGCCCCCAACCGATGATGACCCCATCCGCATCGATGGTCTCTGCTAACTTTAGGAAGTCTGCCATAGGGTTGATGATAATAGTGCCCGTTTGAATCTTGGGTTCAAGTTGTTTGGCTTGGATGAGTAATTTCTTACGTGGATAAAAGGTGGCTAACTCCTTACGTGCGTAGAAGGTCAGAATACCAACTTTATCGATTAAATCAAATTGTCGAATCCGATCTACCACAGTTGGGATGAGCGTCTCTGAACTCTCTTTCGGTTCAATGGCACACGGCAATCCCGTTTCCTCAACGAATGAAAGTACCTCATCGAGATGGGCAACAGGTTGATCAGAATCAAGCACCCTGAGTTTTTTTACATCCTTCCAGTTTAATTCGCGGAGTGGAGTTGAACACCCCGTCACTTGCCGGATATTATCCTGATCAAAACCGGTATGAATGATGATCGGCTCTTGATCTTTGGTCAAGCGAACATCGCACTCAAAAGCGTCTGCGCCATCCTCAAACGCTTGTCTAAAAGCAGCGATTGTGTTTTCCGGCGCACGAGCCATTCCACCACGATGTGCGAGTATTTTAATTTGGGTTGCCATAAGGTCAAGCGGCTTCGAGAACGTCTTGGGGAAGATTCTCAAGACGCGACAGCCAGTATCCTACATCAAATTTGTCATCGCCTATCAAGAAACGCCAGAACTTAATTCGATTCACGATTTCAAGTCGGACATCATTCCCGTACCATTTGTGGTTTCTGCTCAGAATGCCGGGGATCGACGAATCGTTTATATCGTCCGTGTTCCAGAGACACATCTGCCGTACTGTTGGGTTGAGCCGCAACTTAAACATATATCGCGTGCGATCGGTCAAATTGGGCTGGGCACAATGCCACATGCCGTGATGAACGACCCCGATTGTCCCCGCTTTGCAGTTGAACGGAAACTGTCCCAAGAAATTCTGATAGCGAGCGATATCCGTCTCGCATACGCGGCGGAAGTGACTGCCAGGAAGAATCATCGTTCCCCCCATCTCGCGCGGTGTATCGTGGGAAAAATAGAAGAACTGAATATCAAAGTGCATACGTAAATCGATAATCGCATCCGCATGCCATATTTGACCACTTGAGTTGTTCGGACCCACAATATGAACGGCGTGGTGATCATAAAGTGGGTTCGGTCCAACGAGGCTATGAATAATGCCCTGGACTTCAGGAAGACGAAAGACCTGTCCGATCGCAGAATCCGCAGACCAAACTTCATCAAGCGGAGTTCCACCGGACTGACGTTGAACACGCCCCTCTTCCATTTCCGCGTGAGCGGCTCTATTTAGCTCCGCGGGAACCAATTCGTCGAAGCGAAGAAACCCATCAGCCACGAAATTTGCCATCTGTTTGGAAGTCAACAAATACTTGTCAATCATTGATCTCCTCCATTTTTTCGAGAATGTATTCAAACCTGAGATACGAGGTATGATACTCCATACCTGGATACGCTGGAAATTGTTGCGGAAACTGGATGACCCGCCACCCATCTTTCATCGCATCAACCACAGAGTTGTATGGCGGTTTATCGCTATCACCTGTCGTGTGCGTTTCTTTTCCCGTTCCATCGTACGCTGACCAAGCAACGACATGACTGTTCAAGTCTGGCGTGTGCAGGTGAAGCACGAGAATTTTCTGCCTTAATTCGGGCATATTCCACCTTTCAAACGGCTGCTGAAAATACACAGGAGCGTGGTGCTCCCTCGACAACTGCAATTTTGATCGCTTTCGGTAAGCAAATACTGCATTGAAACTCACTTTGGATTTTGAGCAAAGTCCATGATAGATACTATACCATAAGTTCGATCACGGTTCAATAATGAAAATGGCAGCCTAAAACCGAAGGTCTTTATTGTATCAGACTTCTCTCAAATTAGGTACAAATTTTGAAACCTGTTGCGAGCGTGACGAATTTGATACTGGTTTATCTTTCGCAAATCTGCTATACTGATGGCTCAAAAGATCAAAGCAATCAAGGCGGAATAGCCGCTACAACTCTTGCTTGGTGAGATTGTGACCACCATCGAGCGGGGAATTCAAAAGACAAGGAGACTTACGCTGGAATCATGGAAATACTCAACTTATTGATTTTATGGTTGCACATCACCGCGGCTGTCGTTTGGATCGGCGGCAACTTGGTGATGGCGATGGTTATCGTTCCTTACTTCAAACGATCTGTTTCCATTGTGGAACGGCTCAAGATTCTCACCCAGATTGGCAAAGGTTTTGAACCCGTTGTATGGGGCTGTGTCCTCATCCTTATTTTTACCGGAATCTGTAATATCTTCAGTTCAGGCGTGCTTGGATCGTCCGAACTACTCGGTTCTTTCATGCGAACGCTCGGAATTAAACTTATTCTTGTCCTCCTCCTGATTATCTTGACAGGGATTCACGGCTTCATCATGGGGCCGAGATTATCGCAAGCTATTGAAACGCTTAAACCGGAGGCGGAAGAACTGCCTGAAGAAATCGACAAGATGCGTTCTCAAATGGCAGTTGTATCGAGCATAATGGGAGTCATATCGCTGCTTGTTCTGCTTGCGGCGGTGGCGTTGCGGATGGGAATTTGATTAAAGCCGCCGATCTCTCCGGGTACACTTGAAAATCCTCTTCATGCAAATCCATTTAAAATCTTCTTGACAATGCACAGATTCCATGCTATTATTGTGCGTATATTGTGATATTTGAACTTTGTTTGAAGGAGTGTTTGAATCATGCCAAGAATGACCATTGAATTTTCCGACCAGGTGGACCAGATACTGAAGAATCTGGCGAAGAAGAATCAGACGACTAAAGTGGAAATACTCCGCCGTGCTATATCGCTTTATGACTATGTCGAGAAGGAAACCGGCGGCGAAAAGGCTCAAAAGCTTTCAATCACGGACGCGGAAAAAATCATCAAGGACATCATTCTCCCATGATTGTGCGCAGACCTGAGCGATTCATACAACAAGTAGGGGCGAGGCATGCTTCGCCCCACATGATGAAATCTCGAAGACATTCCAGCCACTTGCCACACGCGCAAGGAAACCAACAATGAATGAGCACCCGAAGCCGGAGCTATCTCAACTGCCGCTAGTAGACCCGATAAAACAGCCGCCGACATGGATTCAGCGGTTTGGTGGCAATCTCGCCAGCCGTGTTTTATGGTTCGTGTGTGGTCTCGCCGTGCTTTGCTTGATTGCTTGGTGGTTCACCCGCCCATCCCTTGAAGAAGCGCAGCTCCTCCTCGGCACGGACGCCACGCCAAAAGAGATCTTGGAAGCCCTACGCGACCTTCGACGCGACCACTTCGATCAGCTCCGTGAATTGTTTCAAGTTGTGGTACTCTCGGGGCTTGTCCCGCTCTTCACGTTGCTCGCGGGCTATGCCTTCGGAACGCGGGAACGGGAAAAGCAAGAACAGGAGGAACAGGAATGAGCCAGATGCCCACGCTTTACGTTGGAATTGCCGCGCCGCTCGTTGAAGCGGCTTACGAGTGGATTGCAGAGATTCCGCTGTGCGATGATCAAAAGGCGCGACGGGAGAAGTTGAAGGCGTTTCCCCACCGCCAGATCGGTGCCTACGGTTTATCGTTTCAAAACCCTTCTGCGCTTGTCTTCCGCACGAATATGCGAATCAGCCGAGAGCGTGTTGAGGCTGAAGTGGAAGCGTGGAGCGGGAAGCCGCCCGAATTGCTTCCGGACCCGATTTTCGATCCCGTTCCTCCGCTCGATCATCGCAAAGCGCTGTCAGAACTCAAACAGGCACTGAGTGGCCAACCCCTCCATATCGTCAGCCGCATCGGATTGACGAGCCAACAGTTGCAACGCGATCTCGCCGCACTCCGTCCTGAACTGGTCATCCTCGATTGTCACGGTACAAAACAGGGCAACCTCCTGTTTGAAGACGGCCGGGGGAGAGCCGATGTCGTTCCGGGCGAACGGCTATTCCCCATGCTCCACCCTCGACCGACGGTGCTGTTTCTCGCGGCGTGTTATTCGGAAGTGGTGTTGCAGCGTACCGAAGATGCCGCCGATTGGAAGGACGCCGCAATTGTCCATGTGTCCGGTGAGACGCCGATCGAGGTCACGGCGTGTGTTGCGTTCCAATCGATGTTTTTCCCTGGGCTGCTGCGCGGCGAAACGGCGGGCGAAGCGTTCGATGCTGCCTGCCGTTACGTGGCGAATGACCCGAATATCGGCGGTTTTTCGGTTGGGCCGGGTGAAGTTTCACCGGATAAAAAGTTTCGGATCAACGATGGGGGACGCGAAGTCGTTTTAACCGTTTCCCCTAACCCTTCAGGAGCAGACACCTTCACTAACCTC
>JADFGN010000589.1 GCA_022567695.1 Candidatus Poribacteria bacterium | reverse complement strand
AGGTAATTGCGGGTTGCTCCAATACCCACCGGAGTGCCACCTGGGCGGGGCTACGTCCTAAATCGTCCGCAACTTCCAAGAGCGTAGTGAGAGTTTCGTCCGCGTTGGCTGCGAAAGAGCGTTGTGGGTAAGCCCATGCTTCTTCAGAGCGTGTTCCCTGAACCATGCGTTCGCCGGGCTTGTATTTTCCAGACAAGAACCCCCCTGACAGTGGACTCCAGACCACAACCCCAAGTCCCTTGAATTGACAGAGTGGAATCAATTCCTGTTCGATGTCCCGTACAACCAAGCTGTACTGTGGCTGATAGCATTCAAAACGCGCAAGGTTGCCAGTGTCACTGGTCCACAAGGCTTCAGACAGTCGCCAGGCCTGGTAATTGCTACAGGCGATATACCGAACCTTGCCCTGATGAACGAGGTCGTCTAGAGCCCTTAGCATTTCCTCTAACGGCGTTTGGCTGTCTACATGGTGGATGTAGTATAGGTCAACGTAGTCCATCTGTAGCCGTTCGAGACTATCCTCAATTGCCTGCATGATATGCACACGCGACATCCCGGAGTCATTGGGGCCAGAACCCATAGGGTTAAAAAATTTGGTAGCCACTACAGCATCCCGCCGCCGTCCTTTTAAGGCTTTTCCTAAAAGAATCTCTGACTGGCCTTCTGCATAAGAATTTGCGGTATCGAAAAAATTCACGCCAGCGTCAAAAGACAAGTCCACCATGCGCTTGGCTTCAGCTTCATCCGTACCGTGTCCAAAGGTCATGGTGCCAAGACAAACTTCTGATACCTTCAAACCACTACGTCCCATTCTCCTATATTCCATTGTAATCTCCTCATCGATTCGGGTTTATAATTAACCGGATGCTGTTGGCTCTTGGGAGGGTGAACTCGTCTCCGGGCTCGACTCCCCCGCCGAACTTAGGCTAAGCTCCGCGGGAGCGTCGCCCTCCCAGAGCTTCAGAGCAATTTTACTTTGAAGTTTCATTTTTTGCCCCCATTCGATTGGCGGGTTGCATCCTTAATCTGTGCGGTGCATCGAAACGCCTCGAGGATTTTCAAAGGCATCTATCCACAGTCGGCACCATTCTTCATAATCGGTCCGAACGTCCTCTGGATTGCTCCGACTGCGCACAACGAAATCTGGATGCGCTGTTCGTCCCGTGTGTTGCCCCGTTGGTTGATAGCGCAAGTCGATTGACCAGCGGCATTTATCTGACAAGTTGGCTGTCGAGTGGTGCGGCGTAAATCGACTCATCATCACCAGATCGCCGCGCGAACATTCCAGATATTCCGGTTTGACGTCCGGCATCAGGTCTGGAACGATAGTCGTTCCACCCTCTTTCTGATGGCGAATGTACTCGTGACGGTGGACTCCGGGGATGACCTGCATGCATCCCATTTCAATCGTACACTCTCCTAAAGGCAACCAACACGTGATGACGTTGGAATTCTCTGCTTCGGGCATCATCACGGCAGCGTCCTGATGCCAAGGCACAGCGTGGAATCCACCCACGGGCTGGCCGCCATCGAATTTCGCTGGTGGTTTGGGACGAACGTGTTGGATAGGATTACACGTAATCTCTGACCCCACCAAAGATTCAACAGTGTCCAGTAGATTGTCATTACTTAAGAACTCAAACATCGCCTTTCCGCGCATGTGCATAATATCCAGACCTTTGCCAATTTCTGTTGACTGATCGTAGAGCAGGCCGTAGCGTCTCTCGAAAGGGGCATCTTGGTGCAGGTCTGAAATCTTTTCCTCTGCATACAATTCGTGAGCGCGGCGATCAATAAACTCGCTCAGTTCATCAATTACAGGTTGGGTGTCCCCACTGACCATGGCGTTTTTGGCGATTAGCACGCCGTTGGTATTGAATTCTTGAATCTGTGCATCCGTGAGTTTCATAGAAAATTGACTCCTCAATTTATCATGACTTTGTCAGGTTAGAAATTGGAATCGAGAATGGCGGTATTCCAGCCTTGAGAAGGTTTGAAACCTTCTCAAGGTTACGCTACCATCAACGAATCTTACGAAAGTGTGACACAGTCAAGTTATCATCAGTTTTGTATTATTTCAACAAACATGCTTTCTGCCATTTTCTGACAGAGTTGATTAGATAAATCTCCGTGGCTTTTGTAATCTCCTCCAGAGATATTGTTCTTTCAATGATCTGATTCTGTTCCAACAGGAATGAACGATAAGTTCCATTCAGCAATCCACATTTTACCGGTGGTGTTATCAGCTTTTCATTCCACAAAATGACGATGTTGGCAACCGATGACTCCGTGACTTCACCCTCTTTGTTCCACAGCAACACGTCATCGTCATCCGGAAATTTGGCTTTTGCCGAGTCATACACTTGGCGGTTGGTTGTTTTATGAAATAGAAACGGGTTTGTTGAATCTATCGGTGCTTGTGCAATCCGCACCTTTTTAGGTTTTGCGCTGACTGATTGGTGCAATGGTTCATATTGGCAGGTAATCCCCCCATCTCTCGTCAGAAGTATGCGAACTTTATAATCGGTATTCTGAAATGAATCCGCCGTTAATTTTAATTCATTGTATATGTCACTCGCATTGTATGGAAAGTCAAAATACTTTGCGGAATCGCGCATTCGATCGAGATGAGAGCAAAGTAGAAAATAGCCGGACTGTGGTGTCCATAAAAGCGTTTCAAGCAGTGAGAAAGAGGTGTCCGGTTGGGGAGTCGTCAAAATCTTTGCCTTCAGCAGACATTCCTCATATTCCTGAGAACCGACAGAATCCCAAACGATGCCACCTCCAATTCCATAATTAAGCTGATTTTCTACCTTATCTATCAGCGCAGTGCGAATCGCGACATTAAACTGAGCATCATTATCAGGGGTGATATACCCAATGGTTCCGGTGTAAACGTTACGAGTCGTATCTTCAATGTCTGCGATAATTTTCATCGTGTTCACTTTTGGTGCGCCGGTGATTGAAGCACATGGAAATAACGCCGTCATGACCTCACTAATCGGAACATCGGTTTTGGCAGTGATGGTCGACGTCATTTGCCATACGGTTGGGTGCTTTTCGATTTCATAGAGTTTCATAACTTCGACGCTTCCATTTACAGCAACACGTCCGATGTCATTTCGCATCATATCAACAATCATGACATTTTCAGCTCTGTTCTTTTCAGAGCGATAAAGCTGTTCTCGGAGTTCCTGATCTTCGGTATGGGTTAAACCACGCGGCGCAGTTCCTTTCATCGGACGAGAAGTCAAGCAGCCTTGATGGCGTTCAAAAAATAGTTCAGGGGAGGCGGAACATATCGCGTATTTATCCGTCTCAACAAATGCGCCATATAGCGCATTGCTTGCTATATTCAAAAATAACTGCCACGGATTGCCAAAGTATTTTGCATATTGTCTGATTGTGTAGTTGACTTGATATGTTTCCCCACGCGCAATATGTCGCTTTATTCTCGCAATCGCATTTTCATATCTGTCTTTATCCACTGTTATCGACCAGTCAGCCAGATCCGGGGCAATGATTGGTTTCGGTAGATTTATGGTACACGGCTTCTCATAGATGCCAAACCACAACAGCGGGAATGATGACGTCACTTGGCGAGTTTTATATGCATAATCGAAAGCGGGTGCTGCCTCATAACTGATAAAACCTGCGGCATAACATCGTCGCCTGTGTATCATCGTTTCTATCAGTTGCAATTTCGGGAGAACTTCATGGATGTCGTCCGCACGAACGATCGCCAAGGGGTGAGCGAAATATAGCCATTTCTTCTTTCTAGCATCGTGTATGATAACTGTATTGATTGTTTCGGGGATGGTCATAAATTCGTTTTCGCTCATTTGATGAACGGTTCTGAAACCGCATCAAGTTTTTCCCGTACCGATTCATCAAGCGTCCAGCCGACAGCACCGATATTATCATTCAGATGTTCTATCGTGTCCCCGCCAGCGATAGCGACGGTGACTTCTGAATGAGAGAGAACCCATGCCAAAGCTAACTGCGCCGGAGTTTTCCCCAATTCATCTGCGAGTGCATTAACCGAAGATATAACCTTGCCCGACACATCACCCACCGCCGCAGTAAATCCCTGCTGATAACGTGTCCCCCAAAGCGAGTCTGATGGCGGCGGCTTATCTGGAGAATACACCCCGCTAAGAAGTCCCACGGCTAATGGACTGTAAGTCATAACGCCCAATCCCTCCGAACGCACAAGCCCAAACATTTCGTTTTCCAAATGTCGGTTGAGCAGGTTATATGGGTTCTGTATGCAGATGTATGGCGTCGCATTAATCCTGTCTGCTATCCACAGCGATTTGCACACTTGCCACGCAGCATAATTGCAACAGCCAACGTAGAGAACTTTACCTGAGCGAACGAGGTCGTCCAAAGCTCGAATTGTTTCCTCAAGAGGCGTCGATTCATCAAATAGATGGACAAGATAAATGTCGATCTGGTCT
>JADFGN010000588.1:4108-4464 GCA_022567695.1 Candidatus Poribacteria bacterium | reverse complement strand
CCAACGTCTCCGCTGCGCTATCTCGAACCTGCCAATTTGCATCCCGCAATGCGTCCATTAGCGCATTGACGGCAGGAGTGCCCATCGCAGAAAGCGCGTAACACGCATTTCGGCGTATCTTTTCCGACGCATCACCCAATACCTCTATCAAGGCGGACACGGCTTTATCCCCGAACTCACTTAACGCATAAGCGGCATTGAGACCTATCGATTCCGAGTCATTTCCCAGTGCTTCGATAAGATCAGACATGGAGTCTGTACAGGTTGGACCGTTTTTTGCCATCGCTCCGTTTGTCATCCCACGGTGCCAATCCCAAACGTGTTGCCACATTCTTTGATGTTCGTCAGAAGTGCCT
>JADFGN010000588.1:0-4100 GCA_022567695.1 Candidatus Poribacteria bacterium | reverse complement strand
ACGATTTGGCATGGCCCGGTGCCAAAGATCATAGTTCGCAATCGTGACCATCCCGGCCTCCCCACAAACCGGAAATTCCTCCCGAATTTTCGCACCGTCTGGCGTGTTGTAATAATGGCTTCCGGGAATAATGCCAGTGGGGCCCAATTCCTCGGGCGTATCTTGAGGGTAATAAAGAACCAACAACCGACGGGTATGATGTGACCATCGCCTTCCGCCGTCTTGATGCATGTTTTGCCCTTTGCTCTTTGGTGGATTATAATGGGGATGGCGGTGAGGCTGCATGTAGTAATCAATACCCAAAACACTTTGAAGGCCGCCCTTGACCGTTGGGTCATCAAACACCTCTTGAATCGCGGGGATTCGAGGCAACAGATTATTTCCCGGATTGCCTTCCTTATCGAATACCATTTCAGTTTTCTTAAAGATGGCATCGTGAAAATTTCTGGGTAGATCGGTTTTGACCGTTATATATCCGTTGATAATAAAATGCCGCATTTGTTCATCATTGAGAAGATACGCTTTATCTGCCATTTTCTGCTCCTTCTTAACATGTCAGAACAATACTTGCTACTGTAAGGCTGGTAACGAAACCTCCCATGATTCCTACTCGCCACTTGTTATTGGTGGTTTTCATTTTCAATTGCTTGCCATTATCCTGAATCAATTGTCTCTTGACAGGAATTGCTTAATTAGCCCCCAAATCGAAACTCTTCGTTCCACAGGATTTACATGATAGGCTGAACCGTCAGGTTGCCAAGATGGTCTATGGCCATTGGCCAGAAACTTCAATTTGCTTCCGTCAGCATTCATCACGCCCACGCGGGTTCTACGCAAATTTACTGAAAAGGCGAGTTTTCGTCCATCAGGAGACCATGACGGAAAATCTTCTCCGGCGTTGGTGATCTGTTCGAGGTTTGTGCCATCGGCATCCATCAGGAAGATGCCCCCTTCTACATTATTCCGAACAGAAAAAAAAGCAAGTTTTCGTCCATCAGAAGACCAAGCTGGAGCACGATCGTTAAACGGATGCTTGGTTAACCGCCGCAACTGAGTCCCATCAGTGTTGATGACATAGATTTCCCATTGCCATCCGTCTCCGATATCCCGCACAGCAAACGCAATCTGGCGTCCATCAGGAGACCAGGCTGCATCAAGAGAGTCTTGTTTCGGCACGATCAACCGCCTCTCTTCCCGCGTGTCGATATCCAAAATAGTAATCGAAAAGAAGCCCCAAACGCAATTTCTTTCCCATCAGGAGAGTAGGCGGGGCGCGATTGGAAATCCGGATAATCTGCTTTGAGAAGGGTTACGTTCTTACCATCGGCATCCATCTGATAAAGCCTGGAGGGTAAAAAATCTACATAGGCGATTTTTTTTCCATCTGGTGACCAAATTGGCCAAATACTTGAGGATTTAGGATTATTGGTTAGGTTTTGTAAAACTGTTCTGTCCGGGTTGATGACGCAAATCTCGGTATCTACCCCTTCAAAAAATGACACGAACGCAATTCGTGATCCATACGCTTGATGCTCCTTTGAAACATCTCCTAAAGCGAACACTATTGCAATGATCATAATCCATAGTGTTTTTCTCATTTTCATCTTAGCCTTCCTATCAAATGATAAGTGGGTTCCAACCAGCCGCGAAAGAACTACGGAAAATAATGACTTGTGCTTCACGGCAGAAGTTTTTCGACAGTTAAAACTCTGGGCAGACTAAAGATCTTAGCTTGGATCTGTCGAGTTATTTCTGCCGACCGTGGGAAAATATCCCTACCGACTGAGAGATTTGGTGATTTGTCGACCTAATCAGGTGTGGGCAAGGGACATTATCAGTCGTCGGTGGCTATGTTTACCTTTGTGCAATAATCGATTGGTTCTCTCGTTATGTACTGTCATGGGAACTGAGTAACATGTAATATCAATTTAGCGGGTTACTGATCTATCACAGACCCGTCCACATGCAACCGCGTCGATACCGAGCGCGGCTTGTATGGATAACGTTCCTGTGCATCTTCAGCCAATTCAATGCCGATTCCTGGCACGTCGGGGACGATGAGAAATCCGTTTTCTAGCGTGAGCGCACTCTTGACAATTTCACTCTTGGGTGGTTCGTTTTCTCCCGTCGGATACTCTTGAAGTGCAAAGTTGGGGATGCACGCGGCTAACTGCACACATGCCGCTGTACTGACGGGGCTGAGCGGGTTGTGTGGTACGACTTGCACGTAGTGGGCTTCTGCCAAAGCCGCAATCTTTTTCGCGTGAGTTAATCCGCCACACATGCAAACATCCGGGCGGATATACTGGACAGCACCTCGCTGAAGCAGCATTTCAAATTCATAAATCGTATGTATCCGCTCCCCTGTGGCTATGGGAATGTGAATCTTATCGGCGATATGCGCCATTGCATCAAGGTTGTCAGGCAAGGTTGGATCTTCGTAGAAAAACGGGTGGAATGGCTCAATTCCCCGAGCAAGTACGACTGCTTCTGATGGTGTCAAGCGTCGGTGGATTTCAATACAAAGGTCAACATCGACGCCAACCGCCTCCCGGTACTGACGCACGGTGTCGATGGCGTCCCTCATTTTATCTGCATGAGTCTTGAAAAACGGCTCGTTTCGGGGGGCATCAACGAAGGGAGTCAGATGCCCGACAGCAGTAAATCCTTTCGCCTTGGCGTCGATACACCCTTGAACCAGTTCCTCCTTTGTCCGCCCAAAAACGTGGTAATAGACTCTGGCTTTATCGCGGCATTTGCCGCCCAGAAGTTGATAACATGGAACACCGAGAGATTTTCCCAAAATATCCCACAGCGCAATGTCTATGGCACTCAATGCGCCCATGATTGCCGCACCGCGAAAGTGGCTCCACCGATACAGATACTGCCAGTGATGTTCAATTCGCCGGGCATCGCGTCCAATTAAGTAGCGTTTGAACGTCTCGACTGCTTTTTCGGACGCCTCAAGGTACCCCCATGCCCCGGACTCACCCAACCCGGTGATGCCCTCATCGGTGATGACCTGTACGAAAAGGTAACGATCGACAGGAATTGTCTTGATTTCTGTGATTTTCATTTTCTCTCCTATATGATGGCAATATCGGCCTACTTGGAAATATTGACAAAAACTTTCACCGCAGATCTCTCGTGGACCAAAAGGTTCATCATGCGCCGGTAGTTGTCCAGCCCGTCAACAGGATGCGTGAGCAGTTTCTCAAGCCACCCCGAGTATTCGGTTTCCGCATGCGCAAAGTCCTTTACACCGAGTTCAAAGTATTCCCGATGCGCGTTGACGGTTCCAAACATAACCTTGTTGCCAAGCACAAAATCAAGATTCACTTTGTCACCCGGAATCTTGACGCTGGCATCTCCACCGGTAATACTGGTCAAAATCAAAACGCCATTTTTAGCCAGCATTTCCATAGATTTGAAAGCAACTTGGGCACTGCCTGTCGCTTCAAAAATAATATCGAAAGGGCCATGTGCTTCAGTGATTTCATCCAAGGTCTGTTCTGACGAAGAGATATAGCGGGCATCAAGTTCTTCGATCAAGCGAGATTTAGCGTTGGGAGCTGCGGTACGGGCGACGGTCGTTACGTCAATTCCCTGAAGCCTCAACACGAGGGTTGCCAATTGACCAATCGCACCGGCGCCAAGAACCGCTGCTTTTTTGGGATGCCAGAGCCGTAAACGCCGCTGAATTTCAAAGGTTTGAACAATGCCCTTTTCAACAATACTCATCGGTTCCATCAAGATACCTATCTTAGCCAAGCCGGGTGGGACACGGACTAAATATTCTGGGTCTTCGACATAATATTCAGTTAAAAAACCGTGTAAAAGATTGATTCCATGTTCATAATAGATATCATCAGTCGTCATGTCAGACTGACCAATCCCATCATAGAGACTCCCTCCAGGCCGGCGTACGGTTGCCGTCACCAAATCTCCGGGCTTGAATTCTGTAACCTTATCGCCGACCTCGACAACCCGGCCAAAGTTCTCATGGCCGATTACCAGAAACGGATCGCCTGGCGGGGAGTCACCATATTCGGCATCATTAATTTCCTTATCGGTGCCATCGACACCACATTGAAGAACTT
>JADFGN010000069.1 GCA_022567695.1 Candidatus Poribacteria bacterium | reverse complement strand
GAAGGTTTTCGAAACGACAAACTCACTTTCGACGCGATTAAAATCCAACCGCTTCTGCCAGTCACGGTTCGCAAAGTTTACACGCGGATTACAGTGGATGGTGTGTTAGATGATTCTGTTTGGGCGGCTGCGACAAAACTGAGTAATTTCGTCACCCTGCAAGGCGATAATCGCCCAACGTTGTTATTTAGCCTCGATCTGAAGCTCGAAAGTGGGTTAGACGACGGGAAAATCTCCCAAGCGTTGCGAGACGCATTTGACGAGAACGGTTTTTCACTGTCTCAAGATGTGACGCTCTCGATCAGAGAAAAAGGTCGCCGGTGGGGAATCAGCGATAAGACAAATAATCGGACGTATGTTGTCAAGAAAGAGGGCGCTGAACTCAATATCCACCACCCAACCAATGGACTCACCGCGATGTTAGCCCACGATGGCGAATACCTTTACGCCGCCGCGAGAATTGAGGCGGATGCAAGACTGGTCGGAGATGTTTTGTTCAGTGTCGATTCGACGTTCGCAAGCGATTTAGACGAACTCAGTGTGCCGGAAGGTTTGCGATGGGAGTTTGAAGAAAATGCCAACTCGCTTTCAAAAGACACCACTGTTTCAATTCGGAAGGAAGGCAAATCGTGGCGGATTTACGATAGAGATAGTAAACATTCTTACGCCGTCAAAGCGGCAACGGATGGGTTAAATGTTTCCCTTGACGAAGGGTACACCGATCGGGACAATCGCCGCATCCTGGATCGAGATGAGCATTTCGCGGTTTCCCTTTCGGACGGAACCAACATTTATACCTTTGGCGTGAATCCACGAGGAACGCAGGTCGATCAGAATAAATCAGACCGAAGCTGGAATCTGGATTGGGAGAGCGGTGTCTCTGCCACTGGAAATGGCTGGATTGCTGAGATGTCTATTCCGATCGTCTCGTTTGGCGACGCGTTGTCGACAAAACGGTGGAGTATCGGTATCAGTCGGGGAGATAAAGCGAAGGACGAAATCGTTCTTCTCGCCCCGGCCTTTACAATGACAGTACGAGAAAATAAGTTACCGGAGTATGGGCATTCAGCCTCTGACCTTAGTAGCCTATCACCACTGACCTTTGAAGGTATTGCGCTTGTTACGTTAGATGAAGTTCCCATTCCTGTTGAATCGGATGAGTAATCACTCGTAATAAACTAGCACCAAAGGTTAGTAGTATCCCGAATTTTGGGATTTAATCAACATGCCAAATAATTATCCCTCATTACCGAACCATTGGCGCAATATTCAGCCTGATACAGTGTATCAAACGAGGGATGCTCGGAGAGTTTCTTTTAGCAGAAAACAGGTGCGATTCGGGTGGCGTCAAGATCCAAGAGGTAAGCATATACGAGCGATTGAAACAGGGGATGTGTTTCCAGCGGGTCATCAAGGGCTAGTTCCTTCTGAACTAGCAGGTTGCGAACGAAAAACAAAGGTGCTCGGACAAGGTGGCAATCGCCGTTATCATGGATACTTTGCTGAAGATGGAACTTTACACTTTCCGGGCATAGCGTCAACTCATTAGGAGAAAGCATCATGGACATCAACTTAAACAATCATCCTGTTTGGGACGAGTTCGACAAGATATTTACCCAAATCGATGTAAAGGCACTTGTGAAGGAACATCTTGAATCCTGCAATTACAAAGTGAAGGGCTATTGGGATGGAGATGAATTTTATGAAGAGATTGCTTTCATCAGCCCTTTACGGGCGGAGTTAGCGGATTGTTCCCTCGGTAAAACTAATACAGATTGCCACAGTCATCGCTGGATGCGGCTTCAGTTTGTACTCATATCTGATACACCTACTTCAGACAGAGAGCAAGCAAATGACTATGAGGAAATCTGTGAACTGACCCTTGTTTTGGACGCAGATTGGAAAATAATCGATGAGAATTGGTTGATTGATGTCGAATCCCCTTTTGTTGTATCAAGAAAAAACGTTGAAGTCCAGAAGGTTTAGGACATACATATGAATACCCACTCGCAGATTCACTGGCAGGCGTATCGATCAATTTTCAAGGTCACACTGAGGAGAATGCTTTGGACGAAGAGAACGATCTTTGTGCTACTCGTCGTCTTGTTACCTGTTGCTCTCTCGATCGTGTTCCGCTTTACATCCCAAAGCGCAAGAGATGTCCGTAACTTCCTTCCCATGCTCACAATGATATTTTACCTACAGTTTGTGGCAGTTTTGATTGCGATTTTTCACGGCACGGCGATTATGGCTGACGAAATCGAAGGCAAAACCTTGACCTACCTCTTTACTCGCCCCATCCAAAAATCCGCGATTTTGTTGAGCAAATTTGCCGCTTACTTTGTCGGAACAATTGCGTTGATTGCGCCATCCCACCTATTAGCCACTCTTATTACGGATACCCATCCGAGGATGAAAGCAAGCTTCCTGTTCAACATCGGAATGAGCTTCAAATATATCGGCGTCCTCAGCTTGGCCCTGCTAGCTTACGGGGCACTTTCCACCCTTTTGGGAGCGAGGTTTAAGCATCCGGTCCTTTGGGGATTACTGCTAGCATTTGGTTGGGAAAAGATTACTCTGGTTCCGGGAATGCCAACAAGTGTTAAGAGAATGTCCACCATTCATTACCTCCTCGCCATTTTTCCGCGTTATGGCTTACCAAAGCGACCCACCAATGGACTTCTCGGAGATTCGCCTCCACCGCTCTGGGCGGCGTTTGTTATAATTTCTCTAATCACATTGTTATTCCTCTTGCTCTCGATTTGGATCTTTCGGCAACGTGAGTATGAAGGGTGAAACGCAAATATGATGTGTGAATGAATCAAATGAAAGTCTGCACTTACTTGCTCAGATTCTTTCCTTCCATCCGCTATGTCAGTTTCACACTTTCCAGCTTTCTTGCTTTATCGGTTGTTTTTTTTCTGATTCCAAATTTTACATTTGCGATAACCTTCGTTGATGTCACCAGCGAAGCGGGAATCGATTTCCAACACACCAACGGCGCAAATGGTAAAAAGTACACTGTTGAGACCATGGGCTCAGGAGCTGCCTTTTTCGACTTCGATAGCGATGGCGATCTCGACATATACCTCGTCAACGGCACAAATCTCTTCAAATCATCCGTTTCATCTTCCTTCTCGGTTCGTAGTGACGACTTTAGTCGTTCATCAATAACGACTAACAAACTCTTTGCCAACAACGGCGATGGGACATTCGTGGATGTGACGGCACAGGCGGGAGTTGGGGATACGGGCTATGGCATGGGGTGTGTCGTGGGAGATATCGATAACGATGGTCATCCAGATCTGTACGTGACCAATTTCGGCCCAAACCGTTTATATCACAACAATGGCGATGGGACATTTACGGACATCACATCACAAGCTGGCGTTGGAGATGCGCATTGGAGTTCAAGCGCGGCCTTCTTCGATTACAATCTGGATGGTCATCTAGATCTCTACGTTCTCAATTACCTCGATTACACCCTTGAGAAGAACCGGATCTGGCTTGGGAGAACAGGCTTGCCGATTTACTGTGGTCCCTCGTATTACTTCGCCGAAACAGACACGCTTTACCGCAACAATGGAAACGGTACATTCACCGACGTCACGCAGGAAATGAACATCCGTCGAATGACCAAAGGGCTTGGCGTTATCTGTGCGGATGTCAACGCGGACGGCTTTCCTGACATTTATATCGCCAATGATACCCGCGCCAATTTTTTATATCTAAATCAATCCGGGCAAGGGTTTCAAGAGGTCGGGAGAATGTTAGGGGCAGCACACAATGCAAGGGGAGATGATGAAGCCGGAATGGGCGTGGATATCGGGGATTATGACCGGGACGGTCAGTTTGATATTTTCGTCACGAATTTCTCCGCAGAAACCAACACGCTTTACCAAAATCGTGGTGAAGATGGTTTTATGGATGCCACCGAAGCGACGAATCTGGGGAGTGCCAGTTGGCTTTCGCTCGGTTTCGGGACGAAGTTTTTCGATGCGGACAATGACGGTTTCTTAGATCTTTTCGTGGCGAATGGACACATTGACGATTTGATTGAATTGACCGACGAAGAAATCACTTACGCACAGTCAGATCAGTTTTTCGTGAATAACCGAGATGGTACGTTTACGGACGTTTCATCGCGTTCAGGCGCATATTTTTCGACGCGAAAAGTTGGACGCGGCGTGGCATTCGGGGATTACGATAACGACGGTGACATCGACATACTCATTAACAATAATGGTCAATCGGCCGTGTTGCTACGGAATGATGGCGGGAATCATAACAATTGGTTGAAGATTCGCTTGGTTGGGACAACCTCCCCTAACCCCTCCTTCGTAAGGAGGGGAACTATAGGGCGCTCGGAGTTAGCCGAAGTTAGGTCAAGCAATCGAGATGGTATCGGGGCGCGAATCAAGGTAGTCGTCGGAGATTTGGTACAGCTCGATGAGGTCCGTAGTGGAGGCAGTTACCTTTCAGACCACGATCGGCGAGTTCATTTCGGTTTAGGAAGGGAAACTCAAGTCGAACTTGTCGAGATTCGCTGGCAAAGCGGCGCGATTGATAGGGTTGAAAATGTCCCTGCCAACCATCTGTTGATCGTTACGGAGGGAGTGGGACATCAAGTCATTAAACTGAAATAAGTATCAATACGCAATTAATGACATTTGCAAAAGATACGTATCAAAGAAAAGGAAACAAAGTGAGCACAACATCTATGAACCAACCACGCACATACAATCGCGCGATGCTTCTGCTTAGTGTTGCTTCAACCGTTGTGTGGTCGGGAGTGGCGATGTTTCTTTTGAAGTGGACAAAGTTTTGGGTCGCCGGAAATCTTCATCCGGGCGAAGGGACATCGTGGCTGACCTTGTACGGAATCTTCATTGTAGCCGTCATAGCAACGCTTTGCGGGTTATTCTTAACGGTTTTGGCTTTTTTGGGAAAATCATCAATCAGATGGCAAATGGTATCCTTGTTTACAGCCCTTTTGTTTTTGTGGGGCGTTGCTGGGCACTGATTGAGCGAGACACACGACCAAAGCACGCTGACGAATCGCACTACTCGAAAACGATGGAATATTTTATGTAAAGAATTCTTGCGCGAAAACGACAGATAAAATTATAAAGGAGAAACATCGAGATGAAAGTAACGAATGTTCAGACCTTTCTGGTTCATCCCGGAGTCGGGAAGAATTGGCTTTTCGTTAAGGTGGAAACCGATGAGGGCATTCACGGCTGGGGCGAATGCTATACGCAAGCCGACCGTGACCGTGCAATCGAAATTCATGTCCAGAAACTTGGGGATTACCTGATTGGGCGGAGTCCGTTTAACATCAAGCATTTTACATTTATGGCGTACCACGACTTCGCTGGCAAGCGTGGCGCTATGGATGTCTACTGCGCAATCAGTGGGATTGAGCAGGCGATGTGGGACATTGTGGGAAAAGCCCTGAATACGCCCGTCTACAATCTGCTCGGTGGGGCGTGCCGTGATAAGATTCGTGTCTACGCCAATGGTTGGGGTGGACGCACAATTGAAGAACGCGCAGAACGTGCGAAGCAGTTGGTTGAGAATGGATTCACTGCCATGAAGTTCGATCCGTTTCCCGGTCCGTGGCGCACCCACATCAGCCGTAAAGACGAGGAAGCGGCGGTTGACTGTGTGCGTGCTGTCCGGGAAGCTGTCGGTCCTGATGTGGACCTGCTCATCGAAGTTCACCGTCGCCTCGCGCCCATCCACGCTATTCGCGTTGCCGGGATGATGGAGGAATTTAACCCGTTTTGGTATGAGGAACCGGTTTCTGCACGTAATCTGGATGCCTTAGCCGAAGTCCGGCACTCAATCAACCTTCCTGTTGTCACCGGCGAGGAACTCTACACCAAAGCGGAATTCCGAGAAGTCTTCGAGAAAAGTGCCGCTGACATCCTCAATCCAGACGTTTGTAATTGTGGCGGAATTTTGGAACTCAAGGAGATTGCCGCGATGGCAGAACCGTATTTCGTCGTCATGTCTCCACACAACTACAACAGCACAACGATAGGGCTGGCGGCGACGATACAAGCTTGCGCAGTAATGCCTAACTTCCTCATCACTGAATATTTCGTGAACTTCACTGAATGTGGGAACGCGATTTCCGTCAATCCAATTGAGGTTGAAAATGGGTACATTCACTTGCCAACTTCCCCGGGGCTTGGGCTTGAATTAGATGAGAAAGCACTTTCAGCGTTCCCGTACCGTGAGTTTCCCAAGCGTCACTTGCGGCAGTTCAACGAGGAAGGCCCATAGCAATCTCCTCGTGCAAAACGTGAAACGTAAAGCAGGAGATGTTATAATAAATCCGAAGGTACTGGTGAAAGCAAGTGTCCTGAACCTTGAATCCTGTATCCGCTAAGTCCTTGAATTTAACGTTTTCGTCATCCCATTTTTTGACACAAAGGAGAATACAATGAACCAACCCCCAGAATCTTTTGTAAATGTCCAAGAAGATCGCCTGCTTGAGTTTGCAACCGCTTGCTTTGAAAAAACGGGACTCACACATGACCATGCAGCACTGATCAGCCGCTTGCTTGTCAACTCAGATTTACGTGGTGTCCGCAGCCACGGCACACGAACAGTCAACGGCTACTGTAGCAGCTTCGAGGGCGGAAGCCATAATCCTCGTCCGAATATCCGTATCCTCCACGAAACCCCCACAGCCGTTGTCCTCGACGGCAATGGCACACTTGGTTACCTGCCGATGGCTCGCGCAACCGAACATGCGATTGCGAAAGCCAAGGAGGTCGGTATCGGGATGGGACTCGTGCGTTACATCGGGCACTATGGTTCGGCGGGTCACTACGCACGGATGTGCAATGAGGCGGGTTGTGTGGGCTTCTCCGTGCAGGGCTATCAAGGCCAAGGGGATGCCAGAGGACGCGACGTTAAACCGCAACTCGGCTACTTCGGCAATCCGCCTATCTGTTTCGCGATTCCGGCCGGGGATGAACCCCCTGTGGTGCTTGATGCAGCCACCTGTATTATGGCAGATTACCAACGTGGACCTGAGTTTGACGAACTCCTTTCGATCATCCCCGCCGCCTTCTTCAAGAGCATCGGTTACACTGCCGTTGCAAGTCTCCTTGGCGGGGCATTGACAGGTTTCACCGAGCCTCCTTCCGAGGATACCGCACAGTGGAGTGGAGCGCGAATGGGCGGAATGGTACTCGCCATCCACATCAATTCTGTTGTTCCCGAAGCAATTTTTCACGCTGAGGTAGATCGGATGGGGCGTGACGTGCGCGAATCATATGAACCGATGCCCGGCTATGGCCGCGCTCTCCTTCCTGGTGCAATTGAAGTAGAGAGGATGGAAATACATCGCCGAGATGGCATTCGCTACGGAGAGATGGAGCAGGAATCCGCACGCGCTGCCAGCGAACGTTTGGGGGTTCCGCTGCCGTGGGATGAGTAGGGCGGAAATGCAAGATGCAGGGCAGGGCGTAGGTATGGGCAAAACTCGTACCAATTCGATGAGTCGTCTATATTGCGGAGAGGGAACGATATGACAGAATTGAATCCTGTGGAGAGACAACCCAGTGAGATACAACTTGTGCTAGAGGAATATGCACAGGATGTGGAACTTGTGGATCGATATTATGACATTCCAATCGTACAATCAGATTTGGACAAGAAAAAACAGTTTTTTCAGACTTACCAGAAAACTCTAGATGGTTTGGATTTTGATGCGATGAGTCAGTCGGAGCGAATCGACTACTTTCTCTTCAAGACCAAGCTGGAATACGAACTTCGCCAGTTGCTTCATGAGGAGAGACGAAACCGGGAGATAGCACAATGGGTTCCCTTCTATGAGACCATCGCCCGTTTTGAAAGTCAACGACGTCAGTTGGAGGCGATTGATTCAAGTACAGTTGCCGCACAGTTGGCAAGCTTACCGAAGCAGATTACAGACCTACGCCAGTCCCTCGAAAAGCCGAACGATGCTGAAGGGGTGAGCGGGGAGCGTTTGACTCTCGCTCATCGTGCGGCAAAGATGGTCGATGAACTGCGAAAGATATTGCAGAGATGGTATGACTTCTACAATGGGTATGACCCGGTATTCACTTGGTGGGTCAATGCCCCTTATCAAGAAGCTGACATAGCCATACAAGAATACGCATCATTCCTTCGGGAAGATATCATTGGTATGAAAGAGGAGGCTGATGCCCCAATCATTGGCGATGCGATCGGACGGGAAGCACTTCTCAACGAACTCGCCAACGCCATGATACCTTACAGCCCGGAGGAACTGATTGCGATTGGAAGGACGGAATTCGCGTGGTGTAAACAGGAGATGACGCGGGCGTCTCATGCGCTAGGGTATGGTGATAACTGGCAGCAAGCCCTGGAACACGTCAAACAGGCACATGTCGCTCCCGGCGAACAACCACGCCTGATTCAAGAGCTTGCGCTCGAAGCAATCAACTTCCTTGAAGAACGCGATCTGGTCACTATCCCACCATTGGCCCGTCAGATGTGGCGGATGTCAATGATGTCTCCGGAGCGTCAGAAGGAAACACCATTCTTTACTGGAGGGGAAGTCATCAGTGTTTCATTCCCTACCGACAGCATGCCCCACGAGCAGAAGCTGATGAGCATGCGTGGCAACAATAAGCACTTCGCACGAGCGACAGTTCAGCATGAATTGATACCGGGACACCATCTCCAGGGGTTTATGGCACGAAGACATCGGCAGTATCGTCGCGTTTTCGCTACCCCGTTTTTCGTCGAAGGGTGGGCACTCCATTGGGAAATGCTGTTATGGGATCTGGAGTTTGCAGTAAAACCGGAGGACCGGATAGGCATGCTTTTCTGGCGTTTACACCGATGCGCTCGAATCATTTTCTCGCTTGGTTTTCATTTGGGGGAAATGACGCCGGAGGAGTGCATTGATATGCTTGTCGATCAGGTCGGTCATGAAAAGGCGAATGCGATAGCAGAAGTGAGGCGTTCCTTTGAAGGCAGCTACCCTCCTTTATATCAGTGTGCTTACATGATTGGAGGACTGCAAATTCGAGCACTCCACAAGGAGCTTGTGGCTTCTGGCAAAATGACGCATCGTGAGTTTCACGACGCACTCCTACGAGAAAATGCCATTCCGGTGGAGATGATACGCGCCAGCCTGACGAATCAAGAGTTGCATCGAGACTTCTCGTCAAGTTGGAAGTTCGCAGGCGCATCCTAAAATAAACTGGGGGTTATAAAACATGGGCATCTCCGATTCGCAAAGATGTCCATTTGGTAGAATCATAAGCGCTGGAGGTATTATCATGGAACCTATACGACTGGGCGTCATTGGTTGCGGTGTTATCGGCACTCATCACGTAACAAGTGCGGCCAACTCACCTTTGGTTGAGTTGGTTGCCGTGGCTGATATGCTTGAGGAACGTGCACAAGCCGCTGCGGAAAAATTCAATGTGCCATCATACTACAACAACGACGAGGATTTGCTTAATGACAAGAAGGTCGAAGCCGTTGCATTGGCGATGCCTGTAGGTGTGCGAACGCCGATAGCATTCAAGGCACTTCAGAAGGGCAAACATATCATTCTCGAAAAGCCTGCCGCAAGTCATGTAGAAGAAATTGAGAAGATGATTGCTCTCCGTGGTGACCGCGTCGTTGCCTGCTGTTCTCCCCGGAATGCCTTCAGCGCACACGCAGAGGCAGCGAAGAAATGTGTTGCGTCTGGCACATTGGGAAAAATCCGTATCGTGCGGGTACGGGCAATTCTCGGTGTACCACCGCATCCCAGTGACAATCCGCCACCGTGGCGGCAGAGCATGAAACTGAACGGTGGTGGGATTCTCATGAATTGGAGTTGCTATGATCTGGATTATTTGATGCAAATCACCGGATGGCAATTGCGACCCCGGGTTGTTCTGGCGAAATGGTGGCCCGTCGCGGAGAAGATGTCCGCCTATGTGGCTGATGGCTCAGATGCCGATTCCCACTACACCGCCTTTATTTCGTGCGAGGATGACATCGTGCTGACCATGGAGCGTGCGGAATTCTCCAGTGCCACGACCGATCAGGCGTGGGAAATTATCGGTACGGAAGGCACACTTCATCTGCCGATGAGACCACAGAAGGGCAAACCGAACGCAGTCATTCTGGATAGGTTTGTTCCGGGAGAAGGCGTTGTATCCGAAGCAATCTGGGAAGAAGGGCAGAACGGTGGTCCAAGCGGTGGCGTCTTGGAGGACTTCGTGAATGCCGTCCACGGACACAAGCAACCGAAAACGAACTTGGAACGGGCACTTGTCATGCAGAAAATCACCGATGCCATCTACGCCTCCGCCGAATCGGGTGGGGCAATTTCAATATCTTGAATGCTAAATGGCGAACATCGAAAACTCGCTTATTGCTGAACTAAGGTTCTCTACCCCAACTCATAGCGAGTAGATCTTCGTAGGGTGGGCATTTGCCCACGACTTCCATCTGGCGCAACGGAGGGGAATCTGCTATACTTTTCGCCCAAAAGAGAGAATGTAGAAGTATGAATGAAGTTGATGTAACAGATTTGGAGACTGTGCTGGAGCGAATACGTGTTCAAGCGGATGCAGAGAACATGCGCGTTACCCAACATGCCCAGGGTGAAATGGTTGAAGAGAATATCACGCTTGATGAAGTGCTTCAGGCGATTGCTACCGGACGGATCATCGAAAACTATCCTGAACACCGCCGAGGGGCTTGCTGTTTAGTCAATGGGGTGGTACAAAACGGTCGTCCCTTACACATTGTTTGCACAACAGCGAACCCCATACTGATTATCATCACGGTTTATGAACCCAAACCACCAAAGTGGATAACACCCACGCAAAGGAGGCGACAGAGATGAAATGCAGTTTTGAAGGATGCCCAGGAGAGTATGAAGAAAAGAAGATTGTACACACTGTACGCCATAAGGGGCAAGTGCGCGTTATTGACCATGTTCCAGCAGAAGTGTGCTCTGTATGTGGCGATGTTCTTCTCAAGCCGGAGACGGTTCGTCAGATCGAGATGTTATTGCAAAGCGAGGTCCGCCCAGCAGAGATGGTTCCGCTTTATGAATATGCGTAAGTTTTTTGAGGTTTGGGAAGTTTACTCAATACGAGTTCCCCAACAGTGATTTCAACACAGAAAGGAGACGGTCCGACTTTTTCTCGCGCAAGCGTGGGAAATCGGAGCGCAAAATCTATGAAAGCGTCTGATCTGATGGTCAAATGTCTCGAAAACGAAAGAGTCGAATATATATTTGGAATTCCCGGCGAAGAAAATCTGGACTTGATGGATTCGCTGCTGGATTCAAACATTCAGTTTATCCAAACGCGAGATGAACGTGGCGCGGCATTCATGGCTGATGTCTACGGTCGGCTGACGGGCAAAGCTGGGGTGTGTCTTGCCACTTTGGGGCCGGGAGCAATGAACCTGGTCACCGGGGTCGCTGACGCCAATATGGACCGTGCTCCCGTCGTGGCAATTACGGGGCAAGCCAGTTTAAATCGTATGCACAAGGAATCCCATCAATACATGGATGTCGTCTCGGTTTTCAAGCCCATGACGAAGTGGAACACGCTCATCCACCTGCCTGAAATTATTCCCGAAGCCATTCATAAGGCGTTCAAGGTCGCAACCTCAGAGAAGCCTGGAGCGACCCATCTCGACTTTCCTGAAGATGTGGCGGAGATGGTGGTCTCTGGAGAACCGGTTCCTCATGACTTCCCGTGTGAAGTTGAACCCGTTGAGTCTTGTCTTGAGCAAGCAGCAAAACTTATTAACCAAGCACGGTACCCAATTATCCTAGCAGGGAACGGTGTGGTTCGACAACAGGCTTCTGAGGCGTTGATGAAATTTGCCTCAGCGACCAATATTCCCGTCGCCCATACCTTCATGGGCAAAGGCAGTATTCCGTGGACTCATCCACTTTCCCTGCTCAGTGTCGGCCTCCAAGCACACGACTATGTCTCTTGTGGATTTGACAAGGCAGACCTCGTCATTGCTATCGGATATGATATTGTCGAATATCACCCAAGACACTGGAATCCGAATGGAGAAAAAAAGATTGTTCATATCGACACCATGCCCTCAGAGAGTGATTCTGCCTACGTGACGCATGCGGAATTGGTTGGTAGTATTGAACATAGCTTGATTCACCTGATGGAATATAAGTTGACAGCCAAAGACACAGATTATGCCTCAAATACATTGCGGGGGATTATTTTGGATGAATTGGAGGCGCACCGTACGGATGGAAACTTTCCGATTAAGCCACAGAAAATACTGAGCGATGTCCGTTCTGTCATGGGTGAAGAGGACATTGTAGTCTCTGATGTCGGCGCACACAAGATGTGGATTGCGCGAATGTACCCCTGCTATCGTCCAAATACTTGCATCATCTCCAACGGCTTTGCGTCGATGGGAATTGCTATGCCGGGAGCTTTTGCAGCGAAGTTAATCCATCCCCACCGCAAGTGTTTAGCCATCTGCGGTGATGGAGGCTTTTTGATGAACTCGCAGGAACTTGAAACGGCGATGCGCGTCGGCGTACCATTTGTAACGCTTGTCTTCAATGACAGCGCATACGGCTTGATTGAATGGAAGCAGATGACTACTTTTCAGAGAGTGTCTCACATCGACTTCACAAATCCTGATTTTGTCAAATACGCAGAGGCTTTCGGGGCGAAAGGCTATCGTGTCTCTGCCAGCGATGAACTGGTTCCGATATTGAATGAAGCGTTTGAGCAAAAGGTGCCATCCGTTATCGATTGCCCGGTGGACTACAGCGAAAATCTGAAACTCACGGACAAGCTTGGACAGCTCACCTGCCCAATCTAATCCCAAAGTAAGGGCCATGCGAGATTTAACGCTTTAGCTTGAAAAGTTCAATTAATTTCTCAGGAGGTAACATCATGTACAAATGTGCATTCTTAGGTTGTGGTGGAAGAGCGCGTGGACATGCCCACGCTTATCAGTACATCAAGGGTGGTGAACTTGCCGCAATCTGTGATATGAATGAAGAACTTCTCAACAAATTCGGCGACGATTTTGGCATCGAGAAGCGATACACGGACGTCCACGAAATGCTGGAGAAGGAGAAGCCATCCCTGCTTCATATCATCACCGCTCCGGTATTGCGCAGCACTGGCGAGCCACTCCGTTTCCCGCTAATGAATATCGCGTCCGAACATAAAGTGCCCGCCGCAATTGTCGAAAAACCGATTGCCGTTCAAGCGGAAGATTGGCGACAGTTGATGGAATTATCCCAGACGACTCAAACGAAATTCGCAGTGAACACCCAGCTTAACTTTCATCCACGGAACCTGGAGTTGAAGCGTGATGTCGCCGCTGGAAAAATTGGGGACATCAAGTTTATCGATGCGAGTGCCCGCTCAACGCCCGTAGACCAGGGACCACATGTGCTTCAACTCGTCTCCTCATACATCGACAATTCACGTCCAGTAAAGGTCTTCGGTCAAGTTTCTGGCAGTGGGCATCTGGATTCTGCTCAACCTTCTCCTGACCACGCCACTGCATCGGTGACTTATGCAAACGGGGTCCGTGCATTGGTAACGTTTGGGACCGAAGGGTCGCCCAAAGCCAGTCCCAACGATTCGGTATTCCAACATAAACGGGTCGCTGTCCATGGAACGCGGGGGTTTGTCTATTGGTAGATGGCTGGTTGGGAGCGCAATACACCAGAAGGTGGTTATGACAGTGGAGAACACAGCTACGGTGAACAGGATGTCTTGGGGCAAGCTGGACTCACCGAAGCGATGTTTGATTGGCTTGACGATGATAGCAAAGTACACCCAACCCATTTGCCGCAGTCTCTTGCAGAATTCAACCTGCTGTTGGGCATTTATTACAGTTCACTGACACGCGCCCCGGTTGAATTGCCATTCGATCCGCCGGATGACATCATCGGCTCACTCAAGAAGATACTTTAACGCTTGGTATGAGTTATTGTACCTCAACACCCCGGCTGTCAAAAGACGCCGGGTGTGTTGAGGTATGATGCCTGCGAGATTCGCCTCGGCGATCAGCAAAGGGAGTTAGAGAGCGAAATGATTGACTTATTGAATCGGGAATCCTTAACGGAGGATAAAGCAGATGTCCGAAAAACCCAATGTCCTCGTCATCATGACAGATCAGCAGAAAGCCACAGCGAGTCATCTCTATGGGAATACCTTTTGCCAGACCCCATCAATGGAGCGCATGGCAAAGGAAGGGGTACTCTTTGAACACGCGATAACTCCACATCCCCTGTGCGTACCCGCGCGGGTTTCGTTCTGGACTTCCCAATTTCCGCACTCGCATGGATGCAGACGCAACCAGACGTTGATGCCAGCCGGAGCTACCCATGCCTTCCAAATCTGGAAACAGGCAGGATATCATACCGGTCTAATCGGCAAAAATCACTGTTTTGAACGGAAAGAGGACTTAGCACTTTTCGATACCTGGTGTGAGCTCTCTCACGGTGGCTTGCCGAGAAATGCGACGACCCGCGGGATGGAGTGGTGCCGTCCGCTTGAAGGGATTCATGCGGCGCATCAATTGCGGCGCACAATGACACCACAGAATCCGCGCTTTAGTTATGCAACCTCCGACTTTCCTTTAGAGGACTATTCAACGGGGTTGATTGCCGAGCAGACTGTCCGCTTTTTGGAGACACACCAAAATGAACCCTTTGCCTTATGGGTTTCGTTTCCCGACCCACACGAACCTTGGGTCGCGCCAGCGCATTACGCCGCTATGTTCCCGCCGGAGAAGATAGATCTTCCGCCTTGGCAAGAAGGGGAGTTCGATGAACAGGCTCCGGAGCGCAATCGCATCCTGTATCGGATGCTCGGCGTAGAAGAGGACTCAATCGATGATGTGTACGGAGTCATGAGTGTCTATTACGGCATGGTGCGTTTTATCGACGATGCTTTGGGGCAGATACTCAATGCACTAGAAAACTTAAGCCTGCGCGAGAACACCATCGTCGTTTTCTGTTCAGACCACGGGGATTTCATAGGGGAACATCGGATGCAGTGCAAGGGTGGGGTCTTCTACGACTGCCTAACACGAGTGCCGCTGATCGTCTCGTGTCCCGGACGGATTGCGACGGACATACGAGATGACAGCATGGTCAATCTAATTGATGTTGTGCCAACCTTACTGGGTCTTCAAGGGTTAAACATCCCGCGCGGGATGCACGGAGAGGGACTGCCCACCGTTACCGACGCTTCACCACGAGACGCAGCGTTCTCCGAATATGGTGCGGGCGGTCCACCGTTTCGCATGGCAGATCTGGATAAGCTCCCTCGTCCTCATGGTCGGCGCACGCTCATCGAGTCGTTGCTACCGCGTGAGGCGGAAGGTCGGCGCAAGATGGTACGCACCCGCGAGTGGAAGTACGTCCACGATCCGATGGGAGATCTCGATGAACTCTATAATCTGGCGATCGATCCGTGGGAACTGAAGAACGTAATAGATGACCCCGCCCACCGGGATGTGCTATCTGAGATGAAATTACGGTTGGCGGACTGGAGCATCATGACGGAAGATGCGAAACCTGTACCACTGCCGGAATGATAAGTAATACCATTTGGACTTCCAGATGCGACAACGGTATAAAGGTACAGCGCATAATGTGGGTTCTCATGAATCCTTGGGTGTCCAGGGTGCGAATATCCCGAGCGAATTGATTGCTAAACAACAACAGCGCCCTCGCTCCTTACTAGACCTTATCAAATTGGACACAGTCGACCTTGAACTCGCAGCATGGTTAATGTCTCATGTTTCGCAGGGGGCTTCGTTTATCGTCGGTTCAGGCCCTGGAGGTATTGGCAAAACGACGACCATGCGTGCCTTACTCGGCTTCGCGCCTAGCAACCTGCCTTTTGCAATAGCCCTGCCGGGGGAGATTTCTCGGATAAGTCATGTCCCCAGTTGTGTTATATCTCATGAAGTCAGTGAGCATCGCGTTCCGACTTACCTATGGGGGCAAGATCTGCGTGACTTTTTTGCGCTTTCGCAACAGGGGCACATGCTGGTGAGCAACATGCACGCAAATCATCTTGATGAAGTCCACTCCCAGATCGTTGCCGATAACGATGTTCCCGAAGATCAATTTCGTGCTGTTAATCTCTTCGTCTTCATATGGATGGTAGGCGGCGATCCTTTGGTCGGACGTATCAAAGATTCTTCTTCTCGGCGCTTTATCAGCGAAGTCTTCTATTCCGACGGAACTGCGATCCACGAATCTGTATTCACCCCCGAGGCGGGACTATCGGCCCATGCCCCACGCGATGTGGTCTACGAAAAGCTTTGCCGGACATTCCTTGAAGAAGGTTTGGACGGACTCTCTCCAAATATTCAAGAAGTGCGAAACCGCTTTCTAGACTGGGAAAAACGACATAGGAAATTGCCTTGAAGTCGAACAGCTTTGTTGGCGACGCTCCTTCTCAAAAGTACGCTAATTTTTACATGCGTTCATCAAGACTTGAATAGAACATATATTTCAGGGAGGATTATCAGATGGAATACGAATCTCTTGGGCATTCAGGCGTCAAAGTTTCACAAATCTGTCTTGGCACAATGATGTTTGGCGGTCCCACAAATGAGGACGATTCGATTCGAATCATCCACCGCGCAATTGATGCGGGAATCAATTTCCTTGATACGGCAAACGTCTACAATCAAGGGGAATCTGAGCGAGTTATTGGAAAAGCAATTCGTGCCGTTCGTGATGATATCGTTATTGCAACAAAAGTGCGTGGGTCAATGGGAGACGGCGTTAATCAATCCGGGACAAGTCGCTATCATATTATGACACAAGTAGAGGAAAGTCTCAAACGGCTTGATACAGACCGGATTGATCTATATTACCTTCATAGCCCAGACCCAACAACGCCAATTGAGGAATCGCTTCGTGCTTTGGATGATTGTGTTCGGCAGGGAAAAGTCCGTTATATCGCTTGCTCAAACTTCCATGCGTGGAGGGTTTGTGAGGCTTTAGGGGTAAGTGAACGCATGAATCTGGAGAAGTTTGTTTGTGTACAACCCCTCTATAACATTGTCAATCGTGATATTGAAGTTGAACTTCTGCCTTTTTGTCAGCAACATGCTGTGGGCGTCGTATCCTATAGCCCATTGGCGCGCGGTGTGCTAGCCGGAAAGTATCTCCACGGACAGCCTCCGCCTCCCGGTTCGCGGGCAGCACGTAATGATCGGCGTATTCAACAAGCTGAACTCCGAGAAGAGAGTTACGAAGTGGCGCAGAAGCTCAAACCATTGGCAGAAACACATGGTAAAACGTTGACCCAATTTTCGTTAGCCTGGGTACTTGCAAATCCGCTGATAACTTCGGTCATTATCGGTCCTCGCACGATGGATGGGCTTGAGGACAATCTTGGCTGTCTCGATTGTACGATAAGTCCAGAAGATGAAGCGGCAATCGATGAACTCGTACCACCGGGCGAACACACGGGGAAAGGTTACAATGACCCGCAGTATCCAGTAACGGGACGCCCCGTTACATAACTTCCAGATGATGGAATTTCAATAGATACCTGTCATCTTGAGCGAAGGGAAAGATCTCTCTCACAAACCGTTTTGATCCCGTAGCAAGCTGAGAGGAATTTTCAGATTGAATCTGAGATTCAGACGAATTTTGTGGATGCGACACGCGATTCTTGATATACTGTGGATGTCTCAAATCGAAGCAAATCGCCGTGGTTTAACCGAACACACCATATTCAACCATAGGAGGAAAAATGATGATTCATGTTAAAAAACTTGCACTGGCCGCGATGATAACCGTGCTGTGTCTCGGCCTTTCCGTCACTTACGCAGACCTGACCGAAGGGCTCGTGGGATATTGGAGCCTTGACGAAGGAAATGGCAAAGAGATAGCGGAGGGCACGGGCAAAGACCATGTTGGAACATTTGTTGCCGGAAATCCCAAATGGGTTGACGGCAAGTTTAGCAAAGGGCTTGAATTTGACGGTTTGAGCGATGTGGAAATCCCAGATCACGATGATTTCCATTTAGTCGAAGCCGTCTCAGTCGCACTTTGGGCAAAACCAGACGGGGCACAGGCGGATTGGGGGAAGTTCTTTATCAAACAGAAATCCGGTGAATATCCGTACTCACTTCAATACGACGACGGTCAAGCCATCTTCGCAACCGTACACGCCTCGGCGCGTTTCGACACAGCGCCGAAATTGCCGACCTTCAAAGAGTGGGCGCATCTCGCCTTTGTATATGCGGGCGATGGATTATTTTTGTACAAAAATGGTGAAGAGATCGCCAAGAACGAACAAGCAACCGGTGACCTTCAGCAGAATGAATTATCGCTGTCGATTGGTGGGCGTCTGAATTCCGGTCAGGATTTCAAAGGCACAATTGATGAAGTGTATCTTTACAATCGCGAATTGTCGGTCGACGAAATCAAGCTACTGATGGAGGGGCACGAAAAGGCATTCGCCGTAGCACCCGGAGGGAAACTCGCGGTCACGTGGGGCGATTTGAAGTCGCGATAAAATGCGTGTCAGAACATCAAGCCGTCTGTCAGATGAGATTTATAGCTGTCCGTTTCAATGACGGCATGCACCTCACGCATTCTTGCACATCGAGTCTAGGAAGACTCTCCCACAAATGTGACAAAGTCGTACTACAACCACCGTCGAAACCAATCCAACGCTGGCTGGACGTCAAATTCGTGGCCGCCTTCAAACACATCAAGCGTTACCTTTTCTTTAACTCCAAGCATCGCGTAAAGTGTGGCCAATTCCTCATAAGCCTCCTGTGCGTCTTGGGCGAGGAAACTCCCATCCTGAGTACTCACTTGAATCATGAGCGGTCGTGGTGCAATCAAAGCGGCGAGATCTGCATGCTCAAAGTAATGTGCCATTTTGGGAACGTAGCCGCATGTGCAGTGCGGCTCTTTGAGGAACGTCCCTTTAAAGGAGGTCAAGAAACAAGCGATGCAGGCAACTCGAATCCGCGTATCACAAGCGGCGAGGTAATGCGTCATTTCCCCGCCGAGGCTCAATCCGGCACAACCGATTCGATTATTATCCACTTGCGGCAGGCTTTCCAATAGGTCTAAGGCACGCTGCAACTCCCACATCCGATAGCCGATTACTGTGCTGCCGAGCAAGTTCAGGGATTCGTGATCGAAGCTGCATCCACGATAGCGTGAGTCAGGGTTTGCTCGTTCACCGAAACTAATATGCTCAGGCACCAACGCGACAAACCCCGCTTCAGCAAATCGGTGCGGATATTTATGGTACGCGCCGTCTTCGTTCATCACCTGATTGATGCCGCCGCCATGCCCCGGAGGACAAAGCAGCGTGGGGAAAGGCGGTTCCCCTACCGTAGGCGTCAGCAGATACGCTGGCACCCAAAGCTCTGGCAGCGTTTGATAGGCAATTTTCTGAATTTTGTAACTGCCTCCATCCGTTTCATCAAGTTCGTGCATCACAGGCACTGAAGGTGGCAGATGATCGATTGATAACAGTTCAATCACTTTCGCTCGCGCCTCGACCTCCCAAGCCGGAAATTCTTCCGATGTTTTGCCTCGAAAGCGCATTGTCCGCGAGGTTTGGTCGTACAGCTTTTTCAGATACCGGTTGAAATCGTACCCGGTAATTGTAATTTCCATGAGCTTGTCCTTTCCATAAGGTGGGCATTGCATACTCCAAAATCTGATGATTGACGATTCACTCCACCTGCCCCGCGACAGCCAACGCCCGTGCGCCTACACCAAGAACTGATAAGAATCCTTCCGAATCCGCGTGGTTGAAATCACCGATGGCTTCCATCGAAGCGGTTTCCTCTGAGTAAAGCGAGTGCGGCACACCACCAGCGGCGTGAAAGGAGACGTTGCCTTTATACAGCGCAACAGTAATTACCCCTTGTGCAAGGCGAGTGAAGGGTTCGATAGATGCCAAAAGCGATTGAGTCGCAGGATCGAACCAGTAGCCTTGATAGATTTGCTCAGCTACCACGGCTGAAACTTGATCAAAGATACGACGAGCCCGCCGATCCAAAATGAGTTGTAGCAGATATTCGTAACATTTGCCAAGCAATTCCATCCCCGGCGATTCATAGACGCCTCGACTTTTGATGCCAACGAATCGATTCTCGACTGTGTGGAGGCCGATGCCGATTCCGTTTCGCCCACCGATGCGGTTTGCTTCAAGTAGGGCTTGAAGCGGAGTCACCGGACTTCCGTTGATTTCAACGGGAATC
>JADFGN010000068.1 GCA_022567695.1 Candidatus Poribacteria bacterium | reverse complement strand
GGCTCAATAGCAAGTACCATCCCAGGCCTAAGTCGAACACCCTTGTGAGGCTCTCCGTAATTGGGAACTTGGGGAGGCTCATGCATCTGCCGTCCAATCCCATGCCCCACAAAATCTCGCGCAACGGAGAAGCCATGCGCTTCGACATAATTCTGCACTGCAAAACAGACATCGCCGAGCCGATTTCTGGGCTTGGCGGCTTCAATCGCTTTATAGAGTGAGGTTCTCGTGACATCAAGCAGCTTCTGCGCATCCGCGGAGATCTCTCCAACCGTGAAGGTGAACGCATTATCACCGTGGAAACCACCAAGATAGATCGCCGTGTCAATGCCAAGAATATCTCCATCTTTGAGAATGCGATTTTTGCTCGGAATACCGTGAATGATCTCTTCGTTAATTGAAGCACAGATTGTCGCTGGATATGGGGTGTGGTGCGGAAGCTGATATCCCAGAAATGAGGAGATGCCACCCAGTTCTTTGATTGTCGCCCGTGAAACCCGATCCAATTCATAAGTTGAAACGCCAGCCTCGACAGTTTCTCCAATTCTCTGAAGTAAAATCGACGCCGCTTTACTACTTCGCCGCATCGCCTCAATTTCAGATCGAGACTTGATTCTAATTTTTGTCATGTGATTGATTCCCTATTTTCAAAGGGGTAAATATTCAACTTTGTTTATCCAACCGGATGGTTCGGAAGCCTTGGCGATGAGTTCTAAATCTCTTACGCACGCACCGATTGATACTTTCGATGAGCGAGAATGGACATCCATGTAAAAATGGACCGCCATCATCAAAGTCCTTTCGCCTTCAGTTTTTTTCTCAACTCAGAAGTTCCCGCCTCCCGACGAATTTTTTCAAACGCTTTTAGGCTGCTGGAAATCTCCAGGTCGATTTCCTCACGATGATTCGCATAGTAATTCATGGCAGCTTGGATTTGCTCCGGCGATAGAGATGGGTGTTGACGGTACATCTCTTTGGCATCCCAGCCCCAGGCTAATTTCTCCTCGACTAAGATAATAACTTTGAATCGGGTTCCTTTGATAACTGGCACACCTTGTGGATTCAAATCGATATATTTGTGATATGTCTCAACGCTCGGCATTTAATGATCTCCGTATTCGTGAAAACAGGATTTTCATGCGCATTAGTCTGTTGAGTTGCTTAGTTCGTTTTCAAAGGGCAGGCACTTCTTCTTCCGATTTTAATAAATCATCATTTGCCATCGTAATGATTACGCTCTAAGCAACAATCTCCCCGATCAATGTATGCGATGTTGCCTTATTCACCTTCACACACACGAACTGACCGATCTCTGAATCCGCCTTCGGGAACACGGCGGTTTTGAAACCATCGGTTTTGCCTTGATATTTAGCGACATCTTTTCGGGATTCGCCTTCGACTAAAACCTCAACAGTGTCGCCGATTAACTCCTGATTGATTTCGTAAGATATCCGCCCTTGGAGTTCAATAATCGCTTGCAATCGTTGGATTTTCTCCACTTCGCTCACGTCGTCTTCAAGGGATTTGTATGCCAATGTGCCTTCGCGAGACGAATACTTGAACATGAAAGCCGAATCATAGCGCACTTCAGCCATAAGATTATAGGTCTCCATGAAATCTGCTTCTGTCTCGCCACAGAACCCGACGATAACATCGGTGGAGACTATGAGGTTCGGAATCCGATCCCTCATTTTCCAGACGAGTTCGCGATATTCTTCCGCCGTGTAGGTGCGCCTCATGGCTTTGAGTACCTTCGTCGAACCGGATTGCAGCGGTAAATGAATCTGTTTGCAGACTTTATCGCAAGTTGCCATCGCCTCGATCATGCTGTCGGTGGCGTCGCTTGGGTGGGGCGACGTGAAACGAACACGCTTGATTCCTTGAACTTCGCTCACTGCAAAGAGTAGCTCGCCGAAATCGTGTTTCTCGCCATGATAAGAGTTTACGGTTTGACCGAGAAGAACCACTTCCTTAAAACCCTCATCCACAAGCCGCTTTACATCATCAACCAACACAGACAGTGGAATGCTCCGTTCGCGCCCACGCACGAACGGCACGATACAAAAGGTACACATCTTGTCGCAACCGCGCTGGATGGTCAACCATGCCCGGACACCATCTTTGCGAATCGGGGCGATATCCGCGTAGTCTTCGTCCTTGTCCAATTTCAAGCCGAGAAAAGGATCGGCACTTGTCACGGCGTTGATTGCCATCGGTAAATTGCGGTAGGCGTCCGGTCCCATCACCAAATCTACATAAGGAGCTGCCTCAATGAGCTTTTTCCGTAGATGTTGCGCCATGCAACCACATACGCCAACAATCAGATCCGGTTGTTTCCGTTTTAGGTAACTCAGGTGTTTGAGGCGGTTAATCACTTTCGTTTCGGCGTTTTCACGGATGGCGCAGGTATTGAGCAAGATGACATTGGCGTCTTCAAGCTGGCTGACCACTTCGTGGCCACTCCGGGTTAAGATGCCTGCCATCAACTCGCTGTCGCTGACGTTCATTTGACAACCGTAGGTTTCGATATAAATCTGCCGGGCGTTTTGAATTGGCTCCACTGTTGGTGCTGACTTGTATAGCGGCAGAGGAGTTTTAAGTGGTATTTTGGGATTCATTGTTTTTATCATTTTTTTACGAATTTGATTTGGTCTGGATTTCTTTAACATACCCCTCATAACATTGCCATAAATCAAAAGTAAAGAGATCGCCAAGGTGGATAAGCACACGATGCTTCAGCGTTAGCGTCTCGCCCGCGCGTATGGTGTAAGGCTCATCATAAGCGAAGGAGGTGGAGATGAAACCAAACGCATCATCAAGCGCAAAAAAACGGGTCGGATGGCGCAGGTTTGAGGGGTGATCAAAGATAGCAACCCCAAGGGCTTCATCTGCCAATATTCCATTCAGCGCGCACCATTTCGCGTTTCTCCCGTTCACTTCTGACTCGCCGATGCGGCTATCAGAATTTGTCACTTTACGATATTCCATCTCAGCCGCACGATAGCAGAGTCCATGATACGCGGGAGGTGTGCCCATCACAACATCGGTAGATTGCGCCCGGAGGTCAAATTGGAAATCAATTGCTTGGTGTTCCGGTTCAGGTTGATGAACGGTGACGGAGCAGATTTCCTCCAGCGGTTTCGTGCCGTCGGGAGCAACCCAATCGTTGACGATGACTAACTGCACCCGATCTGGACTGACCGATTTCTCACGAAATTCGCGGTGACGGATACGTCCTCGTACTGCTTCCTCGCAGTTAATCTCTGCCCAATAGTTGATTCCATTCACATCGCCCCACGTAAAACACAACCCTCGATGATGCACATGGTCTTCGGGAGCGTCGTCGGTGACGATTAGCCCGTTGGGGGCATGGATGGGGTGGAAATACGGTTTATACAGGTCTGAGCCGTACCGATAAGTGATTATCGGTGTGTCTTCATCTGTAACTGAAAGTTCAAATTCAGAAGGTTCGTTTAAAACAAGTGTCATCAGAACTCCAAGTGGGTTGAGGAAAATTACGGCGGCGATCGCGTTGCATGCCCGATTCAATTGACTTTGCGCGTGTGCAAAACTGTGATATTATACCGCGTCTGGGGATCGGATGCAAGCGAAGATTTTCCGTTGACAATCAGATCGGCAGATGGCATAATGTGAGGTGTGCATCTTATCAATCGAGTTGTAAAGGAGAAAGAAGATGCCACTTCTTGAACTGAATTCGGAAGGATATTTAGATCCGGGAATTTATCTCGCCTCATTGGAAGAAATTTTACAGAAATTTGGTACAGATTCGCCCGCGCGAGAGCAGCAAGGCAATTTGTTACGTCTTATTGTTGAACGAGCAAGAAACTATTCCACTATTAAACGGGTACTGATCTGGGGAAGTTTTGTATCAGCCAAACTTGAACCGGGAGATTTGGACTATTCTATCGTCGTTGACCCGCGTCATCAAATAACTTCTATTGCCCAAGCTGATTCTCGCTTCTTTACTCCGATAGATGCGAAAATCTATTACGGTGTGGATAAAGGATACCTCGTGCTGTACGAATATCCACCAGAGTATTATGCAGAAGCCATTCTGTTTTTTTGCCAAGATAGAGAAGGACGGCTGCATGGCATTTTGGAGGTGAGTTGTGATGGACAAAATTAAAAACGATAGGCAATTGAAGATTTCCCGACAAGCATTAGACGGAATGCATAGGGCACTGAAAGCCACCGAAAAAATTTCTCAACCAGATATTCGTAAGCTGTGTGCGGATAGCGTCCGCATCGGAATGGAGCGCATCAAACGAGAAATTGAGGAATATTTAAAGCAACATCGCAGGGGCCCAGCATGAACATCATTTGCACAGGAATCAGTTGCTCCGGTCGAAAAGAACTGATGGACGAATTTGAAACACTTTGTCATCAGAAAGGGTTGCGGATTGGGTTCTTTAATGTCGGGGATTTCATGAAGCGTGCGGCTGCGGAATCTGGTGTGCGTTTTACCGAGAAAGTGCTCGACTCCGATCCGGCTGTACTCTCGTTGGCACGCAGGTCTGCCTTCTATGAAATCGCGAATCTGGCCCACGATTATGATCACACATTTGTCGGCTTGCACGCTTGTTTTCGATGGCACGGCGTCCTTGTTGAAGGGATTTCTTTTCGAGACATCAATAATTTGCTCGCCGATGTGTTCGTTAACGTGGTTGATAACCTCAAGGATATTGAGCAACGCATGGGGCAAAACCCGCAATGGACAGGCATGCGCCGCGAAGAAATTAACGTTTGGCTCGATGAAGAGGAGTTTCTGACAAAGCAATTGGCGAATCTCAACGGCAAGCTCCACTACACAGTCGCACGTCAGCACAATCTAGAAAACTTCTACGACCTTCTCTTTTCCAAGAAACAGAAATTTTACCTGAGTTATCCCATTACACTTATCAGAGAGAAACCGAAGCAGATTGAGTCTATCCGTGCGTTTGGATCGAAGATGAAGCAGAATTTCATCGTGTTTGATCCGCTCTACATCAAGGATATGGAATTGCTTCACTCGGCGACAACAGAGAAAATCGGGACGATTAGCGGTATTGACGAAAGTCTCAGTGAGCAAATCAAAACCCGCACTGTTTCTAGAGATTACCAGTTTATTCATCAGAGCGATTTCGTGGTGGTGATCTATCCGACCGATAAACTCTCTCCCGGCGTCTTGAGCGAAATGAACTTTGCTTCTCGCTATAATAAGCCAGTCTACGCCGTCTATTCTCATGCGCGTAGCCCATTCTTTGAAAACTTATGTGAACAAATTTTCGTTACTGTCGAGGAACTTGAGGCTTTCTTAATGAACCGGAAAGTAGACGAATAGCCGGCAGCGTTTTAAACGGCATTGGTATGATGTACACTTAACGAAAGGTAAACGATAATTCTTAATGCGACAATTGCTAATCTTCATCCATATTTTTTTCCTTCTCATTACTCTCCATCTTTTTGCTCAGATTGAGCCAACCGAGCAAAATCTGCTTCTCAAAATCCCTGAAAATTCTATTCATCAACTTCGCCTCATGGGTGAGCGTTATGGGGTCAAGGTACGTTATCGCACCGCCAATTTCTCCATCATTCAGGCGAGTCGGAGTGCGTTGCCCGAACTCCGAAATCCTCAAATCCTTGATTCAATCATCCCCGATTTTAACTATTACATCCTCTGGCTTGATACCCCAGAGAGGTTGAGCGAAATTGAAAAATATGGGATAGTTTTAGATCAATTCGATCAATTTTACTTAATTAAATTACATGCCGATTATGAGAGCCTCTTATTCAGATTTCCCGCGCATCATCGTGCAAAGTTGCCCCCCGAAATTCGCTTGTCGAAATTCGATCAGCCGGCGTTTGCGCCAAGCCTTGCAACATCACCACAGCAGCAAACGATCATTCAGGAATTGCTCGATGAAGTTGATGTCAATCGATGGTTGGCTGAGATCAGAAACCTTGTGGAGAACCAAGATCTGGAACAGCCGGGAAAGTTTTTTCGTAGCCGCTACTCCTTCCGTGTGCGTGAAGCCGTTCAATTCGATGGCAAGCCGAATCCCGATCACGCTTGCGATAACGCTGCAGATTATATTGCCGAACAGTTCCGTCGCTACGGCTTGCAAGTTGAATTTGATCCGTTTCTGCATCGGCGATCGCGAATTGGCGCGGGATTGGTGGGCGAATACACCATGCGGAATGTTGTCGCGACTTTGCCCGGCAAAGGCCCAAACAAAGATCGCGTTTATCTGATGGTCGGCCACTACGACAGCATCTCAACCAAAACTGCGGGTTGGGAGCAGAATTGGCGGACACTGCCTGCGCCCGGCGCATCCGACAACGCATCAGGCGTTGCGGCAATGCTCGAAACCGCTCGTATTCTCAGCAAACACGATTTCGACTTCACCATTCGATTTATCGCCTTTTCAGGGGAAGAGTTGTTCCTCTTTGGCAGCAAACACTATCGTGATGGAGTTAAGGCGCGCGGCGATCAGATTGCGGGTGTATTAAACTTCGATCTCTTGGGTCACGACGAAGATGGTATTTTAGACATTCATGTGCTCGGTGATGACCAATCTCAATGGCTAGTCAATGCTTTTGGAACCGCAGCAGAACGATATAATATCGACGTTGATTTGCGTAAAAAAAACGATCCAAGTTTTATCTTTAGCGATCACTCGCCATTTTGGGAAGTCGGCATTCCGGCCGTCATGGTAGCAGAAGAATCTAGCTTTAATGCGCCTGAATCAACAGATTATGTTCACAGTGAGGCAGATACGCTTGCCAAGATTACGCCGCCATTGGGTGAACTTGCCGTCAAGCTAGCGGTGGCAACGCTTTCTGAACTTGCCCGCCCGATTACGACACCAGACCAAACCGATCAGGTCGCCCCCGATATTTTGTGGGATTCCGCCGGAATTAGCATTTCCAATCCAACGATTACAAAGGATGAAACTGTCGGATTAAGCGCAACTGTAAAGAACGGTGGACCTGTGGCGGTCAAGGGAATTATAGTTCAGTTTGTCGCCGTCCACCCCGATGGTGTCACCGAAGTGATTGCTGAACAGCGTGTCGATCTCGATGTCGCTCAATCGCAAACGGTTAACGCAACCTTTACGCCAAGGATGTGGGGGCAGTTCACACTGCGAGCCGTTGCGAACAGCGACACCAACGTATTCGAGTCGGATTTTGGTAACAACCAGATCGAAACCGCATTAATTGTAAGTGGCCGTGGTGTGATGATTGAAAACATTGTGACGTACCCCAATCCGATCAATTTCAGCCAAAGAAGCGATCCCCTTAAACTCACTTACATTCTAAGTCGAGACGCCGATGTTGAAATTTCGATTTACACAATGTTAGGCGAGAAGATTTTCGAGAATGAATTCCTTGCGGGGGAGAACGGCGGACGATTGGGTGCGAACAATGCGTTTAGTTGGAAAGGGCGAAATGCGCACGATGAAAAAGTGGCGAGCGGCATTTATATATGCCAAGTTACCGCAACGGATATGGAGAATAAGTCGGAAACAGCAGAGACAAAAGTGGCGGTAATCTGGCGATGATTCAACGCCACGCGATATTTTGTCAGTCGAAGGAGCGTGTCAGATATGGCATGGAAATCGGAACTCACGCGAATTTTACAAGATTCTCAAAGTCAAACCTCGCGGTTACGCTTTGATGAACCCATAAGCAAGCATGTCCACTTTGGAATTGGAGGAAACGCCGCAGCGTATTTTGAGATTAGTGCTGTCTCCGAATTGGCGGCAGTTGCAAACTTGAAAAAGCGGTTGCATGTACCCGTTTCGATTATCGGGCGGGGGTCAAATCTACTCGTCAGCGATAGCGGCTATCCTGGAATTGTCATTCGACTGATTGGCGCGTTTGATCGGCTTGAGTTTGAGGGCGATCGCGTTTGGGTGGGAGCGGGTGTTTCTCAGCCGAGGTTGTCGAAAATCGCTGGCCGCAAAGGATTGAGCGGCGTCGAATTTGCCTTGGGCATCCCCGGATCTGTCGGTGGCGCATTGATCATGAATGCAGGGGCGTGGGGAAGCTGCTTCGGAGATTCGGTCGAGCTCGTGCAGGTTATGACAGACGAGGGAACTTTAATCGAACTCAACCACGATGAAGCGAAGTTCGGCTACCGGCATAGTGGATTAGAAGAATACTTCTGTGTCACGGGGGCTCGTCTCCAACTCACTCCCGGCGATGTGAAAGCGATTACGAATCGGACCAACGAACTCTACAAAAGAAAAATTGCAACTCAGCCGTTCGCAGAGGAAAACGCGGGATGCATGTTCAAAAACCCTCCTGATGATTCAGCCGGACGGTTAATCGACGAGTGCGGTTTGAAAGGTTACCGGATCGGCGGGGCGGAAGTATCCAAAATTCACGGAAATTTTATCCTCAATATCGACCATGCCACCGTTGAGGATATACTGAATCTAGTCCGCCATATTCAGAAGACTGTTAAGCGAGAAAAGGGAATCGAACTCGAGATGGAAGTTAAGCTATTAGGATTTTAATTTTGAGGGTAATCCAATCTACAAAACGCCTGACGAACAATGAACATAAATCAGCTTGACAATCCAACCGATCAGGAAGAATCCAACTTGCCATTTGAGGGACAGATTGAGGGAGGGCTTAAGACGGAAACACGCGCTTAACGCAACGATTGCCACCATTGTCACAACGACGATGAAGACAATCGGTCCGAGCGGATGAAAACCAAATGCGGTAGACAAATCCAATTTTAACGTGGCAGCGAAACTACGGGTCAGACCGCATAACGGGCAAGGGAGATCTGTCCAAACTCTGAAAGGGCATGGTATAAAGGAAAGTCGTTGCCAGCTTAAAATGAGCACGACTGCGATGAGAGTGCCACCGATCGCCGCGGAGCATCGGGTGAATCCTTCACGTTGAGTGATTGGGCGGAACTTAATCATTTTGATCATCAAGATCGAGTGCGATGAACCGATAGCCGATGGCTTTCATCTGATCGACGATGGCTTCGCGCTTTTCAATCGTTTGATCAAAGTCAGCCGCCGGGACCTGTATGCGCAAGACGAAACCGTGCTGAGAGAGCGAGGCATTCTCAACACCGAGTTCCTTTAACTTCTGCCGGGCAAGCGGGAGATGTTCAATTTTGTCGGGGAGGGATGTAGTATCGTTGTTCATCTTTTAATCCTGTGGTCAATATTCGTTACGTGGTTCTGCGTTGGACGGGAACAAGCAAAAATGTGCAATCTCATTTCCCTTGATACCAGTCGCTCCCAGCCATAAACCCCCCATCGACAAAAATCATCTGTCCGGTTACAAAATTGGAAGCGTCGGAAGCTAGGAATACTGCTAATCCCGCCAACTCCTCTGGCTCTCCCCAGCGATAAGCGGGCGTGCGATTTAAGACCCATTCGTTTCGGCTGTCCGCACGCACGGATGCTGTCAGTTCGGTGCGAATAAAGCCGGGAGCGATTCCGTTAACCTGAATGTTGTGGGGAGCCCATTCAACCGCCAGTAGCTTCGTGAGTTGTAGCAAGCCGCCCTTCGATGCCGTATACGCCACGACGGTGGGTAGCCCCACAGCCGAGGTCAAGGAAAGGATATTGATAATCTTTCCCTGTTTCTGATTGATCATTGCCTTTCCGCACGCTTGCGTCAGGAAGAAAGTCCCCTTGAGATTGACATTGGTAACTGTGTCCCAGTCCTCCTCAGAGTACTCCACAGCGGGGCTCCGAGCGTTGATTCCCGCATTATTCACGAGAATGTCAATTTTCCCGAATCCATCCATGGTACGCTCGACAAGCCTACCGATTTCATCCAACTTACCGATGTCGGCTTGGATGGGGATTACCTGTGCTCCACTCTCCGCCGCAATTCGTTCAGCAATCGGTTGAAGCGTTTCGATTTTCCGACCGACAACGACGAGCTTTGACCCCGCCCCTGCCAGCGCTTCTGCTATCGCCAAACCAATCCCTCGGCTTGCGCCGGTCACGATGCTTACCTTATCGTCGAGACGAAATTTGTCAATCATTCTAATTGCGGATGCTTGCATAATCGGACTCCTGGTTAAACGGAAATTTCAGCAATTATATCACTCTATCTATATCCAGTCAATCAGAAATGCCTGAAGTCCTGAATCAATCAAGAATTGACATGCCTTATCATTTGATGTATCATTACTTCACCAAATCTCATTCACCGGAGTTTAACCGATGGCCGAAAGTAGCACCAGGTCTGAGATTAGATTTTGTTTGAAATGTGCCAGCCCGCTCGAAGATCGGATGATCGAAGGTCGAATCCGGCAAGGGTGTACCGCATGTGATTTCGTCTTTTACCGCGACCCGAAGCCAGTCGCAGGGGTTCTCGCGCTCAAAGATGGTAAACTCCTACTTATCCAGCGTGGAAACGAGCCGAAGCACGGTTTCTGGAGTTTCCCCACAGGTTTTATCGACATTGGAGATACCCCGCAAGAAACGGCGATTCGTGAGGCGTGGGAAGAAGCGAACGTTGAGATACAACTACATCGACTGCTGGGAGTCTACTCTAATGCCCCACGCACTGTTGTGCTCATCGTTTATGTCGGGGCAATTGTATCGGGTGAACCGAAGGGAGGGGCGGAAGCGTTAGATGCGCGCCTGTTCGATCCGCAATCTCTCCCGGAGTTGGCGTTTGATCACGATTATCGGATTCTCGCTGACCTATTTGGAAAGGAAACAAGGGGATAGGGAAACGAAGAAAGGCCCAAAGGCTAAACGGCGTCTATCCTACGAACCACTCAATTCCTGACATAACTCCGAAATCAGCGCAGCGTTTTCACCGATCTGATCCCCGAACTTCTGATACATACCGATAAGCAAAGCGTCGATCGGTTTAATGTTTTTTAAAGCAAACTCAAACTCATGTTTCACCTGTTCCTTGGAGGCAACTGCTCGACCGGCAGCAAGAACCTTGAAAGCTAAACATGGCTTGCTTGTTTGCTGAATCTGTTCGCACATCTTGATGCGGTGTTCGCGGAGGTAAATCTCTCCTAAAGGCGCGTGACCAAATTTCTGCTCGAATTCCTCCCTTGCACCGCGAAGGTGGTACAACGCCGTCATGTAGTAATCAACGTCCCATGCCTCGTCCTCGGCAATTTGAATGAGCAACGGATCGTGTACGGATAATCCGACCAAAACGCCAGAATCCCGAATGCGCTTAAGGATGTCCTTGAGATGGCCGAGCTTGCCCTCGCGTAAGCAGCGATCGCCAACGCCCCCGCCATGCGGTGCCATACCGATTGGATGGTAGCGTGCGGCTTCAAAGACGCAATCCGGATCGTCGTACCACTGAGCTCCTGCACTCAAACACAACCACTTAATTGTCCCACCCTCTTCTCGATACCGAAGCAGGTCAGAGAGGGAACGCTCGGTAATTGTGTTTTGCCATGCCCTGATTCCGACTTCTTCTGCCCGTTTTAATGTTGCCATCACCTGATCGGGTGAGTGCGCGTCGCGCTGATGCTGAGAGAGGAGTTGGTTAAAATGAGAATAGCCGTAGATTGGATTGTCGCCGATAATGAGTCGGCTCACCTGATGGTCCCCTAGCGAGATCAGAGGCAATGTTGGATGAGTCGTGTTCATCATTGATTTCTCCTTTTGGTTAATTGCACAGAGGCGTATGTTGTTTGTCCTGTCGCGGAAAAGGTTTCGTTCCGACAGTCCTCATTTTACTCGATTTAAGCTCTGTATGCAATTATTTTCTATGGGTCTAAATGGCTCCGAACTCAAGGATAAACATGACGTCAGCATTAGGTGTACCTTGACTTTATCAGCATATTATGTGAAAATATATGAATGCACAATGCTTCATCAGATTTTCTTTATCTTCAATACATGGCTGAGTTGGCTTGAGATCATGGAAGCCAAGACAGAATGTTAGGCTACGAAGAAATGTAACATTTTCAAACTAAATCACGGAGATATAAAATGTCCGAGAAAACCGAAATTCTAGAAATGCTGAAAGAATGCACGAAACTTGTCTTTCAAGAAAAAAAATCTCCTCTCGCGATACAAGCTTTGCATCGATCTCTGGAAAAGTTCATTCACGGCACAGAAGATGAGCAACTATTCGATCTTCTGTCTACAGAAATCAAACATGCTCTAGGACTCACAAAAGATGAAAAAGAATACCTACACAAGCATGGATTCCAATTTGTCGGGGAAGTTCTTCAGCTACGCCATGTCAGAACAATCGCACCGAAGTTTGACAGAATTCTGAATAAACTCGAAGAAGCGGGGCTTCCACCGGATACCGATGTATTGAAAACCGCTTGGCTGCCTCCATACGTTGGAGATGAGGAGACGTTACGACTATTGAACATTTCCGCCGAGCATATTGAAAGAAGAGAATTCAACAGAGAACGACTCATTGAACGCAACATATGCTACGCCGCACAATGGATAGGTTACTACAAGATGAATAAGACTTTGGCCAATTGGAGCATGTGCCAAAAGTTACTTGATCCGTTGGGGCTCCATATTGGCATGTACATAATTAACTGGTCGCCTCCTACTGGAGTGTAAAATAGGTATTGATATGTAGCCGACCTTTCATGGTGGGAGGAAGCCCTTCGGGTGGGAGGGCAGACCTCACGCAAACAGAGAAAGGGAACCATGCTAAAAAAGAAACATTTTCGTTATCGAGACATCGACGCGCTACGGGCTGAAATCGATGAACTCGGATTAAGTATTCGGCTTGAAGAAAAGATCGGAAAACTCCTTGAACCTGTGCAGATTGGACACAAGACCGCTGACAACCGATTCGGCATCCATCCCATGGAAGGATGCGACGGTACGCTCGATGGCAAGCCGAGTGAGTTAACCATCCGTCGTTGGGAACGCTTCGGGCAGGGCGGGGCAAAGCTAATCTGGGGGGAAGCTACGGCAATCCTCGATGAAGCGAAGGCAAATAGCCGCCAATTGATTATCAACGGTAACACAGCTTCTTCGATAGAATCCATGCTCAATCTAACACGTGACGCGCATCGCAAAGTTTTTGGATCGAACGAAGAAGTCATCGTTGGCATGCAGTTGACCCACTCCGGTCGGTATAGCTACAGAAAGCCGTTGATTGCATTCCGGCACCCTGTTGTTGATAAGACTACGCTCATTGATAAAAAGAAGAAAATTCCTATTCCCGACGATTATCCTGTTGTGAGCGACGATTATCTGGAACGGATGGAGGATATTTATGTCGATTCCGCGAAGTTAGCGTGGAAAATGGGGTTTGATTTCGTGGACCTTAAGCAGTGCCACACGTATCTGCTCTCTGAACTTTTAACAGCCAAGACACGAGAAGGAAAGTACGGTGGTAGCTTTGAGAACCGCACGCGGTTTATTCGTAACATCATTGGCAAGATTCGGGCGGAAATCGGAGACGAGTTAATTCTTGCCACGCGGTTGAATGTTTACGATGGCGTTGCTTACATGGAAGACCCCGAAACAACGGTCGGCATTCCTCGTAACCATCCGACACCTTACCCTTACGGCTTTGGGGTCGATGAAAACAACCCACCAGAGCCAGACATGATGGAACCGATTAAGTTGATCGGCATGCTCAAGGAAATCGGAATCAAACTGGTCAATGTCTCAATGGGAAGTCCATACTTCAATCCGCACATTGGTCGTCCATTTGAACGTCCACCAATTGATGGTTACGAAACCCCTGAACATCCATTGATTGGCGTAGAACGGCACATTCGGCTAACAGGAGAGATTCAACGTGCTTATCCAGAGCTGCCCGTTGTCGGGACGGGATATAGCTGGCTACAAAGGTTTATTGTCAACGCGGGCGAGGCAAACATTGAGGACGGACGTGTGAGTATCGTTGCCGTTGGACGCGGTGCGCTGGCGTATCCCGACTACGCGAAGGACACGATGGAGACGGGAGAAATGATTCGTAAAAAGGTCTGTGTGGCTGTGAGTTACTGCACGGCTCTGATGCGGGCGAAAGCAAATCCGCTGGGCCAATTTCCCACAGGCTGTGTTCCGCGCGATAAGATTTACGCGCCAATTTACAAGGATGCGGAAAAGACGTTGGTGAAACGTAAAACGTGATGCGTGAGAAGTGATGTTCCAAACCCAATGAAAACAATCGAATGGATATAGAAGACATTAGAGCCATGAATGAGGAAACAAAAAAAGTTCAATGCCCCTTTTGTGGGGGCGGCTGCTTTGAAAAACGACAGATTGAATATCTTTATAGCTATGAAGACAAATACCTGCTGGTACCCAACACCCCTGTCGACATCTGTATGGAATGTGGAATGATCTATTATGACGCTGCTGTGCTTGAGGAAATTGAGCGGCGTTTCTTTGCCATTCATCAAAATGATGAGGAACCAGATCGTTACGTTCAACTGCCTATCGCCGCTTATGCCTAATTTCCATACCATCGCCACCCAAAAGGAGTTTTCACGGTCTTTTGTACTAATGAATGAAAACTATGAACGCTTATCACCTTCCACACATCATGAAAACAGGAGATTCCAATGGAGCAAAACATTCGACGTGAATTGGAAGAAGAACATGCTGCCAGCTTGTTTCTTTTTTGAAAACGGTTGCTGACAGCACACAAATAAAAACAAAGATTCGTTACATGGGAGGATATTAAACATCATGGCAAAAGAAATACCTTTGGAGAAAATAGATGACTACCGCTGGCGCATTCCCAAAAAATACATGAAAGGAATGCGCGTCGATGGAATTATCTATGCCAACGAAAAATTACTCGAACAAGCAAAAAGCGAAGAAGCGTTACAACAGGTTGCTAATGTAGCGCACCTACCCGGCATCGTCAAACATTCGCTGGCAATGCCCGACCTACACTGGGGCTACGGCTTCGTGATTGGCGGCGTTGCTGCAACCGATCCGGCCGCCGATGGCGTCGTATCCCCCGGCGGAATCGGTTACGATATAAATTGTGGCGTGCGCCTAATTAGGACCAATTTAACAGCAGAACACCTCGAAGGCAAAACCAAAAAACTCGTTGGGAAGCTATTTGACAACGTTCCCTGCGGCGTTGGATCCAGCGGAAAAATTCGCCTTTCGATTCAGGAAGAGAAGGAGATGCTTGAGAAGGGATCGCGCTGGTCGATTGAGCGAGGATACGGTTTTCCAGAAGATCTCCAATTCACAGAGGCGGACGGCTTCTTCTCGCTTGCCAGTGCCGATGCCCCCAGCAAACGGGCACTTGAGCGCGGAAAAAATCAGCTAGGGACGCTCGGTTCCGGAAATCATTTTTTGGAAATCCAGGTCGTTGATCGCATCTTCTATCGGGAGGCTGCTGAAGCGATGGGATTGACCGAAGGACAAATCTGTGTGATGATTCACACCGGTTCACGTGGCTTCGGATATCAGGTGTGTGACGAGCACGTAAAAACATGGATTCAGGTTTCGCGGAAATATGGAATCGATCTCCCTGACCGCCAACTTGCCTCCGCACCGATTAACTCCAAAGAAGGGCAGGACTATATCACAGCAATGGCATGTGGTGCGAACTACGCTTGGAATAACCGACAGTGTATCATGCACTGGGTACGCCAAACATTCATCGACTTCTTCGATACCAGCAAAGACGAACTTGGCTTAGAGCTAGTCTACGATGTCGCACACAACATCGGTAAGTTTGAGAAACACCTCGTTGATGGTACGGAACGCGAACTGTTTGTGCATCGTAAGGGTGCAACTCGAGCGTTTCCGGCTGGGCATCCTGAAATTCCTGAGAAGTATCAAAAGGTCGGGCAACCTGTCATGATTCCCGGTGACATGGGAACCGCGTCTTATGTACTGGTCGGTAACCCATTGGCAATGGAGCAGACGTGGGGCACAACATGTCATGGTGCTGGCCGGATGATGTCACGCCGAAAAGCAATGCAGTTGACAAAAGGGCGTGCCATTGATCGTGAGCTTGAAAAACGCGGAATTTATGTGCGCGCTAAGGGACGACGAACACTCCATGAGGAGGTCCCGGAAGCCTACAAAGATGTCGATGAAGTGGTCAAGGTTGTTGATGCCGCCGGTCTCTCACGGCGTGTGGCGCGGTTACGTCCGATTGGTGTGGTAAAAGGATAGTCACGATATTCAAGCTATCCGGAGTGCAAGACAATTTTTGCACTCCACACACCTTACCTTACCTTCCAATTTTTCTGTTCCTTCCTTCTCTCCTTCGCACTTTTTTGAAGTTTCTATTTTCTTATTTTGTTGATATCTTTTAATGAAGTTTTCCGACGCATTGGGATTATAGCTTAGTTAGGAATTACCTCATCAATAGCGCAGGCAATTTTTGGTAATCAATTTTGGCAGAGCACCTGATTGAGCAAGACGAAAAGACCTGATCGCCCCAACAAGATTGAAATATAACTTCGCACGCCTTGTGTTTCAACTGATGCTTCCCCGAAGGAGATGCGTATGAGACAATCCGACGAAGACTTGATGCTCTCTATTAAAGATGGAGATAACGCAGCTTTTGAAACATTGACCCAGCGCCACTACACAACAACATTGAACTTTATTTATCGCTTCGTGAACAATCGCGTGCTCGCTGAAGATTTGTGCCAGGAGACCTTCTTGCGTCTTTGGCGAAGTACGCGGACCTATCAACCGATCGCCAAATTTACAACTTTCCTTTATCATATTGCGAAGAATGTCTGCCTGAAGCAACTTGCCAAAGATGGTCGTCTCCCTCGCTTATCATCACTGGACGAACCGATTTCACACGAAGAAGATTGTCATTACAAACTATCCGAAGAGATTGAAGATAATCGATATTCGCCGGAAAAAATGGTAATCGCCAAAGAGGTTGATGAAACCATCCGATTGGCGATTAATGAACTCTCCACAGAACAGCGGTTAGCCTTTGTTTTAACAGAGTTTCAAGGATTATCTTATCAAGAAGTTGCGGAGATCACTCAGTGTCCAATAGGGACTGTCGCTTCTCGGAAGAATGCAGCAGTTAGGCAGCTTCAGAGGAATTTGAGTCAATACATTCAGGACCGAAAAGGTGGACACTGAGGCTATTCTCGTGCCCATCGGCTGGGATTCATCAATCCCAAGGTTTTCGTGTGTGTGTGAGAAAACACCAGATGTGCTCATAAATGGTACACTCCGCGAGCGTTACCGCCCAAAATTGCTTCGGCAGAATCCCACGCTTCATCGGAACTTAGCAAGCCCTCGTCAATGAACTCATCCAACACCCGCCCCAACCCCCAGCGTCCCCAGCGTGCCGCTAACCAGAAAATCTCCGGCATGGTGAACGCATCGGTGGCGAACATCACTTTACTGAAGGGTGTCATGCCCAGGATGTCGCGCAACATAGCGGGAATGCCTGTCGTCGCAAACGGGATGGCGAGCGAGAGATCTAGCCAAACATTGCTGTAAATAGCCGCAAGGTGAGCCAACTCGCGATAGAAAGGCCAGCCCGCATGCAGAAGTATTAAAGGACAGCGAGCCTTCTCAATGAGCAATCGCAGGTGAAGCGGATTCGCATTGCGGAGGTCTGCATCGCTATCGCCGAAACCTGTGTGGAATTGCACTGGTAGTTCTTGTGCGCTGGCTTGTTCAATCGCCAACCACACAAGGTAGTCACATAATGGTTTGCTGGCAAGGCGTATATGTCCGGTACGCCGCGCCTCTTCTTTGAGAGGACCAAAAGCTGCCGCCGCCTTGTCCCGTGATGGTAGCTCGATCGCCAAACCGCTACGGTAGGCAATGATACTCTTGAGAGCGACATAACCGGCGTTGCGAGCATTGCCGATTGCCTCGACAAATGCTTCCCGCATCTGCTCAAAGGTATCATGCTTCACAATCAGGTCTTGGGCAAATGTTTCAAGGCGGAGGATTGGCTCGACGCGACACGGGAGCAAAGCTCTCAATTCCGTATGAGTGTAGGCGTCTGAGCTTTGGTAACCGTAGTCGCAAAGCAGTACACTAATGTTAGCCTCGCGAAAGAGACGTTCCGCCCAAGCTTCGTAGGAGTGCACCTCCCGCACCGCAAGAATCGCTTCAACTGTTGGTTCGCAATCCAGAAGTTCCGCCAGCCAACGCACGCCGCTACGGAAGAAAAGGCTCTGGGGAACGTGTTGGATGTGCATCTCTCGATCGGTGGACTCGGTAAACCATCGCTGGAAGTCGATCGGATTGTGGGTTGCTTTCGGCTTCAGCAGTGAATGTGCGTGGTGATCGATGATGGGAATGGCGGAGAGGTTCATTCTGCTTTCATCCGACCAGTATTAGCAAATGGTTAATAAGGGGCTTCCACAATGATATCTGTCATTGGAAAGTGTCTTGTATTCAACGTAATCAATTTGGCGTGATGAATCTTTGCTGTTGCCGCAGAGAGGGTAAGGCTCCTGCCGAACCGAATTGAAAGCTCGGCGGGAGCCTCGCTCTCCCAGACCACCTGAACGGTTACGTTTAGCCCCAAAGCCCTTTCTTCACCAGCGCGTAGACCTGCAAATATTTCGGCTTTGGTGATAACGGAATAACACAACACATCCCCTGCTCGCTGACGTTGGCTTAAGTAATTACGCGCCTGAATTCTGCGCTTCAAGAAATCAATCAAAACATCAGTATCAATGACTAACCTTGCCATCAATTCCCAACCTTACGCTAGGCGATCTTCCCACCCTTGTCGTAGTTGTCGAACATACTCACGGCTATCCTCTATTTCGTGGTCTTTCCAGAGCCCAAATGCCTGCTCAAGTGCATATTCAAACGAATCGAACGGTGTATTTTGAAGAAACCGATCTACAGCTTCTCGAATCAATTGCGCGACCGGAACTTTCCATGCCTCGCTCATTTGCTGTAACTGCTCCTTCTGTGATTCAGTCAGGTTAACATGCGTTTTAACCATGTCATTCTCCTTTTGACTAAAACTTGTGAATATGATGTTTAATTTCAAAGTCAAGGTCTGCGTCGGAAAAGGCAGCGTATTCGGAACGTCTTACGGCGAGGTAAGATATACTCAGTTCTTCACCCAGTGCCTCCATGAGCACGGCATCCCCCTCAAGGGCATCTAATGCCTCGGATTGATTTGTTGGATAGCGTTTGATACCGAGTGCCGCCCGTTCTTCGTCGCTATAGTTTCCTGGATTAATTAGCATCGGCTTTCCTGGTGAAAGCTCGCGTGCTATTCCGTCGAGTCCGGCAACGATAATTCCACCCAAGGCTAAATAGGGGTTATTGCTTGGGTCGCTCGCCCTTAACTCAAGATTAACACTATCTGATTCACGCCCCCACTGACCCGACGCAATGCGTACTGAGGCTTCACGGTTGTCGGGTCCCCAGGTGGTGTAGGCGCTGCTCCATGAGTGCGGCTGTAGGCGACGGTAGGAGTTGAAACTGGGTGCTGTCAACGCCAGCAACCCTGGCAGATGTTCCAACACGCCAGCGATAAAATGGTAGCCGACTTTGCTCAGTTTATAAAGGTCGTTGGCATCGTAGAGGAGATTGGTTTTTCCTTCCACATCCCAGACGCTCCAATGGATATGACAACCATTACCCACCTGATCAGGTAAGGGTTTAGCTGCAAAAGACGCGAGTAAACCGTGCTGATGGGCAACATTACGCACGGTCTCTCGGAACCAGATTTGGTTGTCTGCGGCACGCAAAGCGGGAGCATGGCGGATGGGAAGTTCATGCTGACCATCACCCGCTTCAGGATAGTAAGCGTCAATGGGAATCCCCTGATTCTCTAGGGCAGCAATGATGTCGTTCATTACATCCGCGGCGGCAGTCATCGAGATGGTACTGAAGCATACTCCCTCGTCAATGGGCGTATATCCGCCCTTGCCATCAGGGCGAAACAGGCTGAATTCATTCTCCGTCGCAGCCTGGATAGTCATGCCTTGTCTCGCCGCACGCGCAACCATCCGTTTGAGAAAACTCCGAGGACAAGCGTTCCAAGGTTCTTGAGAAAGTGTTAGCATGTCACACATCATCGCTGCGCTATTTGGCGCGTAGGGAAGAATGACGAAACTCTCAAGGTCAGGCACCAGACGGACTTCGCCGACAGGACTCATTCCCTCCACCGGTTGTAACTGGTCGAGCATATTCATGGCTTGCATCGCTACCGTGAGCCCCATGCCAGTTTCGATTCGTGTGGCGAGGTTGCTGATGGGAGCCAGCTTCCCTCTGATGATGCCGCCATTGTCGCAGTAGAGAAAGCGAATCAACCGCACCCCGGCGGCGTTGGCGGCTGTCATAACTTGATCTTTGGTCATGGTTATTGAC
>JADFGN010000587.1 GCA_022567695.1 Candidatus Poribacteria bacterium | reverse complement strand
GAGTGGACAGCTTAGGGGCGATAAGGGCGTATCCCATTTTTAGCCCGGCACCGCCCGCAATAAAGATCACCGTTAACTCAATGTAGCCGTGTGGCGACACAAATGACCAGAGCGGGAGCGCGAGTCCATGAACATGGCACAACCCGCCAACTGCCCCAAGCAGAGCACCATTGGTAAGCAAGACATATACTGTCCCAAGCGTAAATGTAACCCCAAGCGCAAACGCCAGAAATGCAACTTGAATGTTATTGGTCATGATGAAAGAAGCCGCGATGTTTCTCTGTGCTTCGGGGATGTTTGTCCACATCTCTTTTCGTTTAATCGTTTCGACAAGTCTATCCGGTACAAGGCGCTCACCAAACTCAGGGTCTGCCAAAACAACTAGATAGGTTGCCGCAAATGTAGTCGCAAAAAGTAGGAACGCTGTGGCAATGAAAATGAAGTGTTCACGAAACAACTGTGGAAATCCAACCCGAAAAAAATCACGGAACGTATTCTTTTTCAGAGGTTGTGTCTGGTAGATGGTGGCGTGTGTTCGAGTCGCCAAATCGTTTAGGTATCTGATTGCGCGATCATTTGGGAAATCCCGTCTTGCGATTGCCAGATCGGACGTCACACGGCGGTACAGGTAGCCCAACCGATCTATTTCAGAGGCTGACAGAACGCTGACATTTCCAGATCCCATCCGGCTCAACAGACGGTTCAATTCTGACCAATCGCTCTGTTTCCCGTTTACAAATTCTTCTAGGGTCATAACCAAATATTAAGATGAGACTCATGTTTGAAGAGTTGGAGATTTTTCGCTATGGATGATCGGCTATCAATTGATACGCCAGAGCAGATCGACTTAAACTACAACCTCGCAGGAATCGGCTCTCGTTTTTGCGCCTCATTTGTCGATACGCTCTTGATTGGCCTCTTCGTCGCACTCGGTTGGCTCGTAATTTTTCAGACTCTCAGTTTAGACAACTTTGCTAAAATAATCAGCAATTGGATGGCCGCGATAGTCGGCATCATCACTTTTACAATCCTCTGGGGATATTATATTATATTCGATTTAGTTAAAAATGGTCAATCCCCAGGGAAGCGTCTATTAAAACTACGGGTCATTAAAGAAAATGGTTACCCGATCAGTTTTGCAGATTCAGCGATCAGGAATCTAGTAAGGATTGTGGATTTCCTACCTGCGTTCTATGGTGTGGGGATGGTTGTAATGATGTTCGATAAAAAATGGCGGAGGCTCGGCGATTTTGCCGCTGGAACGCTTGTTATCAGAGAGCATATAGACCTCAATCCAAACCAACTAATTGCTCATGTAACGACAAGGAACCATTTTACCTATGCAAATGCGATTCAACTGGATGGGGTGACGGATGTGGAATTGTCCACTATCCGTGAGTATCTCTCGCGACGGAGTGCTTTGTTAACGCGCCGGCGGAGGCAACTGGCGTACACTATCGGAATGCCAATTGCGCAAAAAATGGGAATTACGGGTCCGATTGATTATGATGTCTTTTTAGAAGAAATCTTCGCGTTAATAACCTCTCCAGAACATTCCAGATGACAAAAGGTGGTCCACTTCAAACGCCAACATCCCCACCTCACGACCCGGCAGATAGTAGCGACACTTTCCGAAGGCGGGATATTGGATATTCATGATACAACCGTCGCCAGGATTCTCAAAACGCGCGATTTAAGTTCCCCTTTTTTCGACAAATCCATCGAACTTAGCGGAGTGCGTCCAATACTTGCTTTCACTCATGTTGTCTTGGCGGGTCGTTGAGCCATTTCGAGCGTGATGGATAACCGCAGTTGCTTTGAAAATTTACCGGATTTTCATCCGGCCCCAAGCGACCGCTAGCTTTCCGGCAGCTTCAACAGCGAAAGCGGTGTTGTACAGTTGCTTCACGTCGGCGTCACTGAGAGCACCCTCGTAGACCGCTACTTCGTCGATGCTCCCCTCATACCAAATGCCGCCCAAATGCCGTGTGTAGGCGATTGTCGGCTTGTCATTGGCACCATACGCCACACTGATTGGATTCGGGGCGGGCGTCGTTTTTTTCAACTCGCCATCAAGGTAAATCTTGACAGACTTCTTGCTTTCGGTCACACCTACAACATGATGCCACTTCCCGTCTGTGGGAAACGGCGTGTAGGCGGATGGCCACTGATTGGCTTGTTGATTGGTGTCCGCCCTGATCCAGATGCCAACCTGGTTGTTGTCGAGGAGTTGAATTCCATAGTTGTATTTGTCATATATAGGGTTTCGTGTTCCCAAAGTGGGATTGATGTTTGCCTCAACGCTCACGCTTGGAAAGAAAATGTCGTCGGTCATTTTGACGAAATCGACGGCACCGTCAAAGTCGAGCGCGTCTCCATTAAACCCTTTCCCAATTTTCGGCTTTCCTGTAATCGTTCCATCATTGTCTCCGAAAACATCCTGAACCGTTTTTCCGTCAACTGTTCCTTTGTCGAGCGTCCAATGAGCTGTCAGCCCAAGCCTTTCCCTCACACCCGCTTCAGCCAAATTGATGAAAATGACGAGGGCGGTCACACAAGCCAAAATCGAAAAGATGACAGAGAATTTTCCACACCTCATGAGATACCTCCTTGCCCTTATTCAATCAAGCTTTTATCGTTCACTGCAAGAGTAACTTCAATCGTAGGTCATTCTACCCGGATTTTTACGAATTGTCAACACAACACTTCGACTTTTTCAGTTTCGTGAAAAATCGTGCGACACTGTGGACATTTGATAAAATGGAAATAAACAATTGATAGATGCGTGAACCAATGCACATAAAGAAACGTAAAGGAGTCAGACGCCCTAAAATCTTGCTTTGGGGTCTGATGCGTGATATATTATGTAGAGAATTTTAGTAAGATATGAAGGAGAAAAAAGAAAATGAAAGAGATATATCAAAAAATCCCTAAACTCATTGAGGATAACGAGGTTGCAGCTTACTGCACCGTCGTGGAAACAAGTGGGTCAACACCACAGAAGCCCGGTTCGAAGTTGTTGATTTTGCCAGATTTACGCAATGTGGGAACACTAGGCGGCGGCTGCGTAGAGGCGGAAGCACGAAGACAGGCGATCGGTCTCATGCAAGGTGGTGTTTCACGCTTGCTTGAATTTCAATTGGACAGTGACTATGGATGGGACGATGGGCTCATTTGTGGCGGAAATATGAAGATCTTCATCGATTTGCCCACATCCCACGATGAGGCGTCAATGTTCATTCGCTTGCAAGAACTGAACAATGAAAACGTACCGCTTGTTTTTGCGACGGTTATCAAGAGCGAAATTGATGATGTGCAGGTTGGCATGAAAAAGATCTTCGCAACGAATGGAGAACAGATCGGTTCATTGGGCAACTCGGAATTAGAAATGGAGATCCGGGATGAACTAATTGAGGTGCTTGAGGAAAATTCGCCAGATGTGTTTCAATGGAGAGATGGTAGCGTTTCGGTTTTCCTCGATCCGATGCAACCGCACCCAACACTGCTTATCGCCGGGGCGGGCCACGTTGGGCAAGCGCTCTGCCATCTCGGCAGTTGGCTGGATTTTAATGTCGTAATTGTCGATGATCGCGCCGATTTTGCGTCAGAGGAACGTTTGCCCGAAGCCAAGCAGATCATCATTGGGGACATCGCGAAAGAGTTGCAGAAATACCCCATTGATCGCTTGACCTACGTTGTCATCGTCACGCGAGGACACCACCATGATGAGGCGGCGCTCCATAGCGTTGTTGAATCGGATGCGAGTTATATTGGCCTGATTGGCAGCCGCCGGAAAGTCAAGCTCATCTTTGATGATCTAATAGAACTTGGTGTTTCGGAAGATGACCTTGCCCGGGTTTACTCACCGATCGGTTTAGACATCAATTCAAAAACTGTTCCTGAGATTGCGGTAAGCATTGCCGCGCAGTTGATTCAGATACGCAGTAGCTCCAGATCGGACATCCACTTTGACGCACAACCTGCAAGGATGCCCACAATCAAGCTCGGAACTCGATAAAATTCAACCACTCACCAAATTAGGAGTTGGGCATTAATGGACAAGAATCGTGAATCAGTGCGGGAACACGATAGTGGGAAAATTGAATTGGAGGCGGACAAAAGTTACACAGCAAAAGAGGTTGCTGAAAAGGTTAAGGAAGCTGTCGACTTTATTGGTCAACAATCCAGGCACAATCAATTTAAGTATTCTGATTGGGATGTCTACTATCTTATACGAGACCTCCTTCGGTATGCCAATCGGTACATGGAGGGAGAATTTGTACTCAAGCGGCTCAAGAAGGGAACCTGGCGAATTGAGTATATGACAGAGGCAGCCGGGAAGCGTAAGGATGACCAAAAACACCAAAAAGAGCTCCGTCGGACAGCAGACTATCTTGCCGAGCTGACTGGCCATCGTCCACCCTGGGGGTAATCCGCTTTATGACACGAGCTTGATATTGACTGTTAGGCGGC
>JADFGN010000586.1 GCA_022567695.1 Candidatus Poribacteria bacterium | reverse complement strand
AAGGGTTCAAAAGGTCTATCCTGTAAAAAGAGACCATTTAACAGCTTTCAAAGCCTTGCACAGACTGGATTTCAACGGTATTGGATAGTGTTCAATTTGTACCTTATTCGGGCGAAAACATGGTATTAGTATAGCATAATTCAAGATTTCTGAAAAGCAAAATATTAACGTAACCGTTCAGCTACCCTTGCGAAGGTTGCAAATCGGCTGGATAATGGAGCGATCTGCGACTGACGAGGACACTTTTGGCCTGAAATCTGCTGCCAAACCTTCGCAAGGTTTCTACTCCCTGAACGCTTACATATTAACTTTCAAAAAGACAATTGACAGAGAACTCTCCTTAGTGATACCATTGTTTGCATGAGACGCCGTGATTTTCTCAAAACATCAGTGTTGGCAGGCATCGGTTTGGCAACAGGCTGCACGCGAAAACCTTCGCCGGGAGTCATCTTCAAGGGCTGGCCTTATGAGCCAGATCTTGTCCGCGAGAACATTGAATTCTTCGAGCGACAACGCAATATCGAAGTCGCCTACGAAGTGGTATCGGGCAACTATCACGATAAGATGATTGCGCTGTTTATCGGGAAGACGCCGATGGATTGTTGCTATGTGCGCGATGATGATTTAGCCGAGTGGGTGCAAGCCGGCTGGCTACGCCCGATCGATGACCTCAATGCCCTTGAGTCCGGGCTGGATGCGGATGACATCTTCCCCTACAATCTGGAAGCGATGACCTACAATGGAAAACAGTACGGTTTGCCCTATTATACTGACTTTACCGTTTGGGTTTACAATGCACAGGTCTTTGAGTCCATGAGATTTGATAAGCCTGCGCGGACCCTGGACGAATTGACTGAGCAGGCAATCAAGATCAAAGAAAAGCCTGTCCGCACCCCCGACGGTGAGATTATCGAATATCCCATTGTGCTTGGTTTTCGGCAGGCAATTACGGGCTTCAACGATTGGTGGGCATTGAATTACGCGAGCGAAGTTGACCTATTTGACGATGAACTCAACCCGATCTTCCCCGACGACGAAGGCCGGCGTGCAGAGCGGATTCTCCAGTGGATAGTGGATGGCATTTACAGACACAAGATTATCGACCTAAACTCGCTGACGATGGGACTCATCCGGGAAAACATCGCGGCGGGGCGACAAGTGTTCTCGCTGATTAGCAAATACGATGTCGAGTGGATCAACAACCGCAAGAACGCTGCTGTCGTCGAAGCATATCTCAAAGCCCGAGGCATCCCCGAAACGCAAGCGCGTCATGCAAAAGTTCTCAAAATGGCCCCGCTGCCGAGCCTCGAATCTGACCAGCACGGCACGCTGGGGTGGACGCGGATGTATTGTATCACTGCTCACTGCCGAGAAGACAAGTTGATGGACGCATGGCAGTTGATAAAATTCCTCGGTGGAGTGGATGCAAGCGGGGACTACTATACCGCACGGCGCTGGTTTCGACTCAGGGGGTTAGGCTTCGCATTCAAGTCCCTGCTTGATGACCCTGAAATAATCGCGCAAACAGAGCAGTGGGGTGACATCAAGCTGATCAAGGAGCAGTCTCAGTTCGTGCGCATGCGCGAAAATATCAAAGCACCGTGGTTCCCCGACTTCAACCTTTACTATCAACCGGAAATTCAGAAAATTCTCCTGCGTCAGCAATCCCCACGCGATGGGCTGGCGCGGATTGCAAAACGCTGTCGGGAGTTGAAGCGGGAGTGGTCGTAGGGGTCAACACCCCTATCGAGACGCAGTGTGTTTAAATGCTTGAGATTCCTCGACGAAATATAGATGAAATTCTGGATGACCTCCGAACGTTCAGGGAAACTAAATGAAACTCGCGTTGATTCGTGCGGCTATTATCCCCTTTGGGTTTAATTTGAAAGAATACCTTGAACAAGCCTAAACAATCCGAACCAATTGAAGCACGTAAAACCACCGCCCGGTTGACCTCGAAAGAACGTGGCGATCGCGCCTTCGCTTATTTACTCAACGCTCCAGCCATTGCGCTCATCCTTGCGCTGATAGCGTATCCGGTCGGGGTATCGTTGTGGATGAGTTTGCACCGCTACAACTTGCGCCGTCCAGAACAATTTGACTTCATCGGTCTAGGTAACTACATTAATATTCTGACCAGCTATGACTTTTGGCATTCTCTTCAGATCTCGCTTTATTTTACTGCGCTATCGGTCGTGTTGGGGATTGTTATCTCGCTAGGCATTGCGCTACTTTTCAATGAGGAGTTCGCCGGACGTGGCGTGGTACGGTCACTGCTATTGATTCCGTGGGCGGTTCCGGGCGTAGTCAACGGCTTGATGTGGGTTGGTCTACTCGGCGCACACGGTGCGTTCAACGAGATGATGGGCGATTGCGTCAACCTTTTTAACAGGCTGACAGGTTTGGAAATTAGCTATTTCGGCATGGCGTCACCCGTCGTTGCCCTCAATGCTGCTATTGCCGCTCACGTTTGGAAAAGCGTCCCATTTGCGTGTATTATTTTCTTAGCCTCGCTACAGGCAATTCCTGCTGAACAATATCGTGCGGCGCGAGTGGATGGCGCAAGTGTGTGGAATCGCTTTCGTCATATCACACTGCCATGGCTACTGCATCCCATCATGGTTGTTGCCATCTTTGAAACAATGAACGGCTTCCGCGCTTTCGACCTCATCTACACGCTCACCGCTGGTGGTCCCGGAGACGCCACGTATGTCATCGCCTGGCAAACTTACAAGGAGGCCTTCGCACGCCTCAACTTCGGTGGAGCAAACGCATATTCCTACCTAATCACGCTCATCACGATGGGGTTGGCGATTGTCTACATTCGGCTGCTTTATCGTCGAGGAGCGGTACAGGGATAGAGGAAAGAGAATTAGGAGACTGGGAAAGGAAGCACATCATGATCAAACGGACGGTTTTATACGCACTGGTTATTCTTGCGACACTCTACATTGTAACCCCTTTTTTGTGGGTCGTGTCGGTCAGTTTCATGCACGAACGCGAGGCAAATCAGCGCCATTGGATACCGCGTGAGGCGACATTGGAAAACTATGAAATGTATTTCGCCACACAGGGTCGGAGTGCAGAGATCGGGGCGGCGACTGCGCGGCAGTTTCCCCGTGCGATTATCAATAGTCTTATCATTGGCAGTTCAGTCATGTTTATCAATCTGCTCTTCGGATCGATGGCGGCGTATGCGCTTGCACGAGTGAATTTCGGCGGCAACCTTTTACTGTTGCTGTTTTACATCGGCTCACGCAGTGTACCGGGCGTCGCAATTATGATTCCGATGTATCTCGTCATTCGGAGTTACGGCTTGTTGGATACGCATCTGGCAGTTATCCTCGCCCACGCGACCTTTACGCTACCATTCACAATCTGGATCCTCAAGGGCTATTTTCAGACTGTGCCGCTCGACTTAGAGCGTGCCGCCCGAGTCGATGGCTGTACCCGCCTTGGTGCATTATTTCGCGTGTTCCTGCCGCTGACAGCGCCTGGCATGATTGCCGTCGGCATCTTCTCATTCATCGCTTCGTGGGGCGAATTTTTATTTGCCCTGCTGTTTACATCTACAATCTTCTCCAAGCCAGTAACCGTGGTGGCCTCCGACTTCGCACAGGAGTTACAGGTGCCTTTCACAATCGTTGCCGCAGGTGGAGTTCTAGTGATATTGCTACCAATTATTCTGGCGTTCATCTTCCAAAGGTTCATTATTCACGGCATCGGGGGCGCGGTGACAGGCTGATACCAATTTGCAATAAAAGGGTAATCTGATTCGGAGTGCAAAAACTCTGTTTTCGCTGCAAACTTGAGATCTTCGTAGGGTGGGCACTGCCCACCAAAACGCCGATCGGTGGGCAGTGCCCACCCTACAGTTTAAGGACGTTAACACCGTAATCGCCTTTATTTTTTAGGTTTGGGAAGTTTACTCAATACGAGTTCAAAGGGTAATCTGATTCGGAGTCATGAATAAGTCTAATCCAAGTCAATTTGGGAATCTCGCATTAGTCAGGATACAAAATTCAAAAATGCAAATGCATCCTGTATCCTGCATCTTGTGTATCGGAGGTAACTAACCATGCGTCGTATTATTATCAACTACTTTTTGAAAATCAGCCTATTGGGGATGGCTGCCCTCATTGCTTTCCCCGCTCTCGCCGACGACTGGCCACAGTGGCGAGGCCCAAGCCGCGATGGCGTTTGGCTAGAAACGGACGTGGTCGAAAAATTTGACCACCCCCAACTTCCGATTCGATGGCGTGTTCCCGTTGGAAGCGGTTACAGCGGTCCCACCATCGCTGATGGGCGTGTTTACCTGACCGACCGCCTCACCAAGCCCAAACAGATTGAGCGGGTCCGATGTTTCGACTGGGAAACCGGCGACCAAATCTGGTTGTACAGCTACGATTGTGAATACAGAAACGTCCAATATGTCGCTGGACCTCGTGCGAACGTTACTGTTCACGATGGGCTTGCCTA
>JADFGN010000585.1 GCA_022567695.1 Candidatus Poribacteria bacterium | reverse complement strand
TTTTTCTCCTGTGCAAAAGTTAAAATGAAATAGTCTGCCAAGTAAGAGCATGGCACGCCCGAAATGTAGGCGTTAGCAACCGTTCTTAAACCAGTGCTATATCCCCTTGACCTCACTCATCCTAGCACACTCGGCAAACTCAGTCAACCTGAATTAATTCGATTCACGCGCACGGCGAGTATGAACTCTTCTTCATCCGCATGTATTGTCAATCCGAGTTCTGCCGGAAACGAACCGTGGAGAAACGGTGAAGCAACCCGGACCAGTTGCGGACCGGGAAAAATGGGTTTCACGATGAATGTCGGTAAACCTTGTGTTGACAATTCGTACAAATTCGGGTAGAATGACCACGATTTAAAATGCTTTTGGCTTAAATCAGTGGCAGCCGTTCGCCATAATAATATACCGGGAGATCAATCATGAACAAATTTTTCACGTATTTGCGCCAGCAGTTTAAGACAGAAATGTGCGTTCCGCTCCTGATGGTAACGCTATTTATACTCACCAGTCCTGTCTGGACACACGCCGCAGGGAACGTACAGGTCATTGGGGTGCCTAACGGCGGCGTCACGCCAGATGCAGAGATTGATAGCCAGGGAATCATCCACCTCGTCTACGTCTCCGGCGAAAAGAATGTTGGAGAGGACGTGTACTATGTGAAATCCGTAGACAACGGAAAGCACTTCAGTCCCCCAATTCGAGTGAATTCTGAAGCCGGCACAGCACACCCCGGCGGCGCCTATCGAGGCCCCGACATCGCCGTGGGTAAGGCGAATCAAGTCCATGTCGTTTGGTACGTCAATGCCTACCAGCGAAAACTCCCAAAGGATCAGTGGGGTGTTTTCTACGCACACCTTAACGCTTCTGAAACAGCCTTCGTTGCCGCGAGAAACCTAAACCGTCTACCGAGCGACAATTACTCTCTTGCCGCCGATGGCAACGGGAAAGTGGCGGTCTTGTGGACGGCGGGGAAGGCGTACATGAATCTGTCCAATGATGGTGGCAAAACCTTCTCAAGCACCGTGACAGTTGAGAAGGCAGATCCATGTGAGTGTTGCGCCACGCGGGCTTATTTCTCAACGAGCGGAAACCTCTACTTCGCCTACCGGGACAAGGCCGAAAATATGCGGGATATGTACCTGATGACGCTGACGGACGGGCATGAGGCTTTTTCAAAAGAGAAGTTGAGCGCGACGCCATGGAAAATCGAAGGCTGTCCAATGACAGGGACATATCTGACAGGTCGCTTTACAACCCAGAGTGGAAAGGGAGAGAATCTCGTTGCGGGATGGGAAACCAAAGGCAAGATCTACTTCGCTCATCTTTCTCCCGATGGTGGATTGCGCCCGCCGGGGGAAATTAAGGTTGCAGAGTTTGGGAAATACCCCGTTGTGTTGACGGCTTCTGATGGGACAACTTTGGTGGCTTGGAAGAATGGATTGAAGTTGGAATGGCGAATGTATGATGGAAACGGCAAACCGAAAGGTAGTCTGGAATCTGCTTCGGTCGATAATTCCCATCGTCCCGCCGGCGTCGTTACGATGGCGGGTGATTTCCTATTATTTCCATAATAATCCCATTCAATCTCTGAATCAAGGAGTCAATTATGATTTTGAGCGATGAACGCAGTGAAGATGGTAAATTTGTTCGGCAAGAAGACAGATTTCGGAATTGGGTGACTCGTGATGGAGCATCGGGCTACTTGGCTGAGCCCAACCGCTACCATCTCTATGTGTCGCTTGCGTGTCCTTGGGCACACCGCACAGTCATCATTCGTAAGTTAAAAAAACTAGAAAACGTCATCGGGATGACTGTTGTCGACCCCATTCGCGATGGGCGCGGCTGGGCGTTTCGCAATGGTCCGGAACATAGTGAAGATCCGATAAACGGCTTCCAATACTTGAGCGAAGCCTACAGGGCGACAGAAAAAGACTTCAATGACCGCGTTACAGTCCCCGTCCTCTGGGATAAGAAAACTGGCAGAATTGTGAGCAACGCGGAGGATGACATCATGCGGATGTTTAATAGCGAATTCAACGCCTTCACTGATAGCCAAGCGGATTTTTACCCTCAAGAACTCCGTGCCGCAATTGATGAGGTTAACGACTTTGTTTATCCTAACATTAACGACGGGGTATATCGGGCGGGGTTTGCCACGAGTCAAGAAGCCTATGAGGGTGCAGTTCGTAATCTGTTTGATGCGCTGGATGGGTTAGAAGAACGCCTAAACAACCAACGCTACCTCGTTGGCAACCAAATCACCGAGGCAGACTGGAGACTGTTTCCAACGCTCATACGCTTCGATGCCGTCTATCATGGGCACTTTAAGTGCAACGTCCGTCGGATCATCGATTACCCAAACCTGTGGGGATATCTGCGAGCTCTTTATCAGCACGATGGAATCGCGGAGACAGTGAATTTCGACCATATCAAGCGACACTATTACGTGACGCACACGGACATCAATCCGACCCAGATTGTACCTATCGGCCCCAATCTCAATTTTAGCTCACCCCACGGTCGTGATGCGCTTAAATACACGAGTTTTTCAGTTAGCACGTAGAGCGGGCAGCTTGCCCGTTGCGAAGCCGCGCCGATAAGAGAACAAGCCCCGTCAAGGTCGGGATTCAGAGCAACCTCGTCAAGGTCGGGATTCAAAGCAACTACTTCCGTGTCATGCGAGCGGCTTTATCATTTTGCGCTTGATGGGCATTGGCAATTGAATGGCCTGCAAATTACTCAAAAGGCTTGCAGTTCTCGGCGACCTCAAGCTGTTCGGCACGAATCTCAAAGCCAACGGCCCTATCAATGACCATATACCCGGTCTCGCCATCCTCGAGGGGGATATTATCAATCACCTCAAGATGGCAATTCTCCCAAAAAACCGGGCCCTGAATATGCTCTGGACCAAGGCATGAAAGGTATAAATTCCCCAGCTTATTCTTAGACGTAATTTGAACGGTCATCGTACTGTGAGCTGCACGATATTCCCAGAGCTTGGCGTTGCCTCCATTCCACCGGTTGAGAAAGGTGGAAAGACTTTTCAGATGTTTTTCACGATATTCTTCTCTTTTATTAGCCATTGCGTACTCCTCCGAACCCGTCATAACTTTCTACGATCGTCGAGCCCGGAGACGATAGATAAAAAGGGGGATGGCACCACTTTGCCGCCTCGATAGAAAATCGTTTTGTTCAGGAACTCTGGATGGGTGGCGATGTAATGCAATTCAGCATTCGTAAAGTTCCCCGGTTTGAATCCGGCAGCACCTTGCTTAACCGCATCAATTGGATGCGCTATAGCATCCAGCGCAAAATGAATCTTCTCGGCACGTTTCGCCGCTTGGTGGAATGCCCGGCCGAAGCGTCTTGCAACAGTTCTTCGGGTAATTCCGGTGGCCGCCCATTGCCGAAAATGCGTTGCACCAGTTTGTCGCGCAAGGCTTTTGAAGTATGGGTCTCTTCCAAGGGCGATTTCTCTAGGGCTCATGCTATCTACCGGGCTTTTGCGGATTCACTCTTCCCAAGGTCGCGGATAATTATAGCCCAGTAGGGTTTCGCTGTCAAGGTAAGTACGTGGACATTAGTTTTCGTAGGGTTTGGGTCGATATCTACGACCCGAACCAAATCCTTAAGATGCTAATTGCCAAATAAGCCAGCGACGAAAAGGGGGTCTCAAGGGCTCTGTCAATCACTCGGCGGTCTTTCGCTCAACTTCACCTTTTGTGCAGGACACAGCGCTATCAGTTCATCCACATCGAATTGTTCTAACAGCCCAAAGCAAAAGAGCGTGGGATACTGTTCATAATCCAGGTGGTCTTCAATAAGCTGTTTCAGACTCGGCAGGGCATCGGTCGCAACGACGTGGTCGATTCGCTTGTGGTTTAACCCGGCGGCAGCAATCGAAACAACTCCGGCTGTCCACCCCTTGCTGTAGAGTGAGACTTGAGGCGTTTCATATTTCTCACACGCCCATTCGATGATTGCGCCGAGTTGCCCCACCTGTATCCCCAACGGCCGTTCACCGGCTGTGGCGATCATCATCGCAGATTGCCCCGGCGGAATGCCTTGTGGAATGCTTTCCCCCATGAACAACGGATCGATGGCTATCACCCGTAATCCGTCCTCAACCTGTTCTTCAATCCACTCCCCGATTTCTGTCCGTCCTCTGTCTGCGAGAGCGATCACCGTTGCTTTGGGGGTCCCTTTGGATGCAACAACTGCGGGGACCGTCCATTCTTCGCCGATTGCTAACCTGTACCAGGTTGCTTCCAACCGTTCCTTCGATTTGCCGTATGCAACCAATTTTCGTCGAAGGAGGTGAGCCTTTGCCTTCATCGGTTTCAGTCGTAGCACTTCACGAAGACGATTCCGGGCATCATCTAGGGTGAGTGGTTCCTCTTGCTTAGGTAGCGATTGAAGCTGTTCATGCGCCAACGTGAAAAAATTTGCGTTGCCTTCAGGCAATCCCACCTTCAATTC
>JADFGN010000584.1 GCA_022567695.1 Candidatus Poribacteria bacterium | reverse complement strand
GTCTCCAGAACCGCAGGCAAGCGGTTCCCAAAAGGGAATTACCGTGGCCAAACCCTTTGTGTTGAAGGTTTCTGCCGTCTCCTGAAGAATACGGGTTTGAATCTTGGGATAGTGGCCCGTGTAAGCAACAATGACTTGAAAGCCAATGTTAGCCAGTCCATCGAAGGTTTCGGAGAGAAAGCTGCAGAAGGTCTGTTCACGATAGAGCAGATCTCCAACGGTGGCGTGACGCTTTCGGTACTCGGCTTCGTCTATCTCGTGACAGTCGCCATGGATACCTGCGAGGTGAGTTGCGGGGAGAACCACGCCCCCAAGTTTTGTCGCGAGCCGAAGGCAAATCAAGTGTGCTTTGAGTCCATCCAGCCCCCACGGTAGATGAGCACCGTGTTTTTCAAGTATGCCCAAAGGTAGCCAAGCTAACGCGCGTTCTTGGATTAAATCAAAAAGTTCATTTCCGTAGAGCCGTTCGTAGCGGCGTTCGACTTGCTCCATGTTTTCCTAAAATCGTCCTCGCTAAAAATTTGAATTGAAGGATGCAACAAAAAACCCGCTGGAGCCATCATCTCACAACGGGCCAAATTCTTATCTTCAATCAAAGGCGTGTGTCCCATCTCCTTTCTCTTGATCTGAAAGGAGTTCAAATATCTTAATCATTGTACACTAACCCGGCATAATTCGCAACCCCAAAATTGAGTCATCAAAGGCGATTGGCAAGATGATGCAGCAGATGTATCTAGTCGCTAGCCTTTTGCCATCATAATTTTTTGACAAATTGCCTGCGTTCTGGTATCATATGATACCATGTGAGCAACTGAACATCAGTAGTCCACAGATTCATTTATTTAATTTCTAGAGGGAGGGTAAGGACTGCTGAATATGGAATATCAAGAACTAACTCCTGAAGCGATTAAGAATTTTCGGAAAGATGGAGGACTGTCACAACAGAATTTAGCCTTGATTCTCGGCGTTGGGATTGCAACTATCAAACGCTGGGAAAAGGGGAAAATAAACCCCTCCGGAACAGCGGCAGCAATACTCAATACTGTCATCGCAGCGTCTCTTGGCAAACCTATCAAAACCGATGCCGGCACCGTATGCGCAGGAATCGCGACAGCAAAAGAAATATATGAATTGCTGAAGAAGGTATTTGAGGAATGATGGAAGCTAATGCACGACTGGAGTTTTGACACTTTGAGTCACTGCGGAAACTCAGAAGGGAGAATATGATGTTAGAACTGGAAGAACGATTGAATATTCTCAGAAGTACAGGTCTCTTCACTCAGGTTTCTGATGAAATACTTGCATTGATACACGACCAAATGGAAAGCCTTACACTGTCCGCTGGGACGACTCTCTTTAGAGAAGGAGAGTCTGGAGACACTCTCTACTTGGTTGTCGAGGGGTTGCTGGAAATTTGCTCAAGCGGTGTCCAAATCGCAATGAGAGGCCCGGGTGAATGCGTCGGAGAATTGGCATTGTTGAACGGGACCCCGCGGAGCGCAACCGCCAAAGCAAAGACTGACGCGCTCGTGCTGCAACTTTACCGTGACGATTTTTATCAGGCACTCACAGCGTCGTGGGAGGTCGTCGAAGGCGTATTCGGAATATTGGGAAAAAAGCTGAGGGAAGATATCGAACGTCAGATCGCCCTTACTCACCAACAGGAACAGTATCAACACGAACTGATACGCGCCCGCGAAATCCAGACTGCCATGCTGCCGAGCAAGGATCTGATATTGGATTGGATCCACCTGACTGGCAGAAGTGAGCCTGCGGCTGTCGTCGGTGGGGATTACTACGATTATTTCCATCTGTGCGATGGTTGCGTGGGTCTTGCAATTGGGGATGTCACCGGGCATGGCTTCTATTCCAGCCTGCTGGTCGCCATCGTGAGCGGCACCCTTCGGCTTCAGATCGGGCAAGATCCGGCACCTGCTTCAGTCCACGCGATTCTTAACCCGGTGGTGCAAAACTACCATCATACGCGGCTACTGATGACGTTTGGATACATGGTTCTCGATCCTTCCACGCAAACGCTCACCTTTACCAACGCTGGGCATCCTTACCCCTACCTATATAGCCAACGTGAGCAAAAGTGGACACCCTTGGAAATCCCATCGTTACCCCTAGGGGCACGGCTCGTTTCGCCGTCAACGGAGATAACGACGGAATGGGAATCCGGCGACCGGCTATTTCTCTATTCCGATGGTCTCACCGAAGTGCAAAATCGATGTGAACAACCATATAGCTCCGATGCGTTGGAATGTTTTCTCGACCGATACGCTTCCCTACCACCCTGCGAGATGATCGCTGTCCTTTATGAGGCGTTGGATGTTCATCGGCAAGGCCGACCGTTTGACGATGATGTGACGGCTGTGGTTGTTGACTTTTTATGAAGTGAGTCCGAGTAATTCTCCCGTCAATCTGGCAAAGCTGATAGTACGTGATCTATTTCCGCTTCAGAATTATAGAAATGCGGTGACAAACGCACGCCTCCACGTTCTGCGCCAATTACATTTTCCCGCTCCAGCATCTCACAGAGTTCGGTTGGAGAATATTGATCACTTTCAAACACCACAATCCCGGAGCGTTGAGATTCGTCAGTTGGCGTCACAAGGCGATACCCCTTGGATGCAAGCCCTTCAATGAGGCGATCAGTTAGATCTAATACACGTCGCTCAATCTGTGGAATCCCAATCTCCAGCAGCAGGTCAATTGCCGCGCCGAGTCCGTACAGTCCAACGCTATTGTAAGTCCCTTCCTCAAATCTTGTTGCATCCGATTTTTGCGTGAGATCATAGTCGAGAAAATCTCTGGGATTGATAACTCCCGCCCACCCGAGGTTTGTATTGATGAGCCTATCCTGCTTTTCTTTCACACAATAGAAGATTGCCGCGCCCTCGGGGGCAAGCAGCCACTTATGCCCATCGGCCGCCAAGATGTCAACGCCACAAGCCTTCACATCCAAATCAATGACACCAACACTTTGGATGGCATCCACAACAAACCAGATGCCGTTCTGACGACAGATTTCCCCAATCGCTGCAATATCGGTCCGAAAACCTGATGCGAATTGGACATGGCTAATTGTTACGACTCGTGTGCGTGAATCTATCGCCGCTTCAATTTCTTCGATCTGAATAGTTCCCTCTCGCTCTGGTATCATCCGCACTTCGACACCGTAACGCGCTTTCAGACTCCACCAAGGATACACATTGGCAGGGAACTCCACAGCTGTCATCACAACATTATCCCCTTCCCGCCAATCAATTCCGTTTGCTGCGATAATGAGTCCCTGCGTCGTATTTTTCATGAATGCAATTTCGCTCGCATCGGCGTTGATCAGTTTTGCAGCCGATCGCCGGCAAGCTTCCGCTGTCGCAGCCCAGCCATCCGAATGAACAGCACCGTTGTTGGTTGCATCGCTTAGAAAGTCCCGCATCGCATCTTGGACACGCAGTGACAAAGGGGCAATCCCTGCGTGGTTCAGGTAGATATATTTCTGTGTGACTGGAAATTGTTCTCTCCACTGCATCCAATCAATCATCTATGTCTCCTAGATAGGTGGGTAACAATGCTCTAAAATAATCAAAGCTGAATCGTCAATCCCCCATCAACGACATACGCCGCCCCCGTGATGAAAGATGACCGATCGCCTGCTAAAAACAGAATGACCTGCGCAACCTCTTCAGGTCTGCCGATACGTTTCAGGACGTGCGCATCTTCCCATTCACGGACAGTGCCCTGCGGGTCGTCCGTGAGTTCAGCGGCAGCACGCAATAGCGGTGTATCGATTGAGCCTGGACACACGCAGTTGACGCGAATATTGCTCGATGCGAAATCGATTGCCATATTTCGAGTCAACGAAATCGCGCCGCCTTTCGTCGCCGAATAAGGGGCTACACGTTCCTGACTCGCCATTCCCTGCACCGATGCAACGTTTATCACTGCTCCGCCACCCCGCTTCTGAATCTCAGGGATGCAATATTTGGAACAGAGAAAGATGCTCTTGAGGTTCACGCCGAGCACCGCATCCCATTCCGCTTCCGTTGTCTCCACGACGCTGCCGTAGTGCTGAATCCCTGCATTGTTGACGAGAATGTCTATGCCACCGAATGCGTTGACCGCCTCTATCGCAATATGTTGAGCGTCGGCGGCTTTGGCAACATCAGCGTCAATGAATATTGCCCGACCGCCCTCCGCTTGAATTTGGGCAACGGTTTCGGCTCCCGCCTCGGAGTTAATATCAGCGACTGCAACTGATGCCCCTTCTCGTGCAAAGGCAACTGCTGTCGCCTTACCCATACCCATCCCCGCTCCTGTGACAACAGTGACTCTGTTTTCAAATTCCATTTGTCAACTCTTTCATACTTCAATTTGAAGCAACTGGCAAGATTAACGTTTTGCGACTTTTGAACGTTCTCACATTCGAGAGATTAGCATTCTTCTGACATCGTGTCAACAGCAATTTCTTGCGTCGTGCTAATC
>JADFGN010000067.1 GCA_022567695.1 Candidatus Poribacteria bacterium | reverse complement strand
TATCGCACAATGCGACAAGTTCGCCGCGTTTGACATACTCGTATGCGTGAGCGTGCCCACGGGCTCGTCCACCGCAACCTAAAAATGCACATTTATACATAATATGCTCCTTTTTTGTTTACTTGATTGGTAACTTGTTCAGGTCCAAAACAAAGAGAAATCCAGATGTAATCACCACCTGAACGATTACCTTGATTGCTCTCAGCGAATTGCCAAATCTGATGGCTATAATCCTACATTTCTAGGTGACCAGATCTGTGGGAAATATGGTCCCGCGAAAAGATCCCTGCCTTGAAATGTTAGGATTCCGAGCTGATAATAAAGTTACAATGCTCAACCAGTGTTTTTTCATCGAACTCAACATAGTTATGGCTTTGATAAAAGGATACAGACAAAAACATAGCTAAGACTTGCTGCCAAATAGTGCAATCTAAATCTATTTCGATTTTTCTGTCATTAACATATACAAGTCTATTCCCATTCTTAGACGAGCTCGCCTGAACTAAGTAGCCATCTTTAATTTTAAGGTAGGGAAGATCATTAAGTATTAACTTTTCCCCATAGACTTTGCCCAATATATGCAAATCACAGATAACTTTTAGATAATCACCGGGTACCCCTCGCCAATAAAAATTAGGTCCGGGTTCACTCTCTATTGTTTCACCAGTATATTCGATGGTAATCATATCAGCCACCTTCATAGAAGTATTTCGTGCCATGGCTGGCTATTGCCTTGTGGTTTGTAGTCCCAATGCCCTTTGAGATGGTACTTATCAGGTTTATGAGGACGCCATTCCCCACCTTCCGAATCATATAAACTCTTTTCTCCTCTACTCCTTGGCTTGCTTCGTGAAGGCAGCCCTTCAGCAAAGGGAGTCTTGTTAGTCGGAGGAGTGGGCCAGGTGCTGATATCAGCCATGTCAGTGTTTTCATCAATTGTCGTCCGACGGGAGAGCGATGTCATCCGATGATCACTCCGATGCTGATATTCGCTCAACATACACATAATAAGCACCGACCGAAAATCCATCGGCATCTGTCAAAAACGTCTGCAAGCGCGCCTCGCCTGCCTTCAAAGTAAACGTAAACGTCACGCCTTTCGCATCGGCGGGAATCGCTTGGGTCTGCTCTTGATCGCCGACGCGAAGTCGGGCAGTTTTTAGATTGAGGGCATTCCCGCCGCTGTACCAATCGATTATCTCGCCGGGAATGCCAGCGGTAATGGCTTTATCTTCCTCTTTTGGCCAGCGCCGTAGTTCAAAAGCATACTCTCCATCTTCAGCGATTTCAATTGCCCAATATCCGTTACACTCAAGTCCTTGACGAACTTGCCCCTGATTCCATGCGTGTTTTTCACCATGCCAATCGTGGCTGGTCAAGAGAGAAACCTTCTCGTTTTCTGTGCCAAGCACGATCGGGGGTTCCTCATCAAAGCGGGGCGATACAAGCTCCCACCACGCTTCATAATGTTGCCGTAATTCCTCAACAACGTCGGGATAATCGGCGGCGACGTCGCTCCGTTGCTCCGCATCCTCAAGAATATCGTATAGTTCTACGCCATTGATTAGCCGCCAACGTTGCGTCATGGTTGCGCTCTGTCTCCATTTAATCGGATGCTCAACGCGCTGAGAGTCAGTCACAATAACACGCTCGGACCATTCCGCAGTTGCTTCTCGGAAAAGCGGCGCAAGGCTGATGCCGTGAAAGCGTTCTTCCGTCGGCCCTTCCAACCCACAGAGATCAATAAGCGTCGGCAACAAATCGATATTCGCGGTGAGTTGATTAATGTCCCGACCTTCCGTGAAACCACCATCCGGCCAATACATAAAGAGTGGGACGCGATGGCCTCCTTCGTATGGAGAGCCTTTCTTTCCGCGTAATCCGGCGTTGAAGCCATCAGCGACAAACTGATTTCGATCTAGCTGGCAACCTTCCGCCGACCCGTTATCGGTCATAAAAATGAGAATCGTATTTTCCTCGATACCAAGGTCTTTGAGCTTTGTCCTGAGCCGCGCCACGTTTTCGTCAATGTTGGTAATCATGCCGTAAAAATTGGCCCTTGAATCCGGCACTTTTCCACGATAAGTTTCGCTGTAGGAATTTGGGACACGATAAGGACCGTGCGGGGCGTTGGTGGGAAGATAACAGAAAAAGGGGCCGTCTTTGTTATTTTCGATAAATTTCATCGCCTCATCGAACCAGACATCAGTGCAATACCCCTCAAAAGACTCTTCTACGCCGTTACGCCAAAAGGTGTCATCAAAATAGTCATTTCCCCAATAGTCGGGGGTTTGGCTAATTCCGCCGCCTCCGTGATAAAGTGCTTCCTCAAATCCTCGGTCATGCGGTCTGAAGGGATAATTGTCCCCCAAATGCCACTTGCCGAACATCCCTGTTTTGTAGCCATTTGCGCGAAAGACATCCGCCATTGTCACTTCATCATTGCGGAGTAGTGAGCGTCCACCAATGGTATGCCACACACCAGTACAGTTGCAGTAGCGTCCGGTCATGATACCCGCTCGAGTTGGCGCGCATGTGGGACCGACGTGGAGATTGGTTAAGCGCAAACTTTCGCTGTGAAGCTTATCAAGGTTCGGGGTCTGGATAATCGGATTTCCATGACACCCGAGATCGCCGTAGCCTTGGTCATCGGTGATAACGAACACGAGATTTGGCTTGCTATTGTTTGGGGATGGATGGCTTGTCACGTTGCTCCCTCCTTGTATTTCTCAACAGTTTAAAATCTATGTTATCACATATTGAAGCGGCTGTCTATCAAAAAGTGCCGAGAGTGGAGATAGGCATTTACTGAGACAAGTTAAATGATATTATTTAGACGCAGGATGTATGTATTTGAGTTGGGATTTTTTCGTTGCATCTGGCAGACATGATGTGAGATAATGGTTAGGATGGATTGGAATCAGAAATTGCAAGGAGATTGAGGTTGTGGAAAAAATTCGAGAATTAGTTTCCCTGCTTCAAGTAGGGATTGAGGATTATGAAAAGCAGTTGAGGTCGCTCCAGGAAGAAAGACTAAAATACATCCGCCTATCAACTACGAATGGATTTGGTGCAAGCGAAAATGACTCGAAAGAATCGTGGCTGCTCCACCTCAAAACGATGGAGGATGCTCTTGAAGTGCGCGTCAATGCACTGAATAAAGCAATCAAGGATGCTACTGCGGATATCATCGCCCAAGAGAAATAATACGAACCAACCCTATTGAATATTACATTCAACTTTTGCAAGATACAGTAAAGAGGAGCGAATATGCTAACTCAGGAAGGAAGCAAGATACGGCAAGAACGTTTTCGCGAATATTTATCGAAATACCATATTGATGTCGCTGTAATCTCAGACTACCGTAACATCCACTACTTGACGGGGCTGTTGCTTCCCAAGAATTTCCCTGCGCTCATGATGCTTGAAACTGAAGGCAGTTCTTGGCTTGCAGCAACGACGGACGAAGGACAAGCCCTTGTTGATGAGCGCATCACTTATGAATGGGAACAACTTTACACGATGAATCCCGATCCGATGCGTTGTCTGCAAGCTGCTGTCGAAGCGCGTTTGAAGAATGCACAATCCGTTAAACGTATCGGGTGGCAAGCAGAATCTTTGCCCCGGTCGCTTGGTGAAACCGTTGCGGATGCCTTACACCCTGATGGTTGGATGGCTATCGACGACGGTTTGGCGGAGATGCAGCAACGTAAAGAACCGGATGAAATTGAGTTGATGCGCCGCGCAATTCAAGCGTCGTTGGCAGCATATACGGCGGTGCAAAAAGTGATTGCACCGGGTGTCAATGAATTGACCGTTTTAGCGACAGGCAAACAAGCTGCTATCGAAGCCGCCGGTGAACCAATTGAACATGAGGGGGATTATCGTGTCGGTGAATTGGGGGGACCTGCCCGAGACAACATTATTGAGAAAGGACAGATGTACATCCTCGACCTCCAGAGTGAATACCGGGGCTATTGGTCAGACCTGTGTCGGACGTTCGTTGTCGGAGGGGAACCGACAGCTCTTCAGCAGTCTGTGTACAATCACGTTGCGGAAATTCTCGCTGATGTACCGAACCTTGTGAAACCGGGTGGCAGAGGAACTGAACTTTGGCGCACAATTGACGAACGCCTGCGCGAGCATCCACACCTCGCAGATAAAGGACTCATCCATCATGCCGGTCACTGCGTCGGATTGCATGTACACGAAATGCCCGACCTCAACCGTGACCGAGAAGGAATCTTTGAAGTCGGCAACGTGTTTTCCTGCGAACCGGGAGCTTACTCGGATGAATTACGCGGCGGCGTTCGACTTGAAAATACTTATCTAATTACCAACTCCGGTGTTGAGAATCTATCGGAGTATCCGACTAATTTGATTCCCGCGACATAAACGAAAGGTGAAATATGCCAAAAGCCATCTGTATCGGTGAACTGCTCATCGACTTCGTCTCAACGACAACTGACGTAACCCTCGCTGAATGTCCCTCATTTGCCAAAGCACCGGGCGGTGCGCCTGCCAACGTCGCCGTTGGGTTAGCCAAACTCGGCGTCGATTCAGGATTTATCGGCAAGGTCGGCGATGATCCGTTCGGGGATTTTCTCCGTCAAACGCTTGATCAGAATGCAGTTGATACCTCATATCTCATTTCTGGAACCGGTTCCCGGACAACCCTTGCATTTGTTGCGACCCGATCGGATGGCAGCAAGGACATCACATTCTATCGGAATCCGGGGGCTGACATTCAACTGGCTCCTGAGGAGATAGAAGAGGCGTATATCCAATCGGCGGAATTGTTCCACTACGGCTCAGTCAGTCTGAGCCACCAACCGAGCCGCGATGCTACGTTGAAAGCAATTCGATGTGCCAAGGATGCGGGGGCATTCATCTCGTATGATCCGAATCTAAGGTTGATGCTGTGGGATAATCCAGATGAAGCAAAACACTGGATGTGGGAGGTGATGCCTTATGCAAACGTCGTGAAAATTGCAGATGAGGAGTGGGGATTCATTATGGAAACGCCAAGTCTGCAAGATGGAAGCGCACGACTCCTAGAAATCGGTATAGATCTGGTTGTCGTGACGCGGGGAGAACACGGGTGTTATTACAACAACGGTTTGAATCAAGGATATGTAGACGGGTTTGGAGTTGACGTTATCGATCCACTCGGCGCAGGCGACGGATTTGTTGCAGCAATGTTATCCCGACTTGTACCGCTATCTGAATCGGTGCTCGATGACAATCAACTCCGAACAATCATGAGGTACGCTAACGCAGCGGGAGCATTGACGACGCAGAAGGTTGGAGTAATTCCTGCGTTGCCAACAGCTTCAGAGATTGAAGACTTCATGAGCGGTCGGCATTAGGTATGCACACTTAGCTTGACTTTGTCACATTGCTCCTACATTTCGCAGGGCATCCTTGAGAAGGTTTGGAACCTTCTCAAGGTTAAGTAAGAGTCTAATTTATTTAATCGCCACTTCTTCGCTTCTAATTCCTAACATCTGATTAAGGCTGGATTGTAAAAAAACGCCAATTCGATTCTGATCCCACAGTTTGCTGCGCTTCAAAGTCCACCCGCCAACGGTATTGCTGCCCCGGTATCAAAGTTTCTGTCGCCCGTCCATCTTGATTGTAGGTAGTTTCAAACTGATCGAAATTCACAGTTTCATAGTGCCAGATCTCGCGAAACGGCTCTTCAGCATTCCCCGTGTCGATAAAGACACGAACGATATAGAATCCGGTTTCGCCGATACCGAGCCATCGAAAGGTCGGAAGTTCGGTGAGAATTGCCTGATTGGCAGGCTCAGTCAGAACAAGTTTGCGTATTAACGTATAACAGGCAGACTCAGATCTGGTGCTTTCATTTTCCATTTCGTCAACAGCCGTGACGCGGTAACAATATCTAATCTCCAATCTTACATCTGTATCTTCGTAAAAAGTGAAATTCTGAGCGACGCTATCGATCTTTTCGTATGCTTCCGACGGCGCGATTGCACGATAGATATTATAGCCCGCGAGATCGTCTTCCGTATTGGCTTCCCACTCGATATGGATACCATCGGTGTCTGTTAGGGCGTCGGGCCCCCACAGGTCGTCAGGAAGATCGCGTTGGTGCAGGTGCATTTGTGGGGTACGCGGGGGCCCGTCAACGATGTCTTCAGGTGTTTCAGTGGCGTCCTCACTACAAGCGATGAGGAAAATGATAAACATCAGCCAGATAAATCGAGTCAATGCTTCCTCCCAAATCTAAAGATTGTCGGCATTTTTTTTCTGAAATTATATGAAACCATAAGCAATAGCCGCAAGTTGATAGATGGAATGTTCGCCGAGATGGGGCTCGTCCCTAAAAACGTAATGGAACTAGGGAGCGTGGAGGTCATCACCGTTGTAGCATGCACGTCACGGATTGCTATAAATCTCCATCCCTGCTGAACCATCCGCAATCTGCCGAACCTGTTTCTCAAAGCCGGGTGGTGAAAACGTCCAGGTGATCCAAAGTGGTTCATCACCTGTGTTCACGAAACGATGTTCAACCTTTGGTGGGATAAAGATCGCCACCCCCGGTTTTAATTCAGCGACCTCATCTCCGACGAAGCCTTTGCCCTCGCCACCAAAGACAAAAATGAGTTCCTCTGCTTCGCTGTGCGAGTGGGTAGGAATCTCGCTGTGCGGGTCGATTTCCTCCACCCCCATCGCGAAACGTTCCGTGTTGACAGCCTTCGGTTCGATGAGGGGATACAACGTACGTGGTGCGTCCCCTTCAATCCGAACCACTTCAGCATCTTCCTTGCGAAAAAAGTATCCCATTTCGCTCCTCCGAATTTAACAGCTACATCAATTGACTGTAAACTTCACCCAACCTTCCAATCCCTTCCTTAATCGCCTCGGCGCGAATCGCAGGGAAAGTGAGGCGGTAGAAGTGGCCGCCGTACTTTTTGAAGTAGTGCGCCTTCCACTCAGGTACGAACACTTTTGACGAAGCGAGGTTAATGCCCTTTGCATCGGCGGCATCGATGAAGGCTTGCTCGTCTTTGATGCCAGGCAACCAAATCCCGCAGAAAAACCCACCTGTGAGTCGAGGTTTGACAACCGCTGGAAGTGATGTATCGAGTGCGTCGTTGAGCGCATCCATTCGCGGAAAATATAGTGTGGTGAGAAAGTCAAGGTATTTGTCGTACTCCCCGCTCTCCATAACACTGTGAATCATCGCTTGGGTCGGGTAGTTCGGGTTGAGACGGGTGTTTGCAACAATATCGGTCAACTTGTCAACAACTGATGGCGGGAAAATCCCGAATCCGCATTTTGTGCCGGGGGAAAAGGTTTTCGTGAAAGAACCGAGAAGGCAAGTTGTGTCGGGATGCTTCGAGATGTCGATCAATCTGTTCTTTACGCCATCGTATCGAAGTTCGTAGTAAGCAACATCACAGACGTACAGGACATTGTGTTTCGCGCAGATCTCGGCGGCAATGTCAATGTTGGCCGGCGATGAATCGTATCCGGTCGGATTCTGATGATAGATAACACGATAGAAGAATTCCACATCACCGCTGCCGAGTGCCTTATCTAGTGCAGTTAAGTCGATGCCCTCGGGGCCAAAGGGAATCCCGACAACTTCGTGGTCGTAACGCGCCGCGTCAATCAAAGCACGATCGTAGGTGAGTGCCTCCGTCGCAACCTTGCTTCCTCGCGGATAGGACTTGAAGAGAAACGAAAGTGCTTCCATTCCACCATTGAAGCAAATAACCTTCTCAGAGGGGTCGCCGTCCACGCCGTATCGTTTCGCCAACGTTTCCTTGAGTGGGATGAAACCGTTGAAGTCGGTCAAGCCGTTGGTTCGATACTGCAAAACACCACCGCCGTATTTTTTAAGGGCGTCACTGTAACCCTTTTCAACAACTTGGACGAGGGGTTGGAGCGCATCATCCGCAGGAACACCTCGCAAAAAACTGATTGGATTCATAGAAGAATTCCTTTTATACCCGTTCTATTTTGAAATTTTGACAATGACAGGACTTATGTAAAATCTAATAGCATGCTAAACCCCGGTTGTCAAAGACACCGTGTTTGATAGCCATTCAACACACCCGGCGTCTTGCTAGACAGCCAGGGTGTTATTGCGTAAGTCCCAAATGAATTAATCAGGAGAGATGCAAATGAATTCTGAGATGGAATCTGCATCGTTATCCCTTAAACAGAAAGGATAACACGACTTTCCTTGCCTTTCCAACCAAACTTGTTGACCGCCCTCACGCGCAAACAATTTTCCCCTGGTCGCAACTTCCAACTGAAACCATCTGGCTGTGGCTCCCAATCCCCGTTGTTCATCTGCACCAAATACGCTTTGAAGTTTGGAGTGGTTGTTGTGAGCTCGACATGAAGTACCTCCGGGTGATCAGTCCGGCTCAAGTGAATCTGCGTGCGATTCGGCGTCCAGTAGAAATCACCAACTCTGCCAGAATGCTTTGAGAACCACGGGTGAGGTGGCGTTCGATCGTCCTTCCACCAGAGATAGCCGTCGTAGTGGTAAGAACCAGCGCCATGCTCCGATTCGCCAGGACTGAGTGTTCGCAGTTCGTCGTTGCGGAGGTGGATGCAGAATCGCTCAAACAGTTGGGTTCGACTTATCACGTCCTTCTCAAACCGCTTCGCGGCACTCTTCGGCTCGATTGCGACGCCATCAAAATCCTGACGAATCCAAGCATCGTGAATATCAAGCGCGCTCATCGGGATACGATTCCGCGTGTAGTAGTATGTCGCCTTCGTTTCGTCGTTGGAATCGCCGCCCGTATCGATCATCACCCACTTGTCGTAATCCTCCGACCACACTTCGGCAACGCAGTGACAACGGATGACAAGTGTTCGGGCGATTAACCCCAACGCCGCACAGGCATGGACAAAGACAGTCGTGTAGTGTGTACACATCCCCAGAGCGAACTGACGGGACGCAAGCTCTAAAATTACCATGCTGTCCCACGGGGGGCAGAAATCGATTTCGCCCATATTCCAACCATCCTCCCACTGACCGCGTGTCCACGCACTCAAGCGGGCAAACCGGACCAGTTCAGATTCTGCCCCGGCGATGACGTCGTCGAGTTTCCAGCGTTTGCGAAGAATCTCGGCACGTTTGGTACCGGCGGGGAGGTAAGAGAATCGATGTGAACTTTGAATGACTGTGGGGACGCTCCACTCGGTAATTTTAAGTGAGGGGGCATCCCCTTCCGTTTCAACCTCTACGTCGACTGAAATTTTTAGCCCTTCTACGCGAGGCGTACAGCGTGGATTATCGGTTCGCAAGGTCATCTGCCATTGCAAATAACGTGGCACAAGCGGAAGGTGGTGCGGATGGTCGCTTGTCACATCAAACCAATCCGTCCATGTTTCCAAATCATATTCGGGAGTCCATCCGAGCCGACATTTCAGGTCGATCCGAGTTCCGGCGGGCTTGTCCGCTTGGAGGTTAAAGCGGATGCCATACAAATCAAACGGCACTGCAATTCCATCTTCCGATGCGAGTTTCCCGAGGTCAATCATCGGGGATTCCATAACTCCACACGAGGGATACTGATCGAGCTTTAATCGAATCATGTACTCGCCATCGCCGGTGTCGTTGACACCGAGGCGTTCGTCATCCCAATTGCGTCCGGCGTCCCGACTCTTGGCACTCCGATTGGGCTGTCGAGAATGCTCAATGAGAAAGTGCCATGTTTCATCCCCATCGGCTGAGAAGATAAACGTATTCAATCCCGGACGCAACGCCTCTGCAGGGATGGGGATTTTCGTCCAGCAGTCCACCCAATATTCTCGCTCCGTCGGCTCCTCAAAGATGATTTCCTTATCGTTGATCTGAATTCGCAATCTGCTCCCTGGCCTCGGCTTGCGAGCAATATAGGGCAACAGCACCGCGTTTTCAGTACGAGGATTGTCAACCCAGAATTGCTTCCGAATCCATTGCGTTTGGGAAACTGTTTCGATGTCCCGATTGTTGCAACTCCCCATCTCGTCAGCGTAAGTAACCCCTTTTGCGAGACTCACATATCCCGACTCTGCATCCAAATCGAGGTTAAGGTCGCGGGTATTCGCGTCAAACTCAGCGAAACTCTGGTAGGATAAGGTCATTGTTTTTGCACTCATTTTCTGTTCCTTGTGTGTATAGAACACGGTTGTCGAGTTCTGCTTCTCGTCAGAGTTAGCATAATCCGTGAAATCCTAAAGATCCATGTTCTTGCCAATCGGTATCAGCTTAATGGCAAATCCACGGCACGTCTTTCATGGGAAGAGCGAATCACGGCTTCGGTGAATTCCATGTATTTTAGTCCGGCGAAGAAACTTGGCGAGGTCGGTGTGTTATTCCGAATTGCAAAGATAAAATCTTCCTCAACCGTCCACTCTTGCTGGAGTTCGTCGGGAATCTGAAGCCGTTTAAGCTTGTCATCGCCGACTTGGGCACCGTAAATCTCGTCGGTATCGAGATTGTACACCAACGTTCCGTCGCTTCCGTAAATCTCGCAACGATTATCGGCGGTGAACTGAGTAACACCGCTGAAGTGTAGAATTGACAGCGCGCCGTTGAGCATTTCGGCAATGACGCCGATGGCATCGGGAGTTTCCACCCTCGCCCAATCATCCGAATTCGGCAAACGACGCTGTGGAATGTGGACCCTTGACAACGCTGTAATTCTTCGTGCGTAACCAAACCATCGGTGCAGGACTTCCGCCCACATGCCCAACGTCAGCGTATTCAATCCTGAAATATCAGGCATTTGACGCCAATGAAGTGGACGACTCGGATCGGCGTATTGTGCGGAAAAACCGGTCATGTGAATGTCATAGATCTGCCCCAAATATCCTAAACCTATCAGTTGTTTCATCATTGCGCCGCCTCGAATCCCTACAGGAACCGGACAGAGCATGGTCTTGAGATCTGTTTTCAGTGAAGCATCGTACATCCGCTTTGCGTCCTGATAGTTCATCGCCATACGCGCTTGACAAAACACATGTTTTCCAGCTTCTAACGCAGCAAGGGTCGCTGCGCAGTGAAGGTAAGGCGGCGTCGCAATGAAAACCGCATCGATGTCTTTTTGCCGGATTAACGCTCGCCAATCCGTGTAAGTTCTGGGGATATCGAAATCTTCAGCAACTTTCGCAGCAGTTTCAGGGGTACGATTGCAAACCGCAATGAGGTTGACCCCTTCAACCTGCTGTAAATTTGGCAAGTGCCGATGGCGTGCAATTCCACCCGCACCAATAATACCAACCTTAATTTCCTTTTCGTCCATAAACACCTCCTATTAAATGACGTATAGCATAGCACAATATGGTAGGGCTTTCAACCGTAAAAATGAACGTGGTTTATCTTGACAAACAGAGTCGAATTGTTTATGATTTAAGTCGTGCGCCGCGATATCCGTCAAGCGTCCTTAGCGAGTCAGCTGCTCGCTGTACTTTTTTGAGCCGATAAATTGCGTTTTTGAATGATTCAGATTGGATGGCCGATTTCATCCGTGTGCGGCTTCCATTTATACAAATGCAGTTTGTGACTGTTCACTGTATAACTGAGAAAGAAAGGAAAGATCATGCCACTCTACGAATATCAATGCGAAGGCTGCAAATCAAAATTTGAAGTCTTGCAACGTGTCAATGAAAGTAATAACAAGGCACTCGTATGCCCAAATTGTGGTACGCCTGAACCAAAGAAGGTGTTTTCAAGCTTCGCATCTTTAGGAAGTGGGAAAATGGCGGCATCCGAGACAGCCTCTACGTGAGCGATACCTGAATAGGACAGTTTGTCCGTCATCAATCTTCATGAGTTCTCTTTATAGACTTAACCGGTTACTAGCGTAAGATTCTATCAATGAGGGGTAATCGAGAACCACTCACTCCTCCACGAACATTGCGTTTGAAAGGAACAGCCAATGCCAGAAAAACAGTACAAGGTGCGAGCGGCACACTGTGATCACCGCGCTTCGGAGGAGGAGATCTATCAGATTCTCCGTCGGACGACCGATCCACTGACTCGCTCGTGGGAAAAGATTGAGAAGGCTAAAAAAGTTGTCATCAAATTCAACATGATGAAACCTCACGAACGCATTATATACTTCCATGGGCGTCGACGTGAGTTAGTGGATGATGCTGTGTGTCGTGCGGTGTTGCGTCTGCTCAAGGAACACACGACTGCACAACTCATCGCAACGGACACGAACCCTTACACAAATGGGCATCGCATGCCTCCCGGCTTCAACTATGAGCATCACCTCAAAGAATTCGGCGTGAAATTTGTCGATTCCTGCTTGCCTCCATTTAAGGAGTACGAAGTACCGGGCGGTGGACTCATGTTTGATCGCTACATTTTAAGCGAATGCTTTGACGAAGCGGATGCAATGGTATCTGTCGCGAAAATGAAAAATCATGCCTTTATGGGCATTACCCTCTGCACCAAGAACCTGTTCGGCTTGCCCCCGATGATTCTGCCGGAAGGAAGGACGCGAAGTTATTACCATCACCTGATTCGTCTTTCCTACGTCTTGCCAGACCTCGGCCTAATTATTCAGCCGTGCTTGAATATTATTGATGCGCTCACCGGGCAGTGGGGACGCGAATGGGGTGGCGAAGGACGTATCTGTAACGCCCTCATCGCCGGAGATCACCCGATTTCGACGGACGCCTGCGGCATATATCTCATGGGACACGACCCGAAATCGGATTGGCCCACGCCACCGTTTAAGCGCGATCGAAATCACATCCTGCTTGCGGCTCAGCGAGGTTTTGGCACCGTCGAACTTGATGAGATCGACTTTGAGAGCGAGGTTAGCGCACCGCTTGCTGAGTTTGATTCCGTTGAAACCGATACACCGCAGACGGTTTCAAATTGGCGTCGAACAACCTGTGAGCAGGGGTTGATTTATCTCGAAAGCCAAAAAGATCTAATTGATCGGCATCGTGGAAACTTCATTTACATGCAGGACGGCGAAGTGGTTTGGAGTGGACCGGACCCGTCGAATTTAGGGAGTCGTCGGCAATTGAGCGGGGAGAAGAAGGATAGTGCGCTCTGGCTCAAGCTGGTCGATCCGGAGGAGCGTGAAGGCGAGCAGTTTGGTGTTTACGAGGAATGCCTAGCGGAATTTGCTGCATAGCACGATGGTAAGCAACGGTGAGAATTTGGCAAGAGCTGGCCGGAACGACTAATAGGTCGTCACTACAATCCTATCCCCCTGAACGGTTACCTTTTGACTAAACCACTTCATTGCAATACTGGCGCAGATTTTCCTTGCCCAACTTCTCATAGATCGCTTCGCGCAATCGGTGTTGTTCCAGGCCGGAGTCCTCTCTCAACATTTTCTCAATCTCCTCTGCCGAGCGTGGTTTAAGGGACAATTGCACTGCATTCAATTGGCGCAAAACCAATCGTGCGCCGAGTGCGGCAGCTTCTCTGATTGACATTGTATCAGTCTTATCCACTGTGTCAAATGCGGTGTGGCCAAACCCCCTGCCCGCTGGCCGACCGATAGTCGCGATGCTTCCCGTCGGAATACCTAAAAGGAAATAGGGGTAGTGATCTGAATAGCCACTGATGCCCTGTCGAATCGGAATATCTAACGCCATCTCCTTCGCTGCATTTTCAATGAATGGCTCAAAGTCGGGCAACCGATGGAGGCCAATCCCTTTCCGTCCGCCGGGACTGCCGGCAGAATCGAGATTCCATGTGAAGCGTACCTTTTCGGGGGAATCCCGAAACTGATTTGCATCATGATATGCACCGAATAGCCCCACTTCCTCATTGCTCCATGCAACAAATCGGACAGTGCGAGCTAAACTTCCCTTCGCGTATGCAGCCAGCACACGAGCCATCTCTGTGACGACGACCATCCCACTGAGCGGATCATTGGCACCTTGCGAGATGTCGTGACCATCGTAATGACAGCCAACAATGATAACCTCTTCAGGATAGGTTTTGCCCGGAAGTTCTCCAACGATATTCCACGCCTGTGTGCGACGATATTCATCGGTTGTCTGGATTCGGACTTTTACCTTCCCCTTTCGTTGACTTAAGCGTTTGAGAAATTCTCCAGTTTCGTAGGAGATGCCAATGCCGGGAATAATCGCTTCGTGATTCCAGCCGATGGTTCCGGTCACTTCGCTGTATCCGGGATAGTGGTTCTGAAAAATGAAACCCGAAGCATCATGCAAAATGGCGCGGTCATATTTTTCCATGCGGTGTATACCACCACTTTGAGATAGAATAATATTCCCGGCGATCTGATCCTTCTCTTTCTCGAATTCTTCGGCACGACCTTCGTTGACAAAAACCAGTTCGCCTTCGATCTCTGCCGCCGGGCAGTAAGGCAACGAAATACACGGCAAGTCCCGCTGAACGGGGCTGAGAATCTGCAAAGTTGCTTTCCCGCGATACCAGCCGTCATAGTCGTAAGCATCTTTGTGCACATTATGAAGACCATATTCAGCGAACTTTTCTTTCAGCAGATCTGACGCGAGTTTCGCGCCTTCCGTTCCGCCAAATCGTGATCCAAAATCGTCGCAAAGCGTTATCAGCAAAGACTCTGGGGCTTTTGATGTGTAGACATCCCCCACAATTTTCTGGTCCAATTCAAGATAAGGATTATCAGTTTTCAAGCTATCACCTCATTCTTTCTCTCTAAGCTACAGAGGCATTGAAAATTTAAAGTATGAGTTTATCAAGTCCCGTTTTGCCTGAATCCAGATGCCAGATACAAGATGCAGGATTCAAGTTCAGGGTTCATCCCGTTGCAAAATTCGGGTTTTCCATATCAATTCCTGCGTCACGCTGTCTTCGCGCTTCCTCTGTCGCCTTTTCTCGCCAGGCTAAAAACTCCGGTGTATCCGCACGGTCATGGAGTGTTGCCCGCTTGCGGTAGGGGACGTAATTTCCAATGTGCCAGAGCGTGTTCCGATAGAGCGCGAAATCACCCGCTTCCAGATGCAACTGAACGCCACCGGGCATACTCCGACAATATTCGAGGCACAGCCGTTCGCGTTCTTCTGCTGTCTTGTCCTGGAGGTCTGGTCCAGCTATCGGTCGATCGGGAAACCGTTCGATCTCGCCGGAGACATCTCGCCTCAGATGACTGCCGGGGACAAACCAAGTACAACTGTCTTCATACAACGCGCAGTTAATCTGGTTGAAAAAATATAAATCCGAAAACACCTCATCCCACATCGAAAGCTTCAACCCAGATGCATTATCACGCCAATCTCGATGCCATTCGGTGCAGTATGGTATCTGACCCGGTTCAAAAAGAATCGCTAAACCATCTCGAGCACCGTGCCGATGACGCACCGTAAGGACCTTAGCAATGGCATCAACCAACTCGGGAAGTTCCGCATAATCAGTGAACGGCTGCTGATCAATATCATAATCGGCAACGGGTTCGAGCCTTTGCACCTGCGGTCCATCTTCAGCGCGAGCGATTTCTCGTGCCTTGTCAGTCACACGCCGAAGGTCCCGAATGAGCAACGGTGGCAGAATCTTATTAAAAATTGTGTAGCCAAGCATATGGTATTCTTCGATATGCTTGTCAGATAATTTAAACGTCATGCACAGGTTCCTCGTTGATATTGAAAACTGCTTAGAAATGGAAACTGACTCATGAACCGTCTCTTTAAAACTCCGTTACCACCTTCGCGGGTCTTCCATTCTCCAGCGACTCTACCACTGCTAGACACGCTGCCACCGTTCGCGCACCATCCCGCACGTCAATCATTGGAGGCTTATCTGCGTCTAGGCAGTCGAGGAAGTGTTCAAGTTCCTCCGCACAAGCGTGAGTCTCGCCCAGTATCGGAAACGGCATATCCGTAAACTCCTCGACCTCTCCGAAAGCGTTTAGGAAAAGCTTGTTGTTTTCGATTGTTCCTTCTGTTCCATACAGACTGAAATTCATCGCATAAGGTCTTGGAGCACCGACTGACACGAGACATTTTCCCACTGCACCACTTTTAAACTTTAGTGTCGCAATTATCGTATCGTGCCAAGCCACATCGTGCAATACCTTCGTTGTTCCATAGGCAGACACCTCCTCGAATTCTCCGACAATCCATCGCATCAAATCGAGTGGATGGCATCCGCCGCCGATAACCGCAAACTGACCTTCATCTGGATGCCGCCACCATTGGTGACCTGTGCCGTCTAAAAACGGCTTTAACGAATGGATATAATCCGACTCACAGAAGCAAGCATCTCCGAGTACTCCATCCTCGTAAAGCGTTTTCACCGCCCGATGAAGTGGACGAAACCGGGCGCCATGCCCCACCATCAAATGTCGTCCCGAACCATCCACCGCTTTCACCATCCGCCGACAGTCCTCCAGGGTTGTCGTCATCGGTTTCTCACAGAAGACGTGCTTCCCTGCATCCAGTGCGGCTACGGCTTCCTCTGCGTGCAGATGGTTGGGCGTGCAGAGATAGACAATATCTACCTTCTCGTCCACTACGATCTCTTCATAGCGTGTTGTCACTCGTTCTGCACCAAACTGTGCCTTCAATGTATCCAGTTGTTCCCGGCTTCTCTCTGTGCCACCGATTGTTCTCAGCACCGCTCTTGGGCTATCACAGATTGCTTTGATATGCTCCAAACCGATATATCCAGTCCCCACGACTGCAATGCGATAGGTTGTCATTTTTTCAACATCCCCCTTTCATACGAGAGTTGTGTGCAGTTCGAGATGAGGCGATTCATACTTGTAGCCTAAGTCACAAGACTTAGTCGAGTCTGCCTGAAGTCTTGCGACTTCAGCTACGGCAGCGGGATTTCCAATGAACTCATTTGGAACTGAAAACAGTGTTACATCAGAAAATCTTTGCGGCTCGAAGTCGGTGGCCAGTGGCAAAATAGATATCCTCTCCAACTATTGGCCCCGCAATGCTGAATCCTTCTTCATCGCGGACAACCATTTCAATTGCCAGCGAAACCGGATCGAGGCGGTAAATGCAGGATGAGGTAAACCCATAGATCTTGCCGTCAGGACCATTTTGTAATCCCAAATCGAGAGGACGCCCCGACGGAAGCGCAACCTGATCTGTGAACTTGCGCGAGGTGGAATCGAACACGAAGAGTTCGTTGGATATATCTTTGCCTTGGACGGTTCCATAGATTTTGCCGTCTTGCCCCGTTAAAAGTGCGTTAAAACTGGAGATCGGGCGATCGAGACTACCTTCCCAAACCTTCTCCTCTGCCTTGTAATCCCAGAGGAAAAGTACGGCTTTATCCACTTTCGGCTGCGTACCGCTACCACCAGCGATTGTTGTACCCACGGCAATCAACTCTTGGTTTGGTAGGTGAGTAAGGGTATAACAACTCCCGTCACCACAGATTCGGTAGTAAGCCTTCTTCTCGCCTGTCTTGGGGTCGTAGTAGGAAAGCGGGCCGCCCCACAAGCCGTAGTCCGGTATGGACGCCGTCCAGATACGATTGAGCGGCCCTGCAAGCGTAGACCGGGGACGGTAGGAGATGTCATCAATACGCCCGATGTCACGCGGATTGTCACTTGGCTTGCCCCCGAAATGATAGGGTTCAGCCGGATGGTATTCAGAAATTGTTGCGCCGGGATATGAGGAAATGTAGATCTTTCCATTGAGGTTTGCCATTGAGTAAGCCTCACCGGATGCGGTGGAACATTGCCCCAAATCTGTCAACTCGCCGTCTTTGGGATTGTAGCGAAATAGATGGAGCGGAAGAATGCTAGAGCCGTAGATGCAACCGTCGGGACCAGCGTGGACGTAAAAGATGTGGCTTCCACTCACTTCATAGTCCAGGTCGAATGTACGGGTTTCGCCATTGCGTTTTCGGATCTGAAGTGTTCGATAGATTAACTCTCCGGCATCGGTAAAAGTGAAGGTACTCCCATCAGGAAGTGTAGGCGAAAGCGGGGCGGCGGGGATGGTATCTACAGGAACTGCTTCGCCGCCTTCAATCCGAAAGTTTCCCGCGCTCGATTCGATGTATAGATGACCATCGCTCCCCTGACGCAGATCGAGGGATCCTTCTCCTTTGGCAACTATGGGGCCGACGAGCTGCTTCTCTCCCGTTTGTGGATGGAACACCACCACGTGCGGTTGGGTCATTCTAATAAGGCAGGCGACAGTCCCATCGATAAAGTTAACCATCGGGTAATTGTACATATCGACTTCGTCCATACGTCCATAACGAGTGAATTCTCCCGCCTTCGGATGGTAGCTCGTCAGGTCAGCGGTTCCGTAGCTACCTATCCAGATTTGGCCATCGGAATCTTCCTCTATACGACAAGGGAACGTGGCCGCTCCGGGGGCAATGGCTCCCAAATCTTCAAGTATATTCTTCTTCGGGTCGAAGCAAAGCAGGTGTCCAGCATAGGAGGACCCTATGTAGAGTTTCCCCGTGCGGCTCATCAAGGTTGCCGTCGGGTAGTTCGAATTCGGCACTTCTGAGACAAACTGACGGCAGGCACCCGTTTCAGGATTGATCTGTAGTACGAAAAGGTTGTCTGCTTGCTGTCCCATCGTTGCGTAGAGACAGGGCTTCCCTTCAGGGTCGTGTCCGGGATGAACGCGTACCCAGTTGACGGACCGGACGGGAATACCGATGTCACGTATTTGTGCCATAGGATTCTCCTTCTAACGTAGAACGGATTGCTATTCCATAGTGATGGAGAGAGTTCTTTAACAGTTAGTCTCTTTTAATATCGATGAAATTGAATTTAACTAATTTTCATGAATAAGTTCCCGAAAGAAATCAGTAATCATGCGGGTCCCGTAGTTTGAAATATATACTTTAATAGAGAAATTTAGTTAACTAATTTTCGTGAATAAGTTCCCGCAAGAAATCAGTTATCATGCGGGTCCTGTGGTTTAAAATATATACTTTAATAGAGAAATTTAGTTAACATTGAACCGCAAAATAATTTCCTTCTCATCAATGAAGTTATTTCCTGGGTCTTGAATATCGACATCAAATAAACGGCTAAGCTTGTTTCCAGCGAGGTCTTCGAGCGCGGTATCAACTTGGATGAGATAATTGCCTTTTACCCAAGTCATTTCAGGAATAAATTGCCACCGGGTTTCCTCGTCTGAAATTTCAATCACGCCGACAATGGGATTTCCCAACGGATTTTTGACGGACAGCATCCGACCTAAAAGTGCGTGGTCCAATGGTTCTGTGAAACGGATGGTTAAAGGTGCTTTTGTCCTTGCCGTGGGAGAGATCACCTCCCAGTTTTTATAATTCGGAGAGGTGCGATCGGCTACAACGACGGTGAAGGTTTTTTGAAATTCTTCAGCCAATGCGTTGCCATCTGCATCGCGCAAATTTCGTTTGATTACCAGGCGATAGGTCTGCCCTTCCCGCAATGCTAAACCAAGGTCTTGATTAGGTCTGAGGCCCCTCTTGATTCGACCGGGGTCAAAAAAGAGCGTGAGCCGTTGGGTGTTTGCATCCCAAAGCTCTTGCTCAAGTTCCAGGAATGGTGCCTGAATTTCCACGCCTTTTGCGTCGATGAGATGGATGTTTTCGTAAGCATAGCCGCGACTCATGGAGGCAGAGAAATAGATGTAGAATTTTAGCAGATTCTCCGGTATCTCATTGGTGCTTGGGTAAACATGCGTAACGACAGTGGTTGGAATTTCCGGCGGTTTCGGTAGGACAAAAGTTGTTTGCAGGATATGTTGTGATGGTTGCTGAAAAGGTAAATTGACTAAAGAATAAAGTGAGTCTAATTTAAACAGAACACAGTAAGATAGCCCTTTTACAAGTGGGAAACGTGGTCGAAAACGAATGACCTCATTTTCGATATGATAGGTTCCCAAAATTGCTGGTTTTTTATCCGCTTCCTTGGGGAGCTTTGCGCCGGTGTAGGCGGCAAACATCTGCCGCCATTGGGACCGGGTTGGATTTGCGGCTTTCAGAGTTCTCAAGATATCTGAGCTAATACCGGCAACAAAAACCGTCCCAAAATCATCGCTGTCTTCGTGAAGGTTCACCTGAATTTCTAGTGCATTTTCAGAAGAATGGGGCTGTTCACGACTGAAAGCAACAGTGCTGACGCTCAAGAAGATAATCAGCACTGTTACAGTGACATTTCCTGTGTCTGAGATTTTACTTACAAATTTCTCAATGCGTCGTGTCATTAACTAAATTTCTCTATTAAAGTATATATTTTAAACCACAGGACCCGCATGATAACTGATTTCTTGCGGGAACTTATTCACGAAAATTAGTTAAGCAAGTTTAAGGATTCAAGTGACAGTTCTCAAATCACTAAACCCGTGTCAATGCTGGATTTAGTGAAATAAAAAATTCAAGGTTTATATTTAAACTTGCTTAAACCCTATTTCCGGA
>JADFGN010000583.1 GCA_022567695.1 Candidatus Poribacteria bacterium | reverse complement strand
ATCCTCCGGTATATCGTCTATAACTTTGATGAGTGATTCTTTCAAAGAAACCTGCTGTTGCATGATGTGTCCCTCCTTTGAACCGATGTAATCGTTCAGACTTTAGCTTTCGCCCAGTGTTAAGGAACATTTGAACGACATGTAAATCACCTTAAAATTGTGATGTCAAATCTCATACACGAACAAAGTTCAGTTGCGGCGGGGTTTGCCGAAAACCGTCAGACAAACCAAAACCCGCCGTCAACTGGATGGTTAGGCACGATACTATCCGTTGAGTTTCGTATCGTAACCCAATTTACGTGCCTGTTTTCACGAGTTCTTCGTAGGTTACTAGATCCCAAGGGTCTGCTTCAACAAGCTTGTGAATATGGGTAGATGTCCTATTTGCAGTCTTAACCGCAAGACGATAAATGAAGTTAGCATACTCCTTGACATACAGCTTGGTTATTGATTCCTCAGTTGAGGCTCGATGAGCAATCTGACCTCGAACTATGATATATTTATCCAACCGAGTTCGAGAATAGTCTGCGGATTGTCTCTGCCAATACCAAAATCTAGACACCGATCGAATCCCTAGCAGGGACTCAAAAAGGGTGTCAATCTGTTTGTATTTTGGTGTATTTAGGTCTCCAGCATATCGTTTATGATATTTTTTCTTGTGTGTCTTGAGAATGCTCTTCCAGCCCATATCAGCAAGTTTCCACAGATCCTTCGAGTCAGATGCTTTCAAGAGATCTTCGCCTACGAGTCCTCGTACTTTCGAGGGAATAGCATCGTGTGTAGAAGCATTGTTCAACAAAAAATCAAAACCCTCGATAGCTAGATCTTCTACAAATGCTTCCCACGCCGCAGTTATCAAGACGATTGCACTCTTGTTTAACACTTCAACACCCGACCGTCTACCTTTTTCTTGTCCAGTCAATTCCGCGTGAATTTCTAATAATCGTTCTACGTCCCGCATATTCTCTTGCAGGTGCTTGAGAGCACTATTTACACTCATTCTCACACTCCTTTCGCAATTTACTTACCAACCCACCATTCGGTTCTTCCTCTCCCGCCTAACTCTTGGCTTGGAAGAAACCAGTAATTCCCGGTTCTCATTTAAGACTTCCCTTGAGTTGCCCCCACAAGACAGCAGTTTTCCCCACGGGTTCAATAGCCAATCCCTTCCCGTCATCGGAGATAACGACATCATCGACCCGGACTTCAGCTCCGGCAACGACGAAACCAATGCTCCCCTTCGGATAATCCTGCCGTGTGACCTCCAATAAGTTATCGATCTCGAAAACATTTTGGAACTCATCATCAACGCCGCCACGTTGAATCCACATCACTGCGCTTTTACCTCTGACCTCCAGTTTCAGTCTCACCCAACTGTCCAACTGAACATCCGAAAACTGCACGTCTATGACACTCTGAACCCCATCCTCGAAAGTGCCCCAGCCAACTGCTGCGAGCGCACCGCTAATTCCAAACCAATAACCACTATGCTGTTGAGGATTGCGACGGCTTTGGTTATTGCGAAAATAGATGTTCGCTCCATGGTCTTGACTGACCTGCCAAATACGCGCCTCTATCGTGAAATCGCTAAAGACCTGGTCGGTGATGTTCAGCGTCCGAAAATTGTCCCCATCCACCGCCACCTTGGTTTCAGCCACGCGATTGCCCTCTATCTTCGTGACTTTCCATCCACCTCCGATGACCTCCCATTGGCCTAGATTGCCGCTCTCAAAGTCATCTGAGAACAGGACTTTGCCCTCTGCGTCACCTACGCGAACCACCGTCAATACTATAGAAAGAACAATAACAGTAGTCAACGAAATCCAAGGGGCACCTTTTATGCGAGATGACATTTCGTCCTCCTTTAGATTGCGATTCAAGTCATACTAATTCTCGATAACAACTGTATTACTACATGCAGAGCATCTCGATCATGCGTTTGTAGACCTCAACAGATTCCAAGAGTTGCGAGATCTCAATCCACTCTCCGACTGTATGCGCCTGAGTGATGTCCCCGGGCCCCAAAATCACCAATTCTAGATAATCCTTGAAAACGTGTGCGTCCGTGCCAAATGGGACAGTTTCAGGTTTTGCCACGCCCGTTGCTTTTAGCCCGGCTTGAACAATCTCTGCATCGGGGGAAATGTAGAACGGTGTGCCTCTTGTCGAGGAAACTTCAAAGCCATATTTTTTGGCTTTTGCCGTCACCATGTCAATCACGTCATCGCTCCGGTCGTTCGGCATCGGCCTGAAGCTAAGGGTACAGACCGTTCTGGCTGCCGAGATATTCGGCTTGCATCCACCATCATCAAGGATCATGTTGAAGCCATTGGTCGGCGGATCGAATTCCCGATTCATAAACGACTCGTCGGTTTTAAATTGTTCTGCTAATTCTGCCATTTCGGCGAGGAAGGGAGCGATGAGGAAGTTCGCCGAAATCCCTCGATCCGTGCTTGTATGCGCTGCTTTGCCGTGCGCGGTTACGACAACCCGACCACCACCCTTGTGAGCATAGACGGGAACCAAGCGAGTTGGCTCAACGATTACGCCGTGCTTGGGCGGAGTGGTGTTAAAGAGTACCGATTCTTCCGCAACCTGGCGGGCACCGAGACCGGTGATCTCTTCGTCTGCCGTGATGACGATGAAGAGGGGTTTCTTCAACTTGGTGGCGTCAACTTCTGCCCCTGCGACAATTGTGGCTGCTATCGGTCCCTTCATGTCACAACTGCCGCGACCGATGAGACGGCCATCTTCGATCGCCGGATTAAACGCCTCCCAATGCTCCTCCATGCCGGGCACAGTATCTGAATGGGAGAAAAGCCCAAGCCCATTGTCCCCTTCACCCTTCTTCGCTACCAGGCTCACTTTGCTTTCACCATTTTCATCGACGAACTCCAGGCGTTCAACTTCAAATGAGCATTGCTTTAACGTCTTTTCCAAGCGATCAGAAATCTCTGCATTACTCCGCTGGCTGACAGAGTTAATCGCCACAATATCCTCGGTCAATTGAACCACATCAAGTTCCATCAAAATCGACTCCTCTCTCAAAATCTAAGGATTGTAATCTCTCCGAGTTAGCCCATAAATTGTAAGAAACGAAGGGTCAGAATTTCCATCTCTGCCGAAATGTCTCAACCATGTCAGGAGCACCGCCATGCCCCTCTAAAAATTCTAAGAAGGCACCATAGAGCCGTTGTGCTTCGTTAGTGTCCGACTCAAATCGATTATTCATCTGTTCCGGATCTGACGGCAGGTGAAATAGCTTATTCGGCGGCCCCTGATTCTCAAGGAGAAGTGACCATGTCCCATCGGTGACGTGACCGTGTGGACTTCCACCGTCTGGACTCCACCCTCCGCTCCACGCTCCATGACTGATCGCATAATCTCGAAGGTAATCAGTTTCTCCCATCACCGTGGGTAGGAGGCTAATCCCTTCGACCCGATGGCCACGCTCGGCGGCAAATACATCAATGACCGTCGCAGGGATATCGATGATGCTGGTGAGTGCATCGGTGCGTCTTGGCTGGCCATCGGGGTGATAAATCATCAGCGGGATATGGACTATCTCTTCGTACATACTGAAATTCTTAGCAATTAAATCGTGCTCGCCTAACAGGAATCCGTGATCTGCCATAAAAATAACCATCGTATTTTCCAGCAAGCCCATGTATTCAATCTTTCTTAGCAAATGACCGATCCAGTTATCTACCAGACAGGCTTCCGCTCGATAGAGGGCATTCAGGCGTTGCGTTGTTCGCTCGTCCATTTTATTCGGACCGTATGGCGGATAGATGGGTTCGGGACCGTCGTAATCGTCGGGGTCAAAACGCTGAAGATACCATTCAGGCGCATCCCAAGGTTCATGCGGATCAAAAGTATCCACCATCAGGTAGAAGCTTTCATGGCGGTAATTGTGTTCAAGCCATTCACAAGCTTTCCGCATCGTTTTTGAAACGAAGGTATCTTGCTCATGTTGCCGAAACGCCGTGTTTTTGAGATGATTTGTGAGACCCCCAGGCAACTGTTGCGGATGGGGTCGGGTATATCGACGGTATCGCATCGATTCCTGAGACTCGTAATCAAATGGCTGAGTTGCAAGTTGATCGGTCTCCTGCCCGCGAATCCACTCCCAGCCCGTGAAACCCCGATTGTAAAAGTATCCATCTTTGATATGATGAGGCGTATCCGCAATCATCATGCTAACAACGCCTGCTGTAGATAAGGCGTCAGCAATTACTGGCACATCTCGTTTGAGTGGTTCCCACCCACGTCGGCAGATACCAACTTGCCCGGAGACTAAATCTCCCCGGATGGGTACCGTTGGAAAGCTGCAAACATACGCTTTATCAAAGACCACGCATTTCTCTGCGAAGGTATCCAATGATGGGCTATATCCTTTACCACCATAGATGCCCAGATTATCTCTTCGGAACGTGTCTGATATGATGTGAATGATGTTCATGTTTTATGACCTATTTTGGAAAAGAGCGTTGGCGATTGACGGATCCACGG
>JADFGN010000066.1 GCA_022567695.1 Candidatus Poribacteria bacterium | reverse complement strand
CCAGGTATTCTTCCATCTCAATGACGTACCTGAAGAGGGCTCTTGCATTGCAGTAGTACCGGGCAGCCACCGATTTAAACCCGAACTCTCCTTCCCAGACATTACTTATATTGAGGAAATGCCTCACCATGTTCTACTGCGTGTAAAGACGGGAACGGCGATTATTCTGCATGGCAACATCTGGCAGGCACGCATTCGGAATCGAAGTAGCATGCCGCAACAATTGCTGGAGTATACCTATATCCACTGTTGGATGCGTCAGGCGTTGCCCAAACTGACACCTCATGCCACAGAAACCGCATCCGCATCTCACAACTTGAGGCAGTTGTTCGGCATTCGCACCACCGACATGAATGCCGCATGGTATTGGGGACGTAAAATCGAGGAATATCCATCTTCCACAGGGCTTCCGCCGCGAAAATTTTCCAAGCTGGGCGTTGTAGGTAAAGATATTTCAAACGCATGACACAATCCAAATTTTGCTATGTCAACGGACTAAAGAAGGGAGAGACCCGATGACCACCCAACAGGCCAAACAGGAATACGATGCGCAAGGTTATGTCCTGATTCGTGGTGTTTTGAAATCCAAGGAACTCAAACAGGTGCAGATGGCATTCGATCAAGCCGCAGAAAAAGGTGCCCTCGGGGACTTACTGAACCAAGACGACATATTTGTTGATATGGTCGATCATCCTGTTTTGTTCCCTGTGATACAAGCCATCGTCGGTGATGATGTGCAGTTGCGCTATGCGCGGGGTGGTATTATCAAGCCCAATACCAATTCAGGGTCAGGCTGGCACTGTGACCTGTCGGGAATTCTCGGCATCGATATGCCTGACTCATTGATTATGACGAAACTCTTCACCTACCTGGCAGATGTGCCGGAGGATGGGGCATGCCTTGGCCTTGTGCCGGGAAGCCACCGCTATGAGATGGGACACCCGCTCCCCGATATTAGAGCCCATGAAGATATGCCGCACCACGCCAAGATGGTCGTGCAGGCAGGCGATGCCGTGTTTTTCAACGGCTATACATGGCATGCACGGTTTCACAACCGGAGCGCCCAACCGCGAAAGGTGCTTGAGTATTCCTATGTCCATTCGTGGATGAAAACGATGTATGAATTCGATGACTTTTCGCCGCATGTGCAGGAGGTCATCCTAAAATCACATAACCGGCGACAACTCTTTGGCGTACCTGAACCTGGACAAAGCGACTGGAAACGACGCCTTGAGGGCTGTCCGCCATATCACAGAATGGAAGTGGGAATATAAATTGCTCGGCTAGATTAGCACTTCCTGAAACAGGCTTATCCGCAGGGGTGTACAATTATTGCCCTCAATAAGACAGATTTGGTTGATTATGGTACAAGTCTGAACTCAGCAGAATTAACCTTCCTGCCCTCCGTGAGAGGCGTGAAGATATTCCTCTACTGGTTGGATTCTTCCTGAGTCAATCCCGCGTTGCAACGGGTAAACCGGTGCAGGAGGTCAGCCACGAAGCGATGCGGTTGTTGCTCGAATATCATTGGCCGGGCAATGTGCGTGAGTTGAAAAACGTCATCGAGTTTACCGTCATTCATTGCGGCGGGGTGGTGATACACGCCGAGGATCTACCACCGCAGCTCCTTGAGGCTGTTTCTCCCGCTTCCTCATTTGACGATACTCCTCAAGATGAAAGAGAGCGTTTGGTAGCTGCCTTAGAACGTGCAAGCGGAAATCGTACCGCATCGTCATCTGGCAAAATTTGATATAAACTCGACACAGACGATAGAAAGTTAACCTACCAGAATCAAACTTTCCGTAGCAACGGTACGCACAGAACGTTGGGTTAAGGATTTTCGTCAAGTGGTAATACTTTGTAAATTGCACATTAGTATTACTTTGTACATTGCACATTAGTATAACCCTTGTTATCTTTAGCAATCAACGCCTTTGAGATGTTTAGATCCTTCACCTGCCCTTCTTTCCCACCCACCAAGTTTCGAGTCGCCACTACGGGAGTGATCATTAGTAGCCATTAGATCTGTAAATGGTATAATCTAGCCTTACACAGACGGTGACTGAGCAATCAGGTTGGCACGATTTCTGCTATTTTGGGGATTACCTAAACTCATATTCTGTTTTGGTAAAAAATCCATCCCCCCATTCTCGTAGAGCAACTTGACTTAATTCTTCAGGAGACTTGCCTTGATACACGCAGTTTGAGGCGGGAAATCATAGACAATGCACAATCCAGTGTCAGAAAACACCATCCTGATTGTTGAAGATGAAAACATTGTTGCAAAGAGCATCCAAAATCAGTTGAAGCGATTGGGCTATGCGACGCCCATCATGGTTTCTTCCGGCGAGGAGTCTATCGTAAAAGCGCAAGAGATTCGTCCGAACTTAGTGTTGATGGACATCAGTTTAGCAGGGGAGATGAATGGAATCCAAGCAGCAGAACAGATTCATATTCGTTTCGATATTCCGATCGTCTATTTGACCGCGTATGCCGATGAGGAGACAATACAGCAGGCCAAACCTACAGAAGCATTTGGCTATCTCATCAAACCCTTCTCGGTCAGAGAATTACACAGTATCATTGAGATGGCCCTTTACAAACATCGGATGGAACGGAAGCTGAAGGAAAGTGAGGCGAAATACCGCCAAATCGTCGAGGAAACTTCTGATGTGGTTTACACCACCGATTCCAAAGGCAACTTGACGTATGTCAATCGATCGGCTCGGAAACTCGTCGGGTACTCGGAAGAGAAGTTAATTGGGAGACATTTTACAGATCTCATCGCTCCGGATTGGAAACGGCAAATTAAGTCATTTTGTATGAGGCAGTTTCTCAAGCGAATCCATCAGACGCACCTGGAATTCCCGATTATCACTCAATCTGGAGAGAAAAGGTGGATTGAACAAACGGTCACACTTCTCGCTGATGGCGAGAAGGTGATTGGATTTCAAGGCATTGCGCGTGATATTACCGAAGACAAGGTCGTTGATGTGTTGACAGGCTTACCGAACCGAATATTATTTATAGATCGGTTGGAACGTTTAATCGAGCATTCAAAAAGACGCGAAGACTATACATTTGCCGTTCTCCTCTTGGACATTGATGGGCTTAAAAACCTCAACAGCAGTCTCGGACATACAGCCGGAGACCAACTTATCATTGCGATGGCTCAACGGCTTAAAGGCTGTCTGCATTTCCGTGATACAGTTGCCCGCGTCGGGGGTGATGAGTTCGCAATCCTTCTTGATGATATCAAGGACGCAGGCAACGCTGTCCATGTCGTCAACCGCATCCACAAAGAATTGAAACGCCCTTTCAATCTTGCAGGGTATGAGGTGTTTATCACGGTGAGCATTGGGATTATTCATTCTTCGTTGCCCTGTGATCGATCAGAGGAGTTCATGCGAGACGTGGAATTGGCGATGTATCGTGCGAAAGCGCGTGGCAATGGATTCCATGAGATTTTTGACCCGTCAATGCATACCCAAGCTGTGGCCCGATTACAGTTGGAAACTGACCTTCGGAGAGCTATTGAACGCCATGAGTTTCGGCTGCACTACCAACCCATCGTATCCTTGGAAACCAACAGAATTACTGGCTTTGAGGCGCTTGTTCGTTGGGAACATCCCGCTCGAGGCATGATTCATCCGGGGGAGTTTATCCCCGTGGCGGAAGAAACCGGATTGATCTTTCCTATAGGCGAGTGGGTACTCCGTGAAGCATGTCGACAAATGCGCCAATGGCAGACGCAATTTCCCGACCATCCATGCCTGACAATCAGCGTAAATCTCTCCAGTAAACAGTTTATGCAATCCGACTTCGTTGAACAGATTAACCAAATTCTTCAGGAGACAGAACTTAATGCACGCAGCTTAAAGCTCGAGATTACCGAAAGCGTGATTATGGAAATGACTGAATCTGTGTCTACAATGACCGCACAACTGAAGGCGATGAATATTCAGTTGCAAATGGACGATTTTGGCATAGGCTATTCTTCGCTGAGTTCGCTCCACCACCTGCCTATTGATGTCTTGAAGATCGATAAATCATTCGTCAGCCGAATGGCGGAAGAGGGTAGTTCAAAGATTGTCCAAACCATTGTTGCCCTCGCCCATAATCTCGGGCTAGATGTGACAGCGGAGGGGATTGAAACGGCAGAGCAACTAGAGCAACTCAAGGGATTCGCTTGCGAAATGGGACAGGGATATTACTTCTCGAAGCCGCTCGACGTTTATGCGGCGGATGCGCTAATCGCTGCAAAGGTCAATTCACAAACGGGTAAACCTCATATCAAATGTCGTTGGCAAATTCCGGTTTGCGCTTGAAGGATAGCACGACAACGAGACTTCCCGAAGTACAGCATCAATTCCTTAATTCATCTGTATGCCCGCGTACCTTGCGTATCGCCTCAAGGATTAAATCCATGTCTACCCTCTCACCCAAAAAGCACCGCTGGCTCATGCTCAAGGCTTCTGTTTGATAGATACGCTCTGCTTCTGGACAATGCACCTGCGTATAATCTATCGGTTTGTCGTGTGATGCGTGTATGGATTGAAACAATGGCTGCTGGTAAATTGGCTGACCATGCGCGCCGACGCCGATTGATGCTCCCTCCGCATTGACCGCTTCGATGAATTTATTTCGCGGAATATCATCGAACGCTTTCTGTTGATATTTGAAATTCCAGTAATAGATGCTCCAACGGGTAACCCGTGAATCGCGTTCAAAAGGTTCGATACCGTCGATTTCTTTGAGCCTTTCAGCCAAATAGGTAAAGTTTCGCTCACGCCTTTCGATTTGCTCATCCAATCTTGTGAGTTGAGCAAGCAGAATTGCTGCAGTCCACTCTGGCATCCGAAAATTGGTCGTCGTCCCCAGCCGCACCGATTTGTCCGTGCGTTCAATCCAGCGCCCCATGTCCATGTACGCATACAGTTTCTCTCTGAACTGGGCATGGTTAGTTAAAATGATTCCGCCTTCGCCGCCGGCCAGTGTTTTACCCGCCATCAGGCTAAAAGCACCCAGATGTCCAATTGCACCGACACGTGTACCTTTCCATTCCGAACCGTGTGCGTGGGCGCAATCTTCTATGATTGGCAGGTCGTGCTTCCGAGAAACTTCCATGATGGCATCCATATCGGCGGGATAGCCGCCATTATGTACAACCACGGCCGCGCGTGTCCTGTCGGTAATGGCGGCTTCCAGTGCTTCTGCACTGAGGTTGTATGACGACGGATCGACATCAACAAAAATCGGAACAGCATTGAGAAACAGTAGGCATGTGGCGGAAGCGAAGAAACTCAGCGCAGGAACTAAGACCTCATCACCCGGCTCGACCCCGGCCGCCGCTAGCGCACAAATCAACGCTTGAGTGCCTGAAGTCGTTGTGATTCCGTATTTTGCATTTTGGTAGGCGGAAAAAGTATCTTCAAACTGCCTGACTTTTGAACCTTCCCCGCCACCCCACCACCGTCCGCTGTGGAGTACGTCTAATAATGCCCTCTCTTCACATTCATCCCAAATCGGCCATTCGCGCCCCAAAGAACGAGTGATGACTTTTTCCCCACCGTTGATTGCTAATTTTGCCACTTGTCCTCCTCCTTCGATTTCTGCTTGGTAACATTAGTCGTTGATATGATATGAACCCTATTTGCGGTTTCTATGACTCGTTGAGGTTGCGTGAATTATACGCATTTGAATCGTGGTGTCAATTGGAAAATGGTTCGTTGGCAATCGGGTTTCAATCCCAATTACTTTACGGAAAATCGAGATTCTGATTTCTCAAACAGAAACGGCGATGACACCTGATTTTCGATGCCATCGCCTATTTTGACTTCTTGTTTCTGTTGTCTGCTTAAACTGCGCCGTGCCGCCGCAACAGCTCCACGACCTCTTCCTGCTCAGTTTCCTGTGCCCACTTCAGCGGCGTTTTTCCCTGCTTATCCTTCGCGTTGAGGTCGGTGCCATGTGAAATCAATAACTCGATGCACGCCGTATCTTCCTCCGAAACGGCGTAGTGCAACGGTGTTGCGCCCTTGTTATCTTTCACGTTGAGGTCGGCCCCGTGCGAGATGAGCAATTCGGCGACCGCAAATTGATTCTCGTAACCCGCGACTTCAAGGGGCGTCATGCCCTGTCCTGTCTTTGTTTCGATATCTGCCCCACGATTGAGGAGGACTTCGGCGACCTCTCGCTGTCCTGCCCATGCGGCGAGGTGGAGTGGCGTGTGTGTCCAAACCCCCCGTGTCTCAATCGATGCACCGTTGTCGAGCAGAAATTCGACGGCGTTGGGATGTCCCATCAGCGCGGCACAGTGAATCGGGGCGAATTCGTCCTCAAAGGCATTGGCTTGAAGCGGATTCTTTTTAAGAAGCACCGCGACATCGTCTTTCCGTCCCAAACTCGCAGCCGTCCAGATATCCATCTCCGCGCTGGATTCGAGCAGGAGGTCAATGACAGCAAGCAAGGCTTCCTCTTTCGGCTCATATCGCCACTCCCGCCAAAAGCACTTTTCCTTCCGCCACCGAGCAGAGATACAGCGTAACACTGACCGTCCCTCATCATCGGTCGCGTTGGCAAGTTTCGGATTCTCCTGAAGTTGCGCTTTCACCTTCCAGACGATACCCAGCGTTGCTGCGGTGAAGATGTCACAAGCCACGTCACGCCTGAGCAGTATTTCAGCAACCGATCGATGACCATCCTCTGCCGCTAGTTGAATGGGCGTTTTACCATCGTTGTTTTCCGCGTTGACCGGAACTCCGGCAAGGCACGTCAGGTATTGAACCGTGTCCCGCTGACCATTCCACGCAGCGATATGGAGTGCAGTATTACCGCCTGAGTTCTGTGCAGAACGGAGCGTTTTATCTTCCCTAAACAACTGCATGATGTGTTCCCATCGGCCCAAAGCCGCTAAATCAAAGATGTCCTTACCTGCACTATAATCCAAAAGATTCCTGATAACCCTATCCCAAGCAGTACCGAAAAAGTGTCCAATCTCAGTAGCGAGACGGTGTGTGGCGAGTTGGAGCGGTGTGCGCCCTTTGGCATCTTGCGCGTTTACATCCGCACCGTGTTTCAGCAAAATCTCATCGAGGCCGAGTTCGCCCAAATCGACGACGTAATGCAGGAGCGTCCACTCATCGGGACCGCGTCGGGCATTTATCAACTCAGGATTCTCCTGAAGTTGCTCTCTGCTGGACAATGCCGCCGTAAAGTCGTCCATTTCTGCCCCGCTTTCTTTCAGCAATCTATGAAACGTGTGCGGACTATTTCCACTCCCTCGCAACTTGTGGAAATTGCTGGCATACGCTAGAAGTAGCGGTGTATTGCCGTATCTGTCTTGCACGCTAACGTCTGCACCGGCATTGATCAGCAACTCCCCAATCTCGGCACTCACCCAGATGATGGCAACTTGATGGAGCGGCGTGCGCCCCTCGTTGTCCTGTGCGTTGACATCTGCGCCTCTGTCGATCAGCAGCTCGGTAATTGCCTTGTGTCCGCGATAAGCGGCACAATGCAGTAGCGTTTGTCCGCTCTCGTTTTTGGCGTTGACAAGTGCTACATCTTGGTTCAGGAGTGCTTCGGCTTGCTCTGTGAGCCCTGCTTCAACTGCGTTGAATAACTGCACTCGATTGACAAATTTCTCATCTTTCGAAGGTCGATTTTGTTGTAGAGTCTGTTGTACCATATCTATCATCCTTTCCTTCAGCCGCTTCCGGGAGTATTGTAGCCGTTTTTTGACCGTCGCCACGGGAATTTCCAGAAAGTCGGCGATTTCGTTTTGAGAATATCCGTTGATATAAAAGAGTGTCGTCGCAACTCGCTGCTTTTCTGGCAGCCCCCGAATCTCCACTAAAACGCGCTCTGTCAATTCGTGCTTTTCGGCCGTTTCAAGAGGGCTTTTTTCGTCTGATGGCATTTCAATTGCGACTTCCAGCGGGAGCATTCCAACACCCCTCCGCCGCCTGAATCGATCGGCGTGTTTGAAGATAATTTTCCGCAACCACGCCGGAAATGCATCAGGCGTACGAAGCGTCCGGAGGTCACGATATGCTCCGATGAACGCCTCTTGTGCAGCATCTTCCGCCAGATGAAAATCACCGAGGATCGAGTAGGCGTAACCCACTGCCATGTCCTGAAATTGTCGGACAATCGCGCCGAAGGCATCCAGATCGCCAGCTTGTGCCGAAATGATGAGTGATTTCAGAGTTGCCATTTCCGTCTCTCCGATACAGTTTTTCTATAAGTATAGCCCCATTTAGGTCGGAAAAGGTGATAAAATAAAGCCGCCGAAAACGCAGTGGATTGCGGTGGGGAGTTCAAGATGTGAAGGCATCGCAAGATCGATTGTGATACAAACGTCCCGCAGATTGAAATTCTTTTCCAGCAATGATACAATACAAACAGCGATAATTAGCAATCGCCGTTGTTGCCAAGGATTTTGAGTCAGATTAGCAGGAAAATCATCTCTATTTGAGGATGGAAAATGAAATCATCGTATACTTCTGAACCAGCGTTTCACTTGATGCAAGACAGAACAGGAATTGTTATCCCCGTCTACCTTCCACAAGATGTTGATACCGCTAGTGGAGAGCTTCTGCTTAGAGATACGGTCAGTATGTTCTGCCATATCGTTTCCCATCCGGCGACCATCTGTTTAAGCGTCGATGGCGAACAGTTTGGCGCAGAGGTAGCAAAACGTTTAAGCAAGGAGTTTGGAATTTCCTATTGTGTCAGTCCTGTCAACCGCGGCAAACTCAATGCGGTAAACAATGGAATGCGCAATCTGCTACAGCAGAGATCTCTGGAATATCTCGCCGTTGTTGACCAAGATGGCGATCACTTCGCCAACGAACTTCTCAATTTTGTTCGAGCGGCGGAGCATGTGGGTAGGGAGAAGGTGCTGATGCTCGGACGACGGATTTCGAGACACCGCCCCATGGGGTTTCTGCGCGGTGAGTTAGAAGAACTCTGCGACCGCGTCTTGTTAGATGCCTTGATGTATCATGCCGTAATCGAGGGGCATCCGCTGTCGTTAGAATACGTCTTCAGTTTGGAGGAATTTCCAGACTTCCATTCCGGGTATAAGCTGTTCAGCCGAGAAACCGCAACGGCAGTCTTTCTTAGCGAACCTCAACAGATGGGAGTTTCAGACACCTGCTACTATCGCCATGCCTGCGAAGCGGTGATGGTGGTCGAGGCGATAGCGTCGGGGGCTTACTTCGGAGTGGTCAATCGGAGCACGTTCAACGAGCAACCGATCTCAACCTTTGGTTTGTATAATCGGATTCAGTTGGCGGCGGATAAGATGATTTGGGCTTGCAAACGGCTTGCGATTCCGATTCCATTTGTAAAACAGTGGCTGGCGAACCACATACCAAGACTATTGCTTCACACACTTGCACCGGATGGCAAGGCGGAATTGGAGGAGATTCGGCAAGTGGTGATGACTACGCTGGCGGGGGAAGATGTGCAGATTGAGCCCCTTTTTGAGCCTCTGTTCATTTGAGTGCTCTGTTAACATAGTGATTTAACTCTGGAAAAAGGTAATCTCCATCCGCTGAGGAAGGCATTTTTTCAGACGGCTTTGGCTTTTTGGCGAGTGCTTTCTGAAGCCTTCCAGCGAGATGGCTGTTTCGCTGAACGACCTTATTATTGCGGATGGCAATGCCGAGTGCCTCTTTGGTACCGACGATGACGACGAGTTCTTTCGCCCGTGTGATTGCCGTATAAAGCAGGTTGCGCTGAAGCATCATGTAGTGCTGTGTCAAGAGGGGCATTACGACGGCGGGATATTCACTGCCCTGCGCTTTGTGAACGGTCGTGGCATACGCCAGAACCAACTCGTTCAGGTCAGCGACATCGTAATCAACAACCTTTTCTGGAAATGTGATTGTAACGCTTTTTTCGATTCGGTTCACCTTGGTGATACGCCCAATGTCTCCGTTGAATACATCGTAGTCATAATTGTTCCGAACCTGCATCACTTTGTCTCCAACGCGGAAGCCGCGTCCACCCCTAACATACTCTGTCGAATTTGCATTGAGCGTTTCTTGCAACTGTTTGTTGAGGTTGTCGCATCCAACGATGCCGCGTTTCATCGGGCAAAGCACCTGAATATCGTCCATTGAGTGATAACCGTAGTGTTTGGGCAGGCGAGTCTGAACAAGCTCGGAAATACGCGCTGCGACCGTTTCCGGTTCCGATTCCTCGATAAAAAAGAAATTGCGATCTGACGGGCCGGTAATTTGCGGGAATTTCCCATGATTGATCCGATGTGCATTGGTAACAATCATGCTCTGTTGCGCCTGCCGGAAAATCTCCGTCAATTCCACAACCTCAATTTGCTCAGAATCAATGAGGTCCCTTAAGATATTCCCCGCGCCAACCGATGGAAGCTGGTCTACATCGCCGACCATAATCAATGCCGCCTGTCGCGGTACGGCCTTCATCAGGCTATTCATCAACACCAGATCGACCATCGACATCTCATCGACGATAACGACGTCGGCTTCCAACGGATTTTCCTGATTGCGCTTGAATCCCATTTTCTGTGGTGAGAATTCCAGCAAGCGATGGATGGTTTTTGCCTCACGCCCTGTTGTTTCACTAAGGCGTTTGGCGGCACGTCCCGTCGGTGCAGCTAAGAGAATACGTTTTTCAAGTTGCTCAAACAAACGTATCATACCCAGCGTCGTCGTCGTTTTGCCTGTGCCCGGTCCGCCTGTCAGAATCATGACGCGCGCAGTCAACGCCGTTTTGATCGCCTCGCGTTGGTGCGCAGCGAAACGCATCTCCATCTGTGTTTCAAGCTGTGCTATCGAACGTTCAAGAAATTCAGGCTGATGCTGCCCTCCTGCATTTCTCATCAGCCTTGAGAAGACATTGGCCACGCCAACCTCGGCATAATAAAATGGTGCGAGGTAAATCGCTTGTTGGCTTTCGGTTCCTGTGTCCAGATCTTCCACGATGATTTCTTCTTTAGTCGTGAGTTCTATGATTCCGTTTTCAAGCGCGTCTGCGGGAAGTTCAAGGATGGTTTCACATGCGGAAATTAATTCGGGGCGGTACAGAAAAACATGCCCATCATCCGCTTTTTGGCTCAAAATATACTTCATTCCTGCGTTGACCCGATGGGGAGATTCTTTGTCTACCCCCAACTTTTGAGCGATTGTATCGGCAGTTTTGAAACCGATTCCGTAGATGTCATCAGCAAGGCGATAAGGATTTTCACGGACAATTGGAATAGACTCATTTTCATAAGTCTTGTAGATCTTTGCCGCGTGAGTCGTGCTCACATTGTGGGATTGTAGAAACAACATGACGTTTTTGACCTCCCGTTGTTCCTCCCACGCACGCTCGATCATTTCTACCCGCTTCCGACCAATTCCCGGCACACGCCTTAGCTTTAGAGGCGTTTTTTCAATCACATCAATGGTATCCATACCAAACTTATTCACGATTCGGGCCGCCATCACGGGGCCAATCCCTTTGATAAGCCCGGAGCCGAGATACTTCCTCAAGCCCACAACAGTTGCCGGTAGTACGGTTTCATATCCGTCGATCTGAAACTGCCTGCCGTACTTCGGGTTGTTGACCCACCACCCTTTGAGGAGCATGCTTTCCCCTGCATTGGCAGACGCGAGGTTTCCTATCACGGTAATCAATTCACCCGGGTGGTCGCGAGAGGAAAGCCGCCCAATTGTGTAACCCGTTTCGGGGTTCTCAAAAACGATGCGTTCGAGAATGCCTTGAAGTGTTTCCATTGTTAGATTCAGGTCAGAAATGGTTCATCAAATTTAAACGCTTTGTATTGCCGTTGTGGCTTCACTCAACTTTTGACATCAGTTTTTTGAATGCGTTAAGTTGAGGTTGAATGATACGGGGTTCTTCAACTTTTCCATCAAGCGCCTCAACCGTTTTCAGCCCATTGCCTGTAATGCTGATGACAATCCGATCTTCTCGACCGATGTGGCCGCTTTCGATAAGTTTCTTCGTTACGGCGAGGGTCACACCGCCAGCGGTTTCAGCGAAAACGCCTTCGGTTGCGGCGAGAAGTTTCATTGCTTCAACGATCTCCTCATCCGTTGCATGCCCGCCAAATCCCCCCGACTTTCGGACGGTGTCTACAGCGTAAATACCGTCCGCCGGATTACCAATCGCCAGAGACTTCGCAATCGTGGTCGGTTTCCGTACAGGCTTGACGAAATCGCCGTTCTCCTTGAGTGTGGTGACAATTGGGCCACAGCCTTCCGCTTGGGCGATGTGAATCTTCGTATTCAGTTTATCGATTAAACCCAACATGTGGAATTCCTTCAACGCTTTTCCAATCTTCGTTACAAGCGAGCCACCCGCCGCCGGAGCAATAATGTGATCTGGTGCTTCCCAGCCAAGCTGCTCGACGATTTCAAATGCTAAGGTTTTAGATCCCTCGGCGTAGAATGGACGGATGTTGATATTCACAAACGCCCATGGATAAACGCCCGCGATCTCGCTACATAATCGATTAACATCGTCATAAGTTCCCAAAATGCCAACAACCTTCGGCGCATAAACGAGTGAAGCAATAATCTTACTCTCTTCTAAATCGGCGGGAATGAAAATGAAGCACTTCAGATTCGCAATCGCCGCCTGCGCCGAAACAGAGTGCGCTAAATTCCCCGTTGAAGCGCATGAAACCGTATCGAAATTAAACTCTTTCGCCTTGCTCAACGCGACAGCAACAACACGGTCTTTGAAGGAAAGGGTTGGATGACAGACAGTGTCATCTTTGATATATAATTCTTTGACACCAAGTGCGTCTTCCAGATTTTTTGCGCGAACTAAAGGCGTAAACCCCGAATTTAGTCCATCGGTTGGTTCTCCGTCAATCGGCAACAGGTCTGCATAACGCCACAAGCTTGTCGGTCCACGCTCGATCGATCGGCGTGAAATTGACTTCTGAATGGCTTCATAATTGTAGTCAACCTCAAGCGGGCCAAAACAGAATTCACAAACGTGAAGCGGTTCTTTCTCGTACTTTCGTCCGCATTCACGGCATTTCAATCCTAACACTTTTTCCATTTTCGTCTCCATTTCGTATAAAAATAAAAAAGCCTATTATCATGGCTGCGATAATAGGCAATTTCCTACAAAATATGTATTAAAAATTCAACTTAGATCGCGAGCCACCTATCTTTACTAAGGCATGGACATCGCCGTAGCAATGCCCATGCTGCGCATGTACATAGGCGTACTCACTGCGTTTCTGAGTCTGCAAATTAAGTGAAATTTTAAAAAGAACTGCTCCATAATTTTTACGTTAACGCGCCTTCATAATCTAATGCGTAAGATGAGATTGCCATAATTCAACTCTGAATGTCATAAAACCACAACTCTCCGCCGTCAGTTGTAGCGGCTGGTTAGGATCGCCGTCGTTTAAGATCAGCGAGATATACGATTGCACTCAGAGTTCACGGTGCAGGTGTTACTGGCGGCACAGAATCATCCAGCGGAGCAAGAGCCGCTTTGACACACGCTCGTACACCCTTCCAATCTCGCTCAGACAAGTGGCCTACAACGACAGGATTAGTGGCAGGAGGCAGAGTCGCGAAGAAACTGCGGAACACCGACGGCATTCTCAAGCCGGCTTGCTTCCAATCGATAAGCGTATAGTCTGTCGGGCCAACGGCGACAGCCTGGCTGGTAATTAGACCGACAACGACATCAGGCCGCGACGTATGGTACAACGAAGAAGACAATACGACGGCAGGCCGACGCTTGATACCGGTGACACCGGGAAAATCAATTGCGACAATATCGCCAGGGTTAAACAAGTTCTTCATCCTCCGGGTACAACTCAGTAGCGTACTGCAACGAGAAGGTAGTTAAGTCGCTTATATCCAGTTCACTCCAGGCGTCGCTGCTGTCGACAACCGAGACCCCAGCTTGTGTGAGGTCCTGCAGAATGAGGGCGGCTAGACGAAGCCGCTCGGTGAGCGGCAGAACGCGTACAGTTTCAACAAATACTTCTTGAGCAGTGGTCGCCATGTTAGATTCTCCAATGTTTGATGATTAATCATATAGAAGGGTGACACCGTATGGCAAGCTGTGCCTAACGACCCAAATTCAGTTGTCCGCGGAGTTTATCCCGAGCTGCGAGGGGCGAGACCAGGACGGCGGGGGGTTACCGAAAGTGTCCGACAGACCCCTCAAATCTGAATTGTCTATCCCGGAAAACTCAACCCCACGCACGAAACGGTCACTGATGCCAAAACCGAGATGAAAAGACTTTGTCGCATTCAGCATGAAATTGAGTTGCGGTTCCGCAATGAAAAAAAGATCGGGATCCCCAGATCTCTCTTTGTCTTTGGTCAGATAGGCCAATCTACCTATCCCCATCAACGTTTGAGCGGAAAGGTAGAAGCACTTACGTGTTGCAATCACATACTCCAACTCGAACCCACCGTAAGCCAACTCCAAATCCCGTCCCTCAAACTTTTTGGTCAAGCCATATCCGACTCCGCCAATGGCAAACTTTGAGCTGACGACCCAATCCTTACGCAAACCGGCTAGCAAATTAGACGTGTTATGAATCGATATTCTTTTCAGCACAAGCCCCATGAAACCATCATCTCGAAATGGCCCATGAATTGATGTTCCTTTGATTTCATCTTGGGCGAAAATAGGTATCGCTATCAGAAAGAAAACGAGCAAAGGGAGTATTCTTTTCATGAGATTTGTAACCTCCTTTGAACATGTGCCTAATTCCATTTGCTAAACCATTCAAAATTAAAAAATTCAACTCAGATCGCGAGCCACTTATCTTTACTAAGGCATGGACATCGCCGTAGCAATGCCCATGCTGTGCATGTACATAGGCGTACTCACGGCGTTTCTGAGTTTGCAAATTAAGTGAAATTTTAAAAAGAATTGCTCCATAATTTTTTCGTTAATGCGCCTTGATGCGCCCTCATGATCTAATGCGTAATACGAACGATGTTCATAAATTTTAGCATAAGTTATCCTCAGAGGCAAACGAAAATTTATTCCTCATTCCAAAAGATGAACAGGAGAGAATAAGGGCATCTATACTAACGAAGCTACACACTCAAGATGATTTTCCCAAAATTCTTATTGGCTTCCATATATTCATGTGCTTCGCGGGCTTGAGACAACGGCATTACCGTATCAATCATGGGCTTGATTTTTCCTTCCCTCAACAGTGGTAGCCAGCGATTCACAAACCGTTGCGTGATCTGAATCTTTTCCTCAAGCGGCAGCGGACGCATGACCGATCCAAAGATCTGCAGCCGTTTCCGCAAGATAGGTCCCAGATCGATTTCGCCTGTTCCACCGCCCATCAATCCGACGATAATCAGACGACCGCGTGGTTTCAAAATTGAGAGGTTACGATTCAGGTAGGGGGCTCCGATGAAATCCTGCACGACATCAACACCCTCTCCATCTGTCAGCCGCATGATTTCCTCAGCGAAATCGTGTTCCTTGTAGTTGATGCCTTCCGTGCAACCAAGCTTCTTACTTTTCTCAATCTTTTCCCTCGACCCCGCTGTGATGAGCACGCGAGCACCTGCATGATGTGCCATCTGTGTTCCTGCTGTGCCGACACCGCTCCCACCTGCATGGATGAGTACCGTTTCGCCTGAACCCAGCCCTCCCAAAGTAAAGAGGGTTTCATTCGCCGTAAAGAAGACTTCCGATACCGCCGCTGCCTGTTCAAAATTCCAACCGTCAGGAATTGGCATTGCCATGCGATAATCAATGACCGCCTGCTCAGCATAGCCTCCGCCACCGACCAATCCAAATATCCGATCTCCCCGGTTGAAACCTGTCACTTCATCTCCCATTCCTTCAACGATTCCCGCAAGTTCTAATCCGAGAACGTCCGATTCACCGGGAGGCGGTGGGTAAAAACCTTGTCGCTGAAGCGTGTCAGCCCGATTGAGCGCCGTTGCTTTGACGTTGACCAATAGCTGTGTTGGCCCCGGGGTTGGCGCGGGGATCTCTCCCAATTTTAAAACCTCTGGACCTCCGTCACCGGTTCGGATGATTGCTTTCATGAGATAGCCCTCCCTTTCCGCGTAGAACGTGCTGTTTACTGGTTGCACTTTAAAAGATCTTTTTTATTGCTCTTGCAGACCGATTCGAGTATAATCGTGATTGTTGTTTGGTATTATAAACTTTCCCATAAACAAGCACAAGGAGAAACAATCATGGCGAGAACAGGTAGAGCCGTCATTGCACAGGGACAGGATTTTGAGATTCGTGAGTACCCCGTACCCGAGCCGGCGCCGAACACCATACTACTGCGTCAAGAGTTAGCGGGCATCTGTGGAACAGATATCCATAACTGGCAGAAAGGGATCGAAGGTGAGATGCTGCTTGGACATGAGAACGTCGGAATCATCGATTCGATTGGTGAAGGCGTAAAGACAGACTACGTTGGCAATCCAATCCGGGAAGGAGACCGCATCATTTTTGCGCCCGGAGTGACGGGATATGGGGCTTACGGCTTCCAATCAGATCCTGATAACCCGCCCCACTTTCGTGGTGGATTCGCTGATTATATATACCTCTACTATCCAGACACCTGCTTCATCAAGACTGATGCACCGCCAGAAGTTGCTGTGCTAACGGAGCCGTTCACCATTGGCGTGCATGCGGTCATGCGAGGCGGCGTGCAGATCGGAGACACAGTTGTGGTTCAGGGTTCTGGAGCAATCGGGCTCTTCACGTTGATCTGTGCGAAGATCAGCGGTGCGGCGAAACTGATCATGGTGGGTGGCCCAGCAAAACGGTTAGAACTTGCCAAGCGGATGGGAGCTGATGTCACCATCGACATTGAGGAGGTCACATCTGTGGAAGAACGGACCGAATTGGTCAAAGAACAAACTCCCAGAAAGGAAGGTGCGGACATCGTCTTTGAATGCGCGGGGTTCCTGCCTGCCACACCGGAAGGTCTGGGCTACGTAAAATTCGGCGGGACATTCGTTGAGGTAGGGCACTTCGTCGATATGGGGTCAATCGATTTTAACATCAACCAATTGCTGATGCGTAAGAACCTCCGTGTGGAGGCGATCTGGGGAAGCCGATACGATCATTTCGTCCGCGGTCTACCGATCCTTGAAAACAACGAATTTCCGTATGCTGAAATGGTGAGCCACGTATTGCCGCTTTCGCGTGTGCGTGAGGGATTCGATGCTTTAGACGGAGGCTATCAGTTGGATAATGACACCGCCATCAAGATTGCCATCCGTGCTGAAGCGGACTGATCGAAGAAGCTCGCTCACAGGCTGAAGATCTGCCTAATATTTATAAACTGTTAGACGCAATCCGCGAATATGCAGTGCATCAAAGTCGGTATCCGATGTCACCAATCCCTTCGCGTGAGAGAGGTTAGCAAGTGCAAGGTGAAAAGCGTCTCGCGGTGAAACGTGATGGTGTGTCATGTAGGATAAGGCTTGTTTGATTGTATCTCTGGAGTCAATCGTTGAACTGGGGAGGATGGTCGTATTTTCCCAAGTCATGTATTGGTTCGTCGCTACATAAAGGCGATAAGCATATCGAGATAAGATCTCTGGCTGTCTCTTCAAAACTCTCCCACTCAATCCTCGTCCCGTGTCTGCATAGTACCATTCACGTAAGAGTCCCCACCAAACTTCATCAATGGTAAGCGATGCAATGAAGATTTCGACTCCTTGAGCGAATAGCTCTAAGAGGAGATTCCTTGCAGGTTGATATTTAAGATGATTTCTGATCCGGCAAGCAATCAAAAAATTGGCGTCTAAGTATACTGGTGATTGAATGGAGATTCCTTTTGTATAGGTCAAAACCTGAATTGCCATCAAAGGTCCTCGGGATAAAACGGATTGGCCGGGTCAAAATCTGGAGAAGCATCTTCCATACCAACGTATTCCATCAAAAGTTTGAATTGTCTCGGACTAATTTTTTCGCGATATTCATCCAAATCGAGTCCATCAAATCGTCCTTCTGATTGGAGACTCTGAGAGTCAGGAGCATCTTGGCTCACTCTAGTATTATCAGTTGATGTATCTTGGACGAAACGTCGAACCATAGCCAAAGGTGTTCCGTGTCGGGTCACAATAATATCTTCGTTTTTGACAGCTTGCAAATATCTGGAAAGGTTCGCTTTGAATTCAGTAACATTTACATAGCGCATTTTGAACAGTCCTTTCGGAGGGATTTGGTTTATTGAAAATATTATCAGGTAAACGCTGTATCTGTCAATTTTAAAACCCTTGAATTGAGATATTACAAACTCCCGTACAAAACTAATGTTTAGGAGAAAAACATGAGGCAACAGTTTCAACTCAACCTGACTTTAAAATATGTCGCCGTAATGGGGATGGCAATTGGTTGTGCTATTTTCGTTTCTTGTGGGGACGAGGGAGAAGGAGTAACACCCACCGAAAACGAACAAACACCTTCCCTTTCAGACGATCAGATTACACCGCCTTTAGATGGACAGATCCCTGCTGACGGTATCGTCGAAAACCAAGATGGAAAGGAAGTTGTCGAAGACCAAAACGGAGAAGACGGTGGCGGCAATCCAAATGATGAAGTGGACGAAAAGCCGGTCCCTCTTCCCGGCCTGCCTGATGACGTCGCAGGGTATGAGAAATGGCTGAAGTTAAATGCCAAACCAATTCCGCCAAGACCTGCTGATCCGCACAATGGGACTAAGAATGTCTATGTCAATCAAGAGCGTGTAGTGATTGCCGCAGATGGAGAACAGAATTTCCCTTATCCAGATGAGTGCATTATCGTTAAGGAGTCAACTCGTCCCGGCAAAGACTTTATTGGTCTCATCGCGATTATGCGAAAAAAGAAGGGAAACGATCCGGCTCATAACGATTGGACGTGGGTCGAATACACGCGGAATGCAGCGGACGGAGCCTTCCGAGAAATTGCAAAGGACGCCGTCTGCTGGGGATGTCATTCGGGGGCGATAAATATGGATTATGTATATACGCCACTCGAATAGGAATCTAACTTAATTTTGAATTTTTCAACTTTAACTAATTTGATTCATTACATTTCGTAAATTAAGGAGGTCATTCATTGCAATACAATTTTCAGATGAGAACATTGAATTTCTTATTTATCGTATTGGCGATTTTTTGCTTCGTGTTTGATGTAGCGGCACGCCCTGAATACGCGGCTCAAGAAAATAAGGAGTGTAGCTTCTGCCATCTCGATCCGGCGGGCGGAGGTCCCCGGAACCCTGTTGGGCAAGTCTTTGAAAGTAACTACTTTGAATTTCCCGAAGATTTCGATCCTGAAGCCATCATGGCTGAGGCAGAGGAAATCCGCCAAAAGCTAACAACCGCGATAGACATTCGCACAGCGTATATCAAAACAACCGATGTTGAGGAAGAAGAAGGTGCGGTTGCCACATGTACCTCCTGCCATTCATCTGTCGATAGCTTTTTCATGATGCAGGGCGAATTGACCGTTAATGCACAAGCGTCCGAGAAACTTCGGCTGACCCTTTCCAACAACATGGGCTCAACGCTCAATATGTTTGCGACAATTGATGCTATCCCAAAACACCTCTACGTTAAAGTCGGGCAATTCCGCCTCCCCTTCGGCATCAAACAGAAAGACCATAATATGTTGGTTCGCCAAGGATTTAATCTGGGATCGAATAAACGGGATGTCGGCGTAGAGGTTGGCGGGTCATACAAAAACCTGTTCTATAATGCGGCGGTTTTTAACGGCGGAAATCCAACGATATTCAACGGCGGGAGTGCATTACCTGCCGCGGACTCGAATCAGAATAAGGGCTGGACAACAACTATTGGTGGGAGAATTGGTCCACTACGGGGTGGTGTTTCCTATCTGCTTGATAAAGTGCGGGACGAACGCCAGATGGTTGCTGGTGCGTTTCTGACAGCCGCTTACAAGGGTGTCTCCCTTGAAGGGGAATTCGATTTCGGTGGCAGTTTTGGCGTCGATGAAAGCATCGGCTTTAGTGATGATGACATCGACTCCAAAGGCTACTATTTCGGTGCAAAGTACCGCGTGACACCAAAATTCATCGTCTCAGGACGTTACGGGCTGCTCGATCCGGATCGGAAGGTGAAAGGTGACGCCGGACAGCGCGTAACACTCACTGCCCGGTACACCATCATGGAAAACGGCTCCCTTGAGTTATTCTATTGGGCGAACATTGAGAATGAAGACCGTGACGAGGAGGCAAAAGATCGCCAACTCCAGGGGACAGATCAGTTAATCTTGATGTCACATTTCTGGTTCTAGGAGATTCAAACGTTTGGTGTGGATTATACTCGCAATAACTCACACCAAGCGTTCAAGATTCAGGATTTAGACCTGCATCTCTGCATCTTGTATCTTGCATGACTGCATCCTGTTTCCGTGATAATAAAGGAGGGCAAAATATAGA